>NZ_JBMRFR010000018.1:0-84373 GCF_049384845.1 Stenotrophomonas sp. CASM101 | reverse complement strand
ATCACCAAGGCGCAGGTTCTCGGCCACGCTGCCGGCAAACACCGGCGCGTTCTGCGGCAGCCACGCCAGTTGCCGGTGCCAGTCAGCCTGGGCGAAATCACGCAGATCGAGGCCACGTTGGCCAGCACGCACAACCAGAACACCCACTGGAACGCGGCCTTGCGGTGCTTGTGGCGGAACAGCGCCTGGCCCAGCAGCGCGCCCGGCCAGCCACCGGCAAAGGCCAGCAGCTGCAGGGTGCGTTCGGGAGTGCGCCACTGCTTTCGCTGCGCCGCGCGCTTGTCCTGGCCGTACAGCGCGAACGACACCGCGCTGGCCAGCATGCACCAGCCACCCAGCCACAGCGGCAGCACACCGCTGACCATCAGCGCGATCAACGCACCGAACGCGGCGAGCGCCAGGTTGCGCTGCCAAGCCACTACAGCGCGTCGAGGAAGCCGCGCACGGCCGGGCCGAAACGCTCGAAATCGACGAGGAAGGCGTCGTGGCCCTGCGGCGATTCCAGGCCGATGAAGTGCGCATCGGCACCGCCGGCTCGCAGGCCATCGGCAACCTGTTGCTGCTGCTGCACGGGGAACAGGATATCGGTGTTGGCGCCGATCGCCAGCGCCTTCTCCACCCGGATCTTCGCGAGCCCGGCCAGCACGTCGCCGTCGGCATACTCGGCCAGGTCGAACCAGTCCATCGAGCGGCTCAGGTACAGGTAGCAGTTGGGATCGAAGAAACGCACGAAGCGTCGTGCATGGCCTTCCAGGTAGCTTTCCACCTGGAATTCGAGGCCGAACGGATCGTCGTCGGTCTGGTCCGAATCCAGCCGCACGCGGCCAAAGCGGCCATCCCATTCCAGTGCCGAACGGTAGGTGATTACGCCCAGCTTGCGCGCCATGCGCATGCCGGACTCGGGATACGCGTCGTCGTCGTAGTGGCCGCCATTCCAGCGTGGATCAAGGCGGATCGCTTCGCGCTGCAGCGAGCGGATCGCGATGGAGAACGGCAGCGCCTGCGCGCTGCCGGAAATGTTGACGTGGCTGCGCGCAATGCCCGGGTGCAGCATCAGCACGGCCAACGCGGTCATGCCGCCCATCGAGTTGCCGACCACGCAGGCCAGCTGCTCGATGCCCAGCGCACGCACGACTTCGATGGCGGCGCGCGCGCCGTCTTCGATCGACAGCTCGGGGAAGTCGAGACGATACGGCTGGCCGGTGGCCGGGTTGAGCGAGGCAGGACCGGTCGAGCCCTTGCAGCTGCCCAGCGAATTCACGCACACCACGAACCAGCGGTTGGTATCGATGGGTTTGTCGGGGCCAACCATCGCTTCCCACCAGCCCGGTGCCGGGTTGGCCTCGTTGGCCGCTGCATGCGCGTCTGGGGACAGGCCGGTCACGATCAGGATCGCATTGCTGGCATCGGCCGCTAGCGTTCCCCAAGTCTCGTAGGCCACGCGCGCGCCGTGCAGGGCGCCACCGCGCTTGAACGGGAAGGGCGAAGGCAGGGCGTGGAAGCGGGTGCCGGGCGGGATGAATTCGGTCATGCAGCCATTCTAGCGGGGCCGCATGTGCAGCTGGCGACACGCTGGATTCCAGCAGCGGGTGGACGCGGACCGGACCGTCGTATCCACGCATGGCGTGGATCTGCTGTAGAGCCGAGCCGATGCTCGGCTGGCGGGCGCCGGCAAGCCAATCGCAGCCGAGCGTGGGCTCGGCTCTACAAGTCAGGGAAACCGCAGCTCAACCACGCCGTCATGCGGCAGCGTCACCCGCACCACGTCGCTTTGCAGGTCGCCCTCGCTGCGGTTGGCGCTGCCGGTGCGTGAGATGCGTGCCAGCACTTCCACTTCGCGATGGGCCGACAGCGGTGCGGTTGGCATCGGACTGTCACCGTCGCCCAGCCCGACCGTGTCCGGGAATCCGCTCAGCGGCAGCTTGCGAGCGGCCACCGGCATCGGCGGGCCGCCGACGGCACGGGCCAGCACGAACACCCGGGTGCTGGCGGGCCACTCGTCGTTGTTCAGTGCCGGCAGCTGCACGCGCACCTGCAGCAGCGCCGGTGGCGCCGCAACGCCAGCATCGGGCGCATGGCCGGCGGCCTCGCGGGCAATCGCGATCTGCGCCTGCAGCGCCTGCGCGGCACCCGGTTCCAGTCGCGGCAGCAGGCCGCTCCACACGTCCGCAGCCTCGGCATTCCTTCCGCGTTGCCGCAGGGCGATGCCCAGCAGCCAGCTGGCGCGCTCGGCGTCGGGGGCCTGTGTACGTGCCTGCTGCAACCAGGCCATCGCGGTGTCATCGAACTGCTTGCCGGCATCAGCCTGCGCGCGCGCCTGCGCGGCTTCCACCAGCACGCCCGGATCATCCGGTGCCAATTCGGCGGCCTTCGCGAAGGCGTCTGCCGCAGCTGAGGCATTGCCCAGTTCGGCCTGCGAACGCCCGAGCAATGCCCAGCCATCGGCACGCTGCGGGTCGCGCTTCAACGCGTCCTGCAGGGCCTGCACGCCATCGCGCAATGTCGCCACCGAGGGCGCCGGCTGCAGCTGTGCTGCACGCGGGTCACCAACCAGCAGATACAGGCAGGCGCCGGCCACGCCGAGCGCAAGCACACCCACCGCGAAACCGCGACGACCGTGGTGGCGCAACGGCCACAGCACCAGTGCTGCCATCAGCGCAGCAACCAGGCCGGCCAGCACCGGCAGCCAATGGTTCACCATTCGTCTCCTTCATCGGCCTTGCCGGCCGGCGCCGCGCCGACGATGCGTCCACGTCGGCGGACGATGCCCAGCACCACCAGTGCACCGGCGCCGAGCACCAGCAGGGGGCCACCCCACAGCAGCCAGGTGCCCGGCTGCAACGGTGGTTGATAGAGCACGAACTCACCGTAGCGGGCGACCAGGAACTGCTTGATCTGTGCGTCGTCGTGGCCCTGCTGCATCAACTGCAGCACCTCCCGGCGCAGGTCCTGGGCGATCTGCGCGTTGGAGTCGGCCAGCGACTGGTT
Source organism: Stenotrophomonas sp. CASM101 (assembly GCF_049384845.1). NCBI lineage: Bacteria > Pseudomonadati > Pseudomonadota > Gammaproteobacteria > Lysobacterales > Lysobacteraceae > Stenotrophomonas > Stenotrophomonas sp. CASM101. The sequence goes on along the minus strand of NZ_JBMRFR010000018.1, from coordinate 81,385 downwards.
CTGGCACTGCACGCAGCGCAGCTGCGCGGCCAGGTCATGGAAGCGGCGTTCCTCGGCACCATCGCGGAACTGCAGCGGCTGCGGATCGTGCAGCGGCTGCTGGGCCAGCGCGGCCAGCGGCAGCATCAGGAGCAGCAGCGCCAGCAGCCAGCGCATCGGCTCAGGGCGCCGTATGCAGGGTGTTGCCGGCACTGCCCTGGGCCTTCTCGATCTTCTCCAGTGCCGGGATCAGCTTCTCGTCGACCACGCGCTGGGTCATCGCTCCGCTGTACTTCCAGCGCACGATGCCACTGCCATCAACCAGGAAGGTTTCTGGCGCAGCGGTCACGCCCCAGTCGATCGCGGTGCGGCCCTCAACATCGCTGAGCACCACCATGAACGGGTTGCCCAGCTGCTCCAGCCAGTGCAGCGCGTCCTTCGGATCATCCTTCCAGTTGTAGCCGATCACGCGCACGCGCTTGCTTTCCGCGAAGCGGGTCAGCACCGGGTGTTCCTCGCGGCAGGCCGCGCACCAGCTGCCCCAGACGTTCAGCAGGTAGGGCGCACCGCGCAGGTCGTCGCTGTGCACGATCATCTCCGGATCGTGCAGCACCGGGAGCGCGAACGCGGGTGCCGGCTTGTCGATCAGCGCAGACGGCAGCACGTCGCGCTGCGGGTCACCCGATTTCATCACCCCGTAGATCATCAGCCCGAGCAGGCCGAAGAAAAACAGCACGCCGATCACGATGGCTACCGGCGGCAGCGGGCGGGAGGGGCGCGGGGCGGGGGACTCGGACATGGAAACTCCTACGGACGACGGAAACGGCGGTCGGCGGCGGCGATGAATCCGCCCAGGGCCATCAACAGCGCGCCCAGCCAGATCCAGCGCACGAACGGCTTGATGTGCACCCGTACCGCCCATGCATTGTTGCCCAGCGGCTCGCCCAATGCCACGTAGACATCGCCGTCGAAGCGTGCATCGATGCCGGCCTCGGTCATCACCTGGCCGCCGCTGGCGTACTGGCGCTTCTCCGGGTGCAGCAGGGCCAGTTCGCGGCCGTCGCGGAACACCCGCAGGTGACCGCGGTCGGCGATGAAATTGGGGCCTTCGCGATGGTCCACGCCCTCGAAGCGCACTTCGTAGCGACCGACCACCAGATGCTGGCCCGGTGCCAGCGCCACTTCACGCTGCACGTTCAGCGCTTCGACCAGCAGCGCGCCAGCCAGGAACACGGCGATGCCGGCGTGGGCGACGATCATGCCGAGCATCTCGGCGGTGAAGCGGCCATTGCCGCGCAGGCGCTGCCAGACGAAGCGTGCGGTGCCGAGTGCGACCCAGGCCGCAGCGGCGACGCCGATGCCGGCCTTCCAGCCGTTCTGCGGCGCCTGCCACCAGGCCAGCGCGCCCAGCAGCACGGCCAGCCCCAGCCATGGCGCCAGCAGCGCGAATGCACGCGAAGTTTGGTCGCGCTGCCACTTCACCAGCGGGCCGAACGGCAGCAGCAGGATCATCGGCGCCATCAGCAGCAGGAACAGACTGCCGAAGTAGGGCGGGCCGACCGAGATCTTGCCCAGCGACAGCGCATCGGCCAGCAGCGGGTACAGCGTGCCCAGCAGGACCATCGCGCAGGCGGTGGCCAGCAGCAGGTTGTTGGCCAGCAGCAGGGTCTCGCGCGAGGCGGCGGTGAAGCCACGGCGCGGATCGTCGGCGTCCACGCTCAGCTGGCTGGCGCGCAGCGCGTACAGCAGCAGGCTGCCGCCCACCAGTACCGACAGGAACACCAGGATGAACAGGCCGCGCGACGGATCGGCGGCGAACGAATGCACGCTGGTCAGCACGCCCGAGCGCACCAGGAAGGTCCCGAGCAGCGACAGCGCAAAGGCGGCGATCGCCAGCAGCAGGGTCCAGCTGCCGAACGTGCCGCGCTTTTCAGTGACGGCCTGCGAATGGATCAGTGCCGCACCGACCAGCCATGGCATGAAGCTGGCGTTCTCCACCGGGTCCCAGAACCACCAGCCACCCCAGCCCAGCTCGTAGTAGGCCCACCAGCTGCCCAGCGCTATGCCAAGAGTCAGGAAGCCCCAGGCGACGTTGGTCCAGGGCCGCGTCCAGCGCAGCCAGCGGGCGTCGACGCGGCCTTCCAGAAGCGCGGCCACCGCGAACGCGAACGGCACCGCGAAACCCACGTAACCGATGTACAGCATCGGCGGATGGATGATCAGCCCCGGGTCCTGCAGCAGCGGGTTGAGGTCGCGGCCTTCCAGCGGTGCCGGGTTCAGGCGCAGGAACGGATTGGAGGTGAAGATCAGGAAGGCGAGAAAGCCGACGCTGACAATGCCCATCACCGCCAGTACGCGCGCCTGCACCGGTGCTGGCAGGTGCCGCGAGAACAGCGCCACCGCGCCGGTCCACAATGCCAGCACCAGCGCCCACATCAGCAGCGAGCCCTCATGCGCACCCCACACCGCCGAATAGCGGTAGATCATCGGCAGCAGCGAATTGGAGTTCTCGGCCACGTAGCGCACCGAGAAATCCTGCTGCACGAACGCGGCGGTCAGCACCGCGAACGCGCCGGCCAACAGCAGCAGCTGCGCGAAGGCGGCAGGCCGCGCCACTGCCATCCATGCCGCGTTGTTGCGATGCGCACCGACCAGCGGCAGGCCGGCCTGCAGCAGCGAGGCCAGCAACGCACACAACAGCAGGATCTGACCCAGTTCGGGCAGCACTCAGCGCACCTCGGGGGCCGTCACCGGCACGTCGTGCTTGCGATGGGCATCGCCCATCTTGTCGGCCACTTCCTTCGGCACGTACTTCTCATCGTGCTTGGCCAGCACTTCGTCGGCGACGAAGACACCGTCCTGCAGGCGGCCACTGGCGACCACCGCGGTGCCTTCGGCGAACATGTCCGGCAGGATCCGCGAGGTGGTCACCGCCAGCTGTGCATCGCCGTCGGTCACTTCGAAGCGCGCCTCCAGCGAGCCGACCGGGCGGTTGAAGGAGCCCTTCACCACCATGCCGCCCAAGCGGAAGCGCGACTGCGCATCGACATCGCCGCGCAGCACTTCCGAAGGGGTGTACAGGTAGGCGATGTTGCGCTCCAGTGCCATCGCCACCAGCGCGGTGGCCAGGCCGGAGGCGAGCAGTGCCAGCAATACCCAGGCCAGGCGGCGGCGTTGTACCGGCGTCATCGTTCCAGCTCCGTCGACAGCGGCGTCGCTGCGTCCTGCCTGCCCGCCCGGGTCTGCTGGCGTTGCTGGCGGGCCAGTGCCAGCCGGCGTGCCACGCGCAGTCGCAGCCACGAACCGATGGCATCGGCGCCGAGCACCAGTACGAACACGGCGTAGGCGCCGATCACATAGGGAAGGTGGGTCATGGCTGGGCCTCCGGGACAGGGCGTTCGGCACCGACACGTCCACCGACCCAGGCCTTGCCGGCCTCGCGGTCGAGATTGTCAGAGCGCGCCTTGGCCAGCACCGAACCGGCAAACCAGAACTTGGTGCCGATCACCATCCACCACAGCGGCGCGATCATCGCGCTGCTGATCGCCGATTCACCGAACACGTTGATGGACTGGCGCTGGTGCAGGCCGCCCCACCAGTCCACCGAATAGCGGATCACTGGCAGCAGGCTGACACCGACGATGGCCAGCAGGCCGGCCGCGCGTGCGGCGCTGCGGCGGTCCTCGATGGCGTGGTACAGGCCGATCACGCCCAGGTACAGGAACAGCAGCACCAGCTCGCTGGTCATGCGCGGGTCCCAGTCCCACCAGGTGCCCCAGGTGCCCTTGCCCCAGATGCTGCCGGTCAGCAGGGTGATCAGGGTGAAACCGGCGCCCATCGGCGCGCAGGCCATGGCAAGGATCTCGCAGACCTTGATCCGCCAGATCAGCGCGATGGCGGCATACAGCGCCATCAGCGCGAACACGAACAGGCTCATCCAGGCACTGGGCACGTGGATGTAAAGGATACGGAAGCTGTCCAGCTGCTTGGCTTCCGGCGGAACCACCAGCAGCGCCTGCCACATGCCGACCAGCAGCACCGGCACTGCGGCGAGGTAGAACACCCGCGACCAGCGGGCGGCGAAACGGTCGAACGTGGGAGGCGAACCGAGTTGGTGGAACCAGCGGACAATCGGATTCATGCGTGGCGGCTATCCAGCAGGGGTGGATTGGCTCTCAGCTCGGTCAACTCAGAGAAATACGTATTGCAGCAGCAGTGGCCAGCGGAGCCAGCACCAGCGCGACCAGCAGGCCAGCGCCCAGCATCAGCAGCGCACCGACCGGATCCTGCCCGCGCCCGGCTGCCGCCAGGCTGCCTGCGCCGAACACCAGCACGGGCACGTACAGCGGCAACGACAGCAACGCCACGAGAATACCAGAGCGCCGGATGCCGACGGTCAGTGCAGCGACCACGCCACCGATCAGGCTCAGCAACGGCGTTCCCAGCAGCAACGATGCCAGCAACATCGGCAGCTGGTCATGCGGCAGATGCAGCATTTCGGCCAGCAGCGGGCTGACCACGATCAACGGCAGGGCGGTGGTGGCCCAGTGCAGCAGCACGCGTACCAGCACCAGCCAGGCCAGCGGCACCGGCGCCAGCAGCCATTGTTCCAACGAGCCGTCTTCGGCATCGGAACGGAACAGCGAATCCAGCGACAGCTGTCCCGCCAGCAGCACGGCCAGCCACAGCACCGCGCCGGCGGTGGCGGCCAACAGCTGTGGCTCGCGGCCCTGCGCCAGCGCGAACAGCACCACCACCAGCACCGCAAACAGCAGCGGCTGCAGTGCATCGCCACGGCGGCGCCAGAGCAGGCGCAGGTCGCGCTTGAGCAGGGCGCCTGCGGTCTGCCACAGGCCCGGTTCGGTACCCGGCGCGATCATGCGGCACCGCCGAGGTCGAGCTGGCGGGTACGCACCGGCGGTGCGGCATAGGCGCCGTGGGTGGTGACCAGCGCAGCGCCACCGGCGCGCAGGTGCGCCGAAATCATCCGGTTGACCAGGGTGATGCCCTCCAGGTCGAGGTTGGCATAGGGCTCGTCCAGCAGCCACAGCGGCGCCGGCGACAGCCAGATGCGCGCCAGTGCCAGCCGCCGCCTCTGCCCGGCCGACAGATGCCGCACCAGGGTGTCCTCGTAGCCGGCCAGGCCGACGATCGCCAGTGCGTTGCCGGGCATCTGCCGGGCACGCCGGCCATGCAGGCCGCACAGGAAGTGCAGGTTCTCCAGCGTGTCCAGGTCTGGCTTCAGGGCCGGCAGATGGCTGAGGTAGGCCACGTAGCGTGCACGTTCGGCGTTGCTCGCCGGCTTGCCGTCGATCCGCACCTGGCCGGCGCCGGGCCGGGCCAGGCCGGCCAGCACGCGCAGCAGGGTGGTCTTGCCGGCGCCATTGCCGCCCTGCACCAGCAGGGCTTCGCCGGCGTCCACATGGAAGTCCAGCGGGCCGAACACCGGCTCGTCATTGCGGGAGAAGCTCAGGCCGCTGGCGGCCAGCAATGCAGGGGTGTTCAAGGGGCAAAGGTCTTCATGCCGGAGTGCGATGGCAATTGTAGCGGTGAATTCACATGGTAGTGCCGGCCGCTGGCCGGCAATTTCGCCATCTGCCAGCCGAGGTTGCCGGTCAGCGGCCGGCACTACCGACGCGCGGATTGCGTAAACTCGGGGGCCCTTGTTCTCCACAGTCCAGGCCGATGCAACCCACCACCAAGCTGCCCAAGGTCGGTACCACGATCTTCACCGTGATGTCCCAGCTCGCTGCCGAACATGGCGCGGTCAACCTGGGCCAGGGGTTCCCGGACTTTTCCGCGCCGCAGCGCCTGATCGATGAAACGGCCAAGGCGATGGCTGCCGGCCTCAACCAGTACCCGCCGATGACCGGCGTGGCGCCGCTGCGCCAGGCCATCGCACAGAAGTCGCTGGACCTGTACGGCGCCACCATTGATCCGGACACCGAAATCACCGTCACCAGTGGCGCCACCGAGGCCATCTTCAATGCCATCCACGCGGTGGTGCGCGCCGGCGAGGAAGTCATCGTGCTCGACCCGGCCTATGACTGCTACGAGCCGGCGATCGAGCTTGCCGGTGCCAAGGCCGTGCACGTGCCGCTGGACCCGCAGACCTTCGCTGTGGACTGGGACCGCGTGCGCGCGGCAATCACCCCGCGCACCCGCATGCTGATGGTAAACACCCCGCACAATCCGTCCGGTGCGATGCTGGACGAGGCTGACATGCAGGCGCTGGCCGAGCTGCTGCGCGGCACGCAGATCTACCTGGTCTCCGATGAGGTGTACGAGCACATCATCTACGACGGTCGCCGCCATGAGTCGGCGCTGCGCTATCCCGAACTGCGCGAGCGCACCTTCGTTATCTCCAGCTTCGGCAAGACCTACCACTGCACCGGCTGGAAGATCGGCTACGCCGTGGCGCCGCCATTGCTGACCGCTGAATTCCGCAAGGTGCACCAGTACAACACGTTCACCAGCTTCGGCCCGGCCCAGTACGGCTTCGCCGCGATGATCCGCGACGAACCCGAACACCACCTGGAACTGGGCGCGTTCTACCAAGCCAAGCGCGACCGTTTCCGCGAGCAGCTGACCGGTACCCGCCTGAAGGCGCTGCCGGTCCCGGGCGGCTACTTCCAGCTGGTCGACTACTCGGCCATCAGCGACCTGCCGGACCATGAGTTCGTGAAGTGGCTGACCATCGAGAAGGGCGTGACCGCCATCCCGCTGTCGCCGTTCTACGAGACGCCGCCGGCCGGCCAGCGCCTGGTGCGCCTGTGCTTTGCGAAGAATGAAGCAACGATGGACGCGGCGATCGAACGCCTGCGCCTGCTCTGAGCGGAGGCGTGAACATGCAGGACCTGCGCATTTCCCTCGTCCAGGGTGACACCCGCTGGCACGATCCGGCCGGCAACCGCGCCTACTACGGCGCGCTGCTCGCACCGCTGGCCGGCACCACCGACCTGGTGATCCTGCCGGAGACCTTCACCAGTGGCTTCTCCAATGACGCCATTGCCCAGGCCGAAGGCATGGACGGCCCGACCGTGGCCTGGGCGCGCGAACAGGCCCGGGCCCTGGGTGCGGCGGTGATCGGCAGCGTGCAGCTGCGCGACGGCGAGGGCGTGTACAACCGCCTGCTGTTCGCCACCCCCGATGGCAACCTGCAGTACTACGACAAGCGCCACCTGTTCCGTTACGGCGGCGAGCACGAGCGCTATGCCGCTGGCCGTGAGCGCCTGAGCGTGGAATGGAAGGGCTGGCGGATCAATCCGCAGGTCTGTTACGACCTGCGCTTCCCGGTGTTCTGCCGCAACCGCTACAACGTCGAACGCCCGCAGCAGCTGGATTTCGACCTGCAGATCTTCGTGGCCAACTGGCCGTCGGCGCGCGCCTATGCGTGGAAGACCCTGCTGCGTGCGCGCGCGATCGAGAACCTGTGCTTCGTGGCGGCGGTAAACCGCGTCGGCGTGGACGGCAACCAGCTGCACTACGCCGGCGACAGCGCGGTGATCGACTTCCTCGGCCAGCCGCAGGTGGAGATCCGCGAACGCGAACAGGTGGTGACCACCACCATTTCGGCCGAAGCACTGGCCGCACATCGTGCGCGCTTCCCGGCGATGCTCGATGCCGATGCCTTTCGCCTGGACGAACAGGCCTGAGCCACGGCCTGAACACCGCCGCACCAGCGCGCGCGCCTGCATCCAATCTGCACGCGCGCGCTGCTAGATTCGCCGGCAGTCCGACCGAACTGGAAGTGCCGCCATGAACAAGCCTCTCTCCCTGCTGCTGGCCCTGTCTGCTGCAACGCTGGCCCCAGCTGCACACGCCGCCGGCAATCTCGATTGCCAGCTGCGCTACAACCTGTCCGGTTGGTCGCTGATCTACAAGACCGCTTCCGGCACCGGCACGGTCACCTGCGCCAATGGCGCCAGCATGCCGGTGCGTATCGAAGTGAAGGGCGGGGGCCTGACCGTGGGCAAGTCGAAGATCACCAATGGGCGTGGCAGCTTCACCGGTGCGGTCAGCGTCAACGAACTGCTGGGTACCTACGCGTCGGTGGGTGCGCATGCGGGTGCGGTGAAATCCAGCAACGCGCAGGTGATGACCAAGGGCGACATCTCGCTGGCCCTGTCCGGTACCGGCAAGGGCTGGGACCTGGGCGTGGACGGCGCCGCCTTCACCATCAGCCGGCGCTGAGGCGCGTCGGCTGGGCAGTTCCCCAGCTGATGCGGATGTAGTGCTGTTCGGAATCGCTCAACAGCCGTTCGACATCGAAACCATTTTTCAGCAATTGTGCGACCGCGTCTTCGACGAGCTGCTCGCTGGCCATTACCTGGCTGAAGCCGAACACGATGTAGCGACGGCCATTTTCCGAGCCGGCCTGGATGGCGTTGTCGAGGTCGCGGTAGAACAGTTCGATCGGGCGCTTGGCGGCGTCAGCGTTGGCGCGGGCCTGTTCGGCGGTGATGGTGATCATGGGCATCGGTCTTGTGTGGGACAGCGCGCACGATAGCCAGCGAATCAAAGCCGTTCCCGGAAGCCGCGCACAGTGCGCTGTTTTTGCAGCAATTCCTAGGTCGCAGCGGGACGCCGCCGCTGCAGCCAGAAGGCCAGCAGGCCACACACGATGAGCGTCGGGGCCAGCAGCTGCACTGCACCGACCAACGCCATTGCCGCACCGATCAACAGGTAGTAGAGCAGGCCGAACAGTGCGCCTGCGCTGCCAAGACAATGTGGGTAGCCGCGCAGGGCCTGGCCCAGCACATTGGGAATGGCAAGGCCGAAGCCCGTCACCACCGGCACCATCGCCGCGATCACGGCAGGGTGATCATGCAGCAGCGCAGCCAGCAGGCCTCCCGTCAGAACCAGGCCTGCGGCGGTGCGGATGCGCGTGGCCGCGGCAACGCCGGCACGCAACAGGCGGCCATTGCCCCATGCACCCAGTGCCGAGCCCAGTGCCAGCAACGCGCCGCTGGCGCCGAACCAGGCGGCGGGCCAGTGCAGGCGCGCAAATACGAAAGGACCGAGCGCGTACCAGCTGTACATCGCTACGTTGAAAGCCATCACCAGCAATGCGTGTGACCAGATCCAGCGATCGCACAGCAGTTGCCGCAGCAGCGGCAGCATGGGCGTGTGCGGGATATGTGCAGGGCGGCTTTCGCGCAGGCCAGCCAGGCATGCGACTGCCAGCACGACAGCGGTCAGCAGCAGGCCGGACTGTACGCCGACATAGCCATGGACGGCGACCAGCAGCGTGCCCAGTGCAAGGCCGATGGCCGGGCTCAGGGCCAGGGCCATGCCGATCCAGGAGAATGCCTGCGCCAACGCGGGTCCCTGCAGGTGGTCGCGCAGCACGGTCTGGGTGACCACCGAAGCGGCGGCGGCGCCAACCGCGGCCAGCGCTTGGGCCAGCAACACCTGGCCGAAGCTACCAGCGAGCAGGCCGCCCAGTGCAGCCACGGCAAAGACGCCCAAGCCACATAGAAGGGCCGGGCGACGACCGATACGATCGGCCAGGCGCCCCCACAGCAGCACGCCTGCAGCGAAGCCGAACAGATACAGGCTCATGGCCTGGCTGGCGGTACCCGGCGGCAGGGCGAAGCGTTTGGCCAGATCGGCCAGGGCCGGGCTGTACAGGGTCTGTGCCAACTGCGGAAACATCAGCAGTGCAATGGTGAGCAACAACAGGCGGCGCGACATGCGGGCGCTCCAGAAACGGGGCTGCGCATTGTGGTCGCGACTGCAATGACGCACCCTGTCTATCCTGTCATCGAATGTATGAAATCAGACATGGCCTGGTTGCAGCCGCACACGCACTTCGACGCCGATGCCTGGAGCGCTCCGGTGCTGGGGATCGCAGCCTCACTGGCGGATCACGACTCGGGTTGGCACCAGCATGCACGCGCGCAACTGCTCTACACCCGGCAGGGCTGCACGCGCCTCACCTACGGTGATCGCATCAGCCTGCTCCCGCCCGCGCGCGCCGCGTGGATTCCCGGTGGGCTACGCCATCGCGCGCAGATGCGCCAGGCGGTCGACTACCGTTCGTTGTACTTCGACGCCACCCTGTCAGCCCAGCTGCCCCGGCAACCAGCGATCATCGGCGTGGGGCCGCTGCTGCAGGCCTTGCTGGAGCCGATTGCGCAGGCGCCGTCCGACCATGACTGGCAGTCGCCGCGCGCGCACCACCAACTGGCGTTGTGCGTGCTGGAAATCGCTGCTGCACCGGTGGCGCCGATGGACCTGCCTTTGCCGCGTGATCCGCGCATTGCACGTTGCCTGCCGTTGGCCGAACAGCTGCCGCCCGAACTGCACGAACTGGCCACGCGTACCGGCCTGAGCGCGCGTACGGTTGGCCGGTTGATGCAACGCGATACAGGCATGGGCTATCAGGCCTGGCGCCAGCAATGGCGCCTGATGCGGGCCATGGAGCTGCTGTTGCTCGGTCATCGCGTCGTGCATGTGGCCCAGGACACCGGCTTCTCCGCCGAGAGCCCGTTCATCGCCTTCTTCCGCGGCATGACCGGCACCACGCCCGCCGCGTTCCAGCGCCACGCAAAAGGGGACGGAGGGGATTAAGTCGCTTTCGCCCCTTTGATACAGGCCGTGGCAAAAACGACTTAATCCCCTCCGTCCCCTTTTCAAAGAAAAACCCCGGCCGGAGCCGGGGTTTTCATTTCAGTCGTGCCGGTGATCAGCCGCCGCGCGGGCCGCTGCGGCGCGGGCCGCCCGGTCCGCGGTTGCCACCGGGGCCGCCCGGACCACGGTTCCCACCCGGGCCGCCAGGGCCGCGATTGCCGCCCGGGCCACGGTTGCCGCCGCCCGGACCACGACCGCCCGGACGCGCACCGTGCGCCGGCTTCGGGCTGCCGTAGGGGTTGAAGCCCGGCGTGGCGTGGTCGGACGGGAAGCTTGGGGCATTGCCCGGATGGCCGTACGGGTGCCTGTTGCCCTGGCCCTGCGAGCGGTTGCCGGCACCGGCCGGACGACCCTGGCCGCCTGCGCCGCCACGGCCTTCACCGCCGAAACCGCCACGGCCCTGCCCGCCACCGGCGCCTGCACCCGGACCCTTCGGCTTGCCATACGGACGGCCCTGGCCGCCTGCACCCGGACCACGGGCACCGGGGCCGCGCGCGCCCGGACCGGCGTTGCGATGGCCGCTCGGGCCGGTGCTCACGCCATCCGGCACGTACCAGGTGCGGAATGCCGCCGGATTGCCTTCCGGCAGCGAGCGATCATTCTTCGGGGCGCGCTGCTTGAACGGCTTCTGCGACTGCTTGGCTGCCGCTTCACCGCTGACCGTCAGGCCGCCCTTGAAGCCGCCACCCTTGCCGCCGCGACCACGGCCGCGGTCTTCGCGGACGTTGTCGAAACGGCGCAGCTCGCGACCTTCGTCAGCGGTGTTGTGGCCATTGACGTAGGCATTGCCGCGGCCACCTTCGCGCACGCGCACGGTGGTCTTGGCGGCGCGGCGCTGGCCGATCACCGGCTGCAGCGTCAGCGCCGACGGTGCGCCTTCTTCCAGCTTCAGCTGCGCACGCAGGGCTTCAACCTGGGCGGTGCCCAGTTCCACCGAATGGCCACGGGCCAGTTCGCGCGGCAGGCTAACCTTGCCGTAGCGGGTGCGCTTCAGGCGGCTGACCTGGCAGCCCTGCGATTCCCACAGGCGGCGCACTTCGCGGTTGCGGCCTTCCTTCACCACGACGCGGAACCAGTCGTGCGAATCGGTGCCGCCGATGCGTTCGATCTCATCGAACTTGGCCGGACCGTCCTCCAGCGCGACGCCACGGCTGAGGCGGTCGACGATGGCGTCGGAGACCTTTTCCTCGCCTTCCGGCGCACGCACGCGCACCACGTACTCGCGCTCGACCTCGAACGACGGGTGCATCATGGCGTTGGCCAGTTCACCGTCGGTGGTGGCCAGCAGCAGGCCGGTGGTGTTGATGTCCAGGCGGCCGATGGCGATCCAGCGCGCGCCCTTCAGCGGCGGCAGCGATTCGAACACGGTCGGGCGGCCTTCGGGATCTTCGCGGGTGGTCACTTCGCCTTCAGGCTTGTTGTAGACCAGCACGCGCGACGGTTCGGACAGGGCGGTGGCGACGAAGCCGCGACCGTCCAGTTCGATCCTGTCGCCGCTCTTGACCGACATGCCGGTCTGCGCGACTTCACCGTTGACCTTGACCAGGCCCTCGGCAATGCGCTGTTCCAGCGCACGGCGCGAGCCGAGGCCGGCCTGGGCCAGCACCTTGTGCAGGCGCTCTTCCAGCTTGAACTGTTCGGAGGTGGCTTCGCGCTTCAGCGAGAGCTTGTTACGGGGGGTGTCACTCATCAGTTTTGCTCCGGCCGACGGTTTCGAGGTCGGCCTCTGGTTCGGAATCGGCTTGGTCAACAGCCACGGTCGTCATCGCGACGGCGTTGTCTTCGCGTTCGTTCAGGGGCACCGCGCGCTCGCCCGGCGCGGAATCGGGGTGCCCATCATCGAGGGGCGAAGGTGCTTGCTCATCGGTGGCCGACGCAGGCGCTGCATCGGCGGAATCGGGGGTGTCACTGCCGGCCAGGCCGGCGTCGTCGTTGGCGGCAGCGCCGTCGGCCGAGACGTCCGGGCCGTCGGCGCCGGCAACGGCCGGAGCATCGCGGTCCAGCGCCAGCTGCGGTTCCAGCTCGCCCAGGTCCTTCAGTTCCGACAGCGGCGGCAGTTCGTCCAGCCGCTTCAGCCCGAAGTAGTCCAGGAAGCCCTTGGTGGTGCCGAACAGTGCCGGCTTGCCGGGCACGTCGCGGTGGCCGACCACGCGGATCCATTCGCGTTCTTCCAGTGCCTGGATGATGTTGCTGCTGACCGCCACGCCGCGCACCTGTTCGATCTCGCCGCGGGTGATCGGCTGCCGGTAGGCGATCAGCGCCAGGGTTTCCAGGGTGGCACGGGTGTAGCGGGTCTTGCGTTCGGTCCACAGCCGGCTGATCCAGCCATGCACTTCGCTGGTGACCTGGTAGCGGAAGCCCGAAGCGACCTCGACCAGCTCCACGCCGCGTCCTTCGCAGGCCTCGCGCAGCCGTTCCAGCGCACGTTCGATGCTGCCCGGCGGTGCGGGCTCATCTTCCGGGAACAGGTCCTTCAGCTGGGCCAGGGTGAGCGGCTGGCTGGAGGCCAGCAGGGCACCCTCGACAATGCGGTCGATCAGCGATTGATCCATCGGCACTCAGCGCTCACTCATTCGCATTGGCGGCGTCGTTGTCGTCAAACTCGCTGCTGAACTGCAGCGGGGCGTTGGTGTTGCCGGCCGCCAGCGACTTGACGTAGATCGGCGCCAGCGGTTCTTCCTGGACGATGTCCAGCAGCTGTTCCTTGGCCAGCTCCAGCACCGCCAGGAACGTGACCAGCACGCCCAGCTTGCCTTCTTCGGCCGTGAACAGCCCTTCGAAGCGATAGAACCTGCCGTCTTCCAGGCGGCCGAGTACCTCGCCCATGCGTTGCCGCACGCTCAGTGCCTCGCGCTTGATGGCGTGGCCGCTGAACAGCTCGGCGCGCTTGAGCACGTCGTGCAAAGCCAGCAGCATTTCCTTCAGGTCCACCGGCGGCGGCAGCTTCACCGTGGCGCGTTCGGGCATGAAGGCATGCGCCACCGTGGTGTCGCGGTCCTGACGGGGCAGGGCGTCGATGTCCTCGGCGGCCTGCTTGAAACGTTCGTACTCCTGCAGCCGGCGCACCAGTTCGGCGCGCGGGTCGGCCTCATCGCCTTCCTCGCTGACCGGGCGCGGCAGCAGCATCCGCGACTTCACCTCGGCCAGGATCGCGGCCATCACCAGGTACTCGGCCGCCAGCTCGAAGCGCAGCTCGCGCATCACGGTGATGTATTCCACGTACTGCCGGGTGATTTCGGCCACGGGAATGTCCAGCACATCCAGGTTCTGGCGGCGGATCAGGTACAGCAGCAGGTCCAGCGGGCCTTCGAAGGCGTCCAGGATGACTTCCAGCGCGTCCGGCGGGATGTACAGGTCCTGCGGGATCTGCAGGACCGGTTGCCCATGCACCACGGCCAGCGGCATTTCCTGCTGCTGGGGGGCGGGCGGCCGGGTTGGCGGGTTCGCGTCAAGCGCGAGTTCGGAAGTCATCTAATGGACATCAGGATTGCAACGGACCAGTCGCGGCACCGGGTTCGCCGGGCCAACGCCACGGCGCCCCAGGGCACCAGACACGCCGGGATCGGCGCGATTCCACACATATCAAACAGCAGGACGCGCCGCAGGAGACGGCAGCGACAGAACTACGGGGAGGTCGTCTACGTGGCCCGGCCGGATGGTCCGGTTTGAAGCAGCGGGACGGTCGTCGGGGGCTGCGTTGGCCGCAAAACCGACGGGCTGCTGCATCCACCACGTGCAATGGAGTCTAGGGTAAGCCTTTGTCGCGCCAGTGTCCAGCCGGGCCGGGGCAGGGAGCGCATTGGCTAGAATCTGCGCACCCGACAACGCAAGCGAGGAAATGCCGGTGTGGTATGTGATCGAAGGGTATGACGGCCAGGATGTGCTGGCGCAGCGGCTGCAGGCGCGGCCGGAACACCTGGCGCGCCTGCATGCGCTGCGCGACGAGGGGCGCCTGCTGCTGGCCGGGCCGTGCCCGGTGGTGGACAGCGAAGACCCGGGCCCGGCCGGCTTCAGTGGTTCGGTGGTGATTGCACAGTTCGAGTCGCTGCCGCAGGCCCAGGCCTGGGCCGATGCCGACCCGTACGTCGCCGCCGGCGTATACACCCATGTGCAGGTGCGGCCGTTCCGCAAGGTCCTGCCGTGAACGCGGAGCGGATCGAGCGGATGCGTGACGCACTGCAGCAGGCGCTGGCCCCCAGCGTGCTGGAAATCGAAGACGACAGCCATCGTCACGCCGGTCATGCCGGTGCACGCGATGGCCGCGGCCATTTCAACGTGCATGTGGTCAGTGAGCGCTTCGCCGGGCTGGGTCCGCTGGCCCGGCACCGCGCGGTCTATGCCGCGCTGGGGTCGATGATGGAGACCGATATCCACGCGTTGTCCATCCGCGCGCAGACCCCGTCAGAACAGGGCTGAGCCCTTGTCCCACGCTGCCCTGGCGGGTCCGTCATGGGCCTCGCCACGGACAGGTTTTCATGTCCATTTCGGGACATTCGCCTAACGGACTGTTTACAAGCCCAGATGGAAACGCTTACATTCCGCGCCAATGCTGGTAGGTCCAAGCCGTGGAGGGCGGCTTCGTGAACAAGGCAGCTATCACAATCAAAGACGTCGCACGCGAAGCCCGGGTCTCTGTGGCCACGGTTTCCCGCGCGCTCAACGGGCATGAAAATGTCGCCGAACCGGTCCGCCAGCTTGTGCTGGAGGTGGCCGCACGGTTGCGTTACACCCCGCACGCCGCCGCCCGCAGCCTGAGCAGCCGCCGCACCAATACGGTGGGCGTGGTGCTGCCTGACCTGTATGGCGAATTCTTCTCCGAGTTGATGCGCGGCATCGACGGCGTGGCCCGCAACCGCCGCCAGCACCTGCTGGTGTCCAGCTACCACGGCGACCAGGAACAGCAGGGCGCGGCCCTGCGTGCCATGCGCGGCCGCGTCGACGGCCTGCTTGTGCTCTCGCCCTACGCCGAGAGCCCGGGCTTCCTGACCGACAACCTGCCGCAGTCGCTGCCGACGGTGTTGATCAATACCTATCTGCCCGGGCAGGACCACCCGGTGCTGAGCATCGATGACCACGCAGGTGCGATGGCGATGACCCGCCACCTGCTGGACGCCGGCCACCGTCGCATCGCTTTCATTTCTGGCCCGGATCTCAACTTCGACGCGCGCGAGCGCCTGCGCGGCTTCCGTGACGCGCTGGTGGCTTTTGGCGGTGGCGCCGAAGGCATCGAGTTGCCCGGTGATTTCGACGAAGCTTCCGGCCATCGTGCCGGTCAGGAGTTGCTGGCAGCCGGAGCGCTGCCCGATGCCGTATTCGCCGCCAACGACATGATGGCCCTGGGGTGCCTGTATGCATTCACCCAGGCCGGCGTCCGTGTGCCCGCCGATGTTGCCTTGGCGGGTTTCGATGACATTCCACTGGCGCGTTTCGTCCACCCGTCGCTGACCACCATGCAGGTCAGCATCGCCGAGCTCGGCGACCGGGCCATGACGCGTCTGATGCAGTTGATGGACGGCACCTCCACGGATGGGGCAGGGGACAAGCAGACCCTGGTTCCCCGCTTGATTGTTCGCGATTCCACCACTCCGCCATCCGGCCGTTGAAGCCAGAGGCGTTCCTTCTTTTTTGATTGATCGCAGGGACCGCGCAAGCGGTTACCGCCACCCGGAGATTGAGTTGATGATGCATACCACCTTCCGCATGCCGGCGCGCCGGCTGCTGAGCACCGCACTGGTCAGCTGCCTGATGCTGGCTGCCGCCCCCAACGTCATGGCGCAGTCGGCCAACGCCAGCCTGCGCGGCCAGGTTGCCGGCGCCCAGGCAGGCACCGAAGTGACCGCCACCAACGTGGCCACCGGTACCGTCCGCCGTGGCACCATCCGCGCCGACGGCAGCTACTCGCTGATGGGCCTGGATCCGGGCACCTACAACGTGGTCGCCAACGGCCAGACCCAGAAGGTCACCGTCACCGTGGCCTCGACCGCGACGCTGAACTTTGCCGGTGCCGCCAGCAGCACCCAGGGTTCGACCGCGGCCACCAACCTGGACACCGTCAACGTTGTTGCGCCGACCCTGCTGCAGGAAGTGCGCACCTCCGAAGTCGGCAAGACCGTCAGCCTGCAGCAGATCCAGACCACCCCGCAGGTGTCGCGCAACTTCCTGGAGTTCGCCGACGCGGTGCCGGGCCTGATCTTCACCCGCGACGCCAAGGGCAACACCTCGCTGCGCGGCGGCGCCACCAATGCCGATGGCACCAATGTGTACATCGACGGCGTGGGCCAGAAGAGCTACGTCAAGGGCGGCGGCGTGGCCGGCCAGTCCGGCAGCGCCGGCAACCCGTTCCCGCAGCTGGCCATCGGCGAATACAAGGTCATCAGCGGCAACTACAAGGCCGAGTATGGCCAGGTGTCGAGCGCCGCGGTGACGGCTGCAACCAAGTCCGGCACCAATGAGTTCAAGGGTGAGGCGTTCTACCGCTACACCGATGAAGACATGCGTGCCAAGACCCCGGCCGAGCGCCAGGGTGGCAAGGAGAAGATGGTCTCGGCCGAGAAGGAATACGGCTTCGCCCTGGGCGGCCCGATCGTCCAGGACAAGGCGCACTTCTTCGTGACCTACGAAGCCAAGCGCTTCGACCTGCCGGTCACCATCGCGCCGGATGGCGCGGTCACCGGCGCTGCCGGTCTGCTGCCGCCGGCCGGCGCCGCCGGCCTTGGCCCGGCCAGCCAGCCGTTCCAGCAGGACCTGATCTTCGGCAAGATCGACTTCGAGCCGACCGACAACGACCGCATCGAGCTGACCTTCCAGGACCGCGACGAAACCCAGTCGCAGTTCAGTGGCCAGACCTCGCCGGAAGCCGGCCGTGAAGTGGTCAACACCGACCGTCGTTACGCCCTGCGCTGGAACCACAGCGGTGAGCGCTACTACAACGAGTTGATGGTCACCCACGAAGACTCGTTCAACAACCCGACCCCGCTGACGCTGGCCAACGGCATCACCTACACCGCACCGGACGGCCCCGAAGACCGCACCATCGTGAAGATCGGTGGCGCCTCGGCACTGGATTCGCAGGTGAAGGGCCAGAAGGGCTGGTCGATCGAAGACAACCTGACCCTGGATGGCATCCAGTGGGCCGGTGACCACACCATCAAGATGGGCGTGAAGTACAAGGCGATCGATCTGTACGCATCCGATGCGGCGCAGATCAACCCGACCTTCACCTACTCGCTGGGCGATCCGGACTTCCCCGATTCCATTCCGTACAAGGCGCAGTTCGTCAAGCCGGTGACCGGCGTGACCGGCGTGTCCGGCGAAGTGCGTTCGAAGTCCAAGCAGTACGGCGTGTTCATCCAGGACGACTGGCAGGTCAACGACCACCTGCAGCTGAACATCGGCCTGCGCTGGGACTACGAGAAGACCCCGTCCTACCTGGACTTCGTGACCCCGCAGCAGGTGGTCGACGCCATCTATTCGCAGGATCCGCGCGCCCCCGCCGGCCAGACCTATGCCGATTCGCTGGCACTGGGCGGCCTGGACATCAGCGACTACATCAGCAACGGCCACAACCGCAAGGCATTCA
This sequence comes from Stenotrophomonas sp. CASM101, assembly GCF_049384845.1. Classification (NCBI taxonomy): domain Bacteria; kingdom Pseudomonadati; phylum Pseudomonadota; class Gammaproteobacteria; order Lysobacterales; family Lysobacteraceae; genus Stenotrophomonas; species Stenotrophomonas sp. CASM101. The sequence goes on along the minus strand of NZ_JBMRFR010000018.1, from coordinate 63,192 downwards.
AGGATGCCTGGCAGCCGCGCCTGGGCTTCTCGTATGACATCAATGCCGACGAGCAGCACGTGATCCACGGTGGTGCCGGCCGTTCCTACGACCGTGACCTGTTCGACAACCTGCAGCTGGAAACCACCAAGCTGGCCCTGCCGCAGCCAACCATCTACTTCCGCAACCCGGCCACTGGCGCCTGCATCAACGGCCAGGCCGCCTGCTATGACTGGAACCCGAACCTGCTCAACGGCATCGGCAACCTGCAGGCACTGGTCGGCGCGACCAGCAATGCCGGGCTGGAGGTTGACCTGCTGAACAACAAGCTGAAGGCGCCGTACTCCGATCAGTTCAGCCTGGGCATGAGCAACCAGATCGGCGACTGGCTGACCGATGCCACCATCGCTCGTACCCTGAGCTACGACGGCTTCGCCTTCACCCTGGGCAACCGCTACCCGACCGGCCAGTTCTTCGATGATCCGCGCCTGTGCGGCGGCACCTCCGCAGGCCTGAGCCAGGCCTGGAGCTGCAACGTGCCGGGCTTCGGCAGCCTGATCATCGGCCAGCAGGGCATCAAGACCCGCGCCACCCAGGTCCTGTTGTCGGCACAGAAGCCGTTCACCAAGGAAAGCGGCTGGGGCACCTCGATCGCCTATACCTGGACCACTGCGCGCCATAACCGCGACATCAACGAGAAGTATGCGTTCGATCGCGGCCTGATCGGTGACTACCCGACCATCCGCTCCAACGGCGCGCCGCGCCACCGCCTGGTGGTGACCGGTTCCTACGCGGGCTTCTGGGGCATCACTTTCGGCGGCAAGATCACCCTGGCCACCCCGACCGCCGTCAACGACTGGTACCCGGTGATGCAGGCCAGCGGCTACACCCTGCCGACCCCGCAGGCGGCCGTGCCCAACGCCACCGGCAAGTTCCTGGTGGGTGGCAAGATCTTCGGCTACCGTTCGGTCGACCTGCAGGCGACGAAGACGTTCAAGCTGGCGGGCAACACCGAGCTGTACGCCCGCCTGGACATCATCAACGTGTTCAACTTCGACAACTTCTCCACCTACAACTACGTCAAGACCAACGGCAAGCTGCAGGCCAGCTACAACGAGACCGGCGACATCATCGGTACTCCGCGCCAGGTCAAGGCCGAAGTGGGCTTCCGCTTCTAAGCCCGGGCGGTGATGCATGACCCGATGCCGCCGGCTCGCTGGCGGCATCGGTCAAAACGGCAATGGCCGGCCCTGTGCCGGTCCATTGCCCACGCCGCTGCCGGCCAGGGGGCAGCGGCGTGGGCAATGATCGCGGTGTCAAGCCACGTTTTTCGTGGTTTTTTAAGAACGCACCTTGTAAACGATTTCAGATCATTGGACGTTATGCTTTCCCATCGATCAGACCACCGGAGGAACCGCGCCATGCAGGCACGCCATCTGTTGTCCGCCGCAGCGCTGAGCCTGGCCGTGGCCGCCTGCCAGCCGGCCCAGCAGGAACCTGCCAAGCCCCGCCCGCCGGTGATCCTGATCGAGGCCGACGCACCGCCGCGGCCGATGAAGCCGGAGCTTCCGCCGCTGTTCGATGACATCGAACGCCGCACCTTCCAGTTCTTCTGGGACACCACCAACGAAGTGAACGGCCTGACCCCGGACCGCTACCCGTCACGGCCGTTCGCCAGCATCGCCTCGGTCGGTTTCGCGTTGACTGCCTATCCGATCGGCATAGAAAACGGCTGGGTCAGCCGCAACCAGGCCATCGACCGCACGCTGACCACGCTGAAGTTCTTCCGCGATGTGCCGATGGGCCCGCAGCGCACCGGCAAGGCCGGCTACAAGGGCTTCTACTACCACTTCCTGGACATGCAGGAAGGCCGCCGCTACGACAGCTGGGTCGAACTGTCCTCGGTGGATACCGCACTGCTGATGATGGGCGTGCTGTTCGCGCAGTCGTACTACGACGGCGATGATCCGCGCGAGAAGGAGATCCGCCAGATCGCCGACACCTTGTACAAGAAGGTGGACTGGCCGTGGCTGCAGCAGCGTGCGCCGCTGATCTCGATGGGCTGGTTCCCCGAGAGCGGCTTCATCGACCACGACTGGATGGGCTACAACGAGGCGATGATGGTCTACATCCTTGCCCTGGGGTCGCCCACGCACCCGGTCAGCCCGGATGCGTGGACGGTGTGGACGCGCACCTACGACAACGACTGGGGTGTTTACCAGGGCCAGGAATACCTGTCCTTCGGCCCGCTGTTCGGCCACCAGTACAGCCACGTCTGGATCGACTTCCGCGATATCCAGGACGCATACATGCGCGAGCGCGGCAGCACTTATTTCCTCAACAGCCGCTCGGCTGCGCTGGCCCAGCGCGAATACGCCATCGCCAACCCGATGCAGTGGAAGGAGTATGGCGAGAATGTGTGGGGCCTGACCGCCAGCGATGGCCCGCAGAACACCACGCAGGAGTACCGCGGCGAGCAGCGCCAGTTCCGCCATTACTCCTCGCGCGGCGCTGGGCTGCGCGAGAATTTCGATGACGGCACCATTGCCCCGACTGCTGCGATCGCCTCGGTGGTGTTTGCGCCGGAGCAGGTGATCCCGGCCACGCTGGAAATGCACAAGCGCTACGGCGACTACATCTATTCCAGCTACGGCTTCCTGGATTCATTCAACCCCAGCTTCAACTACGACATCCCGATCAAGACCGGCCGCCTGGTGCCGGATCGCGGCTGGGTCGCCAGCGATTACATCGCCATCGACCAGGGACCGATCCTGACCATGATCGCCAACTACCGCAACGATTTCGTGTGGGAGGTGATGAAGAAGAACCCCTACATCCGCAAGGGACTGGAGCGGGCAGGGTTCAGCGGTGGCTGGCTGGCGCCGGAAGGCGCGTTCCAGCCGCTGGAGCTGCAGAAGGACGAAAAGGCCGCGGCGGCACGCGCGGTGGGTATCGCCGAATCACGCGCGGCTGCCGCGCAGGAACAGAAAAACAATGCCAACCGCAACACAGGGCAGGGGAAGTAACCCGGTGCCGAACTGGATCGACCGCCTGCGCCGCTGGGCTCTGCCCGCCCTGGCCGCTTTGGCCGTGGCCGGCTGCGCCCGCACCGAGCCTGGAACCACTACCGTGCGCTTCTGGGCGATGGGTCGCGAAGCCGAGGTGGTCAGCGAGCTGATCCACGAGTTCGAGGCCGAGAACCCCGGCATCAAGGTGGATGTGCAGAACATCCCGTGGACGGCAGCGCACGAGAAACTGCTGACCGCATTCGCTGCCGATGGCCTGCCGGATGTCTGCCAGCTCGGAAACACCTGGGTGCCCGAGTTCGCCGAGCTCGATGCGCTGACACCGCTGCAGCCGTTCGTCGATCACTCGGCGGTCGTTGATGAAAAGGACTACTTCCAGGGCATCTGGGATACCAACGTGATCCACGGCGAGCTGGTGGGCGTGCCGTGGTACGTCGATACACGCCTGATCTACTACCGCAAGGACCTGCTGGCCAAGGCCGGCTACGACCACCCGCCGCGTACCTGGGCCGAGTGGGACGAGCAGATGGCGGCGATCAAGCGCATGCAGGGTCCGAACCGCTATGCGGTGCTGATGCCGATCAACGAGTTCGAGCAGCAGTTGTCCTTGGCGCTGCAGCAACCCGATCCGCTGCTGCGCGACGATGACACCCGCGGCAATTTCGCCAGCCCGGGGTTCCGCCGCACGCTGGCCTTCTACGCCAACATGTTCGAGCAGGGCTGGGCGCCGAAGATGTCCGAGACGCAGATCTCCAACGTCTGGGACGAGTTCTTCCGCGGCTTCAACGTGTTCTACATCTCCGGCCCCTGGAACATCCGCGAGTTCAAGAAGCTGCAGCCGAAGGAACTGGAAGAGCAGTGGGGCACCGCGGCGCTGCCGGGTCCGGACGGCCCCGGCGCCGGCATCGCCGGTGGTACCAGCCTGGTGATCTTCCGCAAGTCGCAGCAGAAGGAAGCGTCGTGGAAGCTGATCGAGTTCCTGTCGCGGCCGCAGATCCAGGCGCGTTTCCATTCGATCATCGGCGACCTGCCGCCGCGCCGCAGTACCTGGAGCGCCCCGTCGCTGGCCAACGATCCGCTGGCAGCGGCATTCCGTGACCAGCTGGAGCGGGTCAAGCCGACGCCGAAGGTGCTCGAATGGGAGCGCATCGTGCAGGAAATGCGCATCGTCACCGAGAAGGTGGTGCGCGGTGGCCTGCCGCAGGACAAGGCCGTGGAAGAACTGGACCAGCGCGTGGACAAGGTGCTGGCCAAGCGCCGCTGGATGCATGAACAACAACGCCTGCAGCAGCGCGCACCGTCGTCGCAGTCCAGCAGTGCCGTAGCCGCCGGGAGCGCGCAATGAAACGTACTTCGCTTGCCGGCTGGATCTTCGCCGGGCCCTCGTTGATCGTGCTGGGCGTGTTCTTCGGCCTGCCGGTGGCTTCGGCGCTGGCGCTGAGCGTGACCGACTTCGACCTGTATGCCCTGGCTGACAGCAGCAACCTGCGGTTTGTCGGCCTCGGCAATTACATCGACCTGCTGCAGACACCGATGTTCTGGAAGTCGCTGTGGAATACCACCTACTTCGTGTTGATCGGTGTGCCCTTGTCGATCAGCGTGTCGCTGGGCGCGGCGATGCTGCTGAATGCACCGGCCGCGCGCTTCAAGGCGCTGTTCCGCACCGCGCTGTTCGCGCCGGTGGTGACCACGCTGGTGGCGGTGGCGGTGATCTGGCGTTACCTGTTCCACACCAGCTACGGCCTGGTGAACTACGGCCTGGGCCACCTGGGCATCAGCCCGATCGACTGGCTGGGCGATCCCAACTGGGCGATGCCGACCATCATGCTGTTCGCGGTGTGGAAGAACTTCGGCTACAACATGGTGATCTTCCTGGCCGGCCTGCAGGCGATCCCGCATGACCTGTACGAGGCTGCGCGCATCGACGGCGCCTCGCGCTGGAAGCAGTTCCTGCACATCACCCTGCCGATGCTCGGCCCGGTGCTGCTGGTGGTCGGGGTGATCACCGTGTCCGGCTACTTCCAGCTGTTCGCCGAGCCGTATGTCATGACCCGCGGCGACCCGCTGCAGAGCACCGTCAGCGTGCTGTATTTCATGTTCGAGGAAGGCTTCAAGTGGTGGAACCTGGGACGCGCCTCCGCCGTGGCGTTCCTGCTGTTCCTGATCATCCTGGCGGTGACCACCGTGATGCTGCGTTTCGGCCGCAAGAGGCAGTTGGTATGAGTCGTGAAATCGGCCAGTCGCGCTGGTACCCGTGGTTGATCAATGGTGCGTTGCTGGTGCTGGCCCTGGTCAGCCTGGCACCGCTGTTGTGGATGCTCTCGGTCTCGTTCATGCCGCAGGGCGAGGCCAGCCATTTCCCGCCGCCGCTGCTGCCTTCCAGCATCACCACGCACAACTACCATGAGCTGTTCGCGCGCACTGGCATGGGCGGCAACTTCGCCAACAGCCTGCTCGTCTCGCTGGCGATCACCTTTGGCTCGCTGTTGCTCAACACCATGGCCGGCTATGCGTTCGCCAAGCTCAACTTCGTCGGCCGCGAGCGCCTGTTCCAGGTGCTGATGGCGGCGCTGGTGATTCCAGCGCAGGTGGCGATGCTGCCGCTGTTCCTGCTGATGAAGCAGCTGGGCCTGGTCAACAGCTTCGGCGGCGTGATCGTGCCGGCGCTGGCCAGCGTGTTCGGCATCTTCCTGGTGCGCCAGTACGCGCGTTCGATTCCGGACGAATTGCTGGAAGCGGCCCGTATCGACGGGGCAGGGGAGCTGCGCATCTTCTTCCAGATCGTGCTGCCGATGCTCAAGCCGGTGCTGGTGACCCTGGCGATCTTCACCTTCATGGGCGCATGGAACGATTTCATGTGGCCGCTGATCGTGTTGACCGATCAGGAGCACTACACTTTGCCGGTGGCGCTGGCCACCCTCTCGCGCGAGCACATCATGGACGTGGAAATGATGATGGCCGGCGCGGTGGTCACCGTGGTCCCGGTGCTGGCGCTGTTCCTGGTGCTGCAGCGGTACTACATCCAAGGTCTGTTGCTGGGGAGCGTCAAGGGATGAAGCGAGCGATCGCCGTTGGACTGGGCCTTTTGTGGACTTCCCTGGCGATCGCCGCACCACCGGCACTGCCGGCGCCGAAGGTACTGGACGATTTCGACGACATCGGCGCCTGGAAGCTGGTGCTGTCCGACCAGGTCAGCGGTTCGCTGCGGCCGGTCAGTGGCGCTGGCGGCGGCCGCGCGCTGTGCCTGGACTATGACTTCCACGATGTCTCCGGCTACGTCGGCATCCGCCGCGCGCTGAACATCGAATACCCGGTCAATTACCGTTTCGGCTTCCAGTTGCGCGGTGATTCACCGGGCAACGACCTGCAGTTCAAGTTGATCGATGCCAGCGGTGACAACGTCTGGTGGGTCAATCGTCCCGGCTACAGTTTCCCCAAGGGCTGGACGCCGGTCGAGTACCGCCGCCGCCAGATCGACAAGGCGTGGGGTCCCTCGCCCGAGAAGGAGATGGCGCGCAGCGCCGCAGTCGAGTTCACGATCTACAGCAAGGTCGGCGGCCGCGGCACCGTATGCTTCGACAGGCTGACCCTGCAGGGGCTGCCACCGCAGGATGATTCGGCGCTGGTGCCGTCGGTGATTGCCGATACCGCCACCGCGCTGCAGGACCGCATGATCGACGGCAAGAGCGACACGTTCTGGATCAGCGGTGGCGTCAAGCAGCAGACCATCAGCCTGGACCTGCACAAGAGCCGCGAGATCGGCGGTGTCGTGATCGATTGGCTGCCGAACCTGGAAGCCAATCGCTACACCGTGCGGACGTCCGAGGATGGCCGGGATTGGCGCATCGTGCGCGAAGTGACCAGCGGTGCCGGTGGCCGCGACTGGCTTGCCCTGCCGGATACCGACGCGCGCTACGTGCGTTTCGATCTGCGCGATGGCCCGAACTGGCGCTATGGCATCCGTGACATCGCACTCAAGCCGCTGGCGTTCGCCGCCACGCCCAATGCCTTCCTGTCCTCGGTAGCCGCCGATCTGCCGCGCGGTTCGTTGCCGCGCGCGTATGTGGGCGAACAGCCCTACTGGACCCTGCTCGGCCTCGATGGTGGCCAGGAGCAGGCGCTGATCAGCGAAGATGGCGCGCTGGAGCCGGCCAAGGGCAGCTTCAGCATCGAGCCGTTCATCCGCCTGGACGGCAAGCTGCTGGACTGGTCGAAAGTGGCTATCACCCAGTCGCTGCAGGATCACTACCTGCCGATCGCCACCGTCGACTGGGTGCATGAGAAGGCCGGACTCTCGGTGACCGGTTTCGTGCAGGGCACGCCCGAGCGTGCGCAGCTGATCGGCCGCTACCGGCTGAGCAATCCGGACAAGGTCGCGCACGAATACACCCTGGCACTGGCGATACGGCCGTGGCAGGTCAATCCGCCCACCCAGTTCCTTAATACCGTCGGAGGCTTCAGCCGGATTGATGCCCTGGATGTAGGTGAGCAGCTGGTTCGGGTCAACGGTGAGCCGCGGATCTATCCGCTGCAGGTACCGGACGCGCGCTTTGCCAGTACGTTCGATGGCAAGCTCGATGCGATGCATCTGGAAAGCGGCACGTACCCGGCGACCACGGCGGTGAAGGACAGCACCGGCATGGCGTCGGGTGCGCTGGTGTACACGATCAGGCTGGAGCCCGGGCAGAACCGTGAGGTGGCGGTGGTGCTGCCACAGACCGGTGGCTGGGCGCCGCAGGCGCTGGATGTGGCCAAGGCGCAGGCGCAGGTGGCCGAGCAATGGCGGCAGAAGCTGGGCGTGGTTTCGCTGCAGGTGCCTGCTGCAGGCCAGCCACTGGTCGACACCCTGCGCACGGCGGTGGCGCACATGCTGATCTCGCGTGTCGGACCGCGCCTGCAGCCGGGCACGCGGTCGTATGCGCGCAGCTGGATCCGCGACGGCGCGATGATCTCCGAGGGCCTGCTGCGCATGGGGCGCAGTGATGCGGTGCGCGATTACATCAACTGGTATGCGCCGTACCAGTTCGAAAACGGCAAGGTGCCGTGCTGCGTCGACGCGCGCGGCAGCGACCCGGTGCCGGAGAACGACAGCCATGGCGAGTTGATCTACAGCATCGCCGAGTATGGGCGCTACACCGGCGACAGCACGTTCACCGAGCTGATGTGGCCGCACGTGCAGGGCGCCTACAACTACATGGAGCAGCTGCGCGACAGCGAGCGCACCGAGGAAAACCGCGCGCGCAACCCGGCGTTCTACGGGATGATGCCGGCCTCGATCAGCCATGAAGGCTATTCGGCCAAGCCGATGCATTCCTACTGGGACAACTTCTGGGCGCTGCGCGGCTACAAGGACGCGGCGCTGCTGGCGACCCAGCTGGGCAAGGTCGAGGCGATGCAGATCGCCGAATCGCGCGACCAGTTCCGTGCTGACCTGCAGGCCTCGCTGCTGTCGGCGATGCAGCAGCACAACATCGATTACCTGCCGGGCTCGGCCGAGCTGGGCGACTTCGACGCGACCTCCACCACGATCGCGCTTGCCCCCGGCGGCGAGCAGGGCCGGCTGCCGCAGCAGGCGCTGGAGGTGACCTTCGAGCGCTACTGGAACGAGTTCGTTGCCCGTCGCGATGGCAAGCGCGAGTGGAAGGACTACACCCCGTACGAATGGCGCAACGTGGCAGCGTTCGTGCGCCTGGGCTGGCGCGAGCGCGCCTGGCAGGCCACCGAGTTCTTCTTCAGGGACCGCGCGCCACAGGCCTGGAACCAGTGGGCCGAAGTGGTCTCGCGCACGCCGCGCAAGCCGTTCTTCGTCGGTGACCTGCCGCACGCCTGGGTGGCTTCGGACTTCGTGCGCTCTGCGTTGGACATGTTCGCTTACAACCGTGATCTGGACGATGCGCTGGTACTGGCCGCTGGCGTGCCGACCGCGTGGCTGCAGGGCGAGGGCATTGCCGTGCAGGGCCTGCGGACGCCGCAGGGGCAGTTGAACTACCGCCTGCAGCGCAGCGACAAGCAGCTGGTGCTGGAGGTGCAACCGGGCCTGGTGCCGCCGGTCGGTGGTGTGGTGCTGCCGTGGCCGTATGCTGGCGACCCGGGCGAGGCGAGCATCAACGGTGAAGCGGCCCAGTGGGTCAACAGAGAACTGCACGTGCACCAGCTGCCGGCGCGGATCGAGATCGACGTGCCGAGCGCAGTGCGCCGCGCCGAACGCAAGGGGCAGTAACGATGAAGCAGCAGCGGGCGAAGGTGCGCACGTCGGTGCGCGCCCTGGGGCTGGCCATTGCAATGGCATTGCCGGGCGTGATGATGGCGGCTGAACCGGCTGGCACGACTGTGGCGCCCGACGTTGCCAGCGCGCCGGGCATGAGCATGGTCACCTTCAACCTGCACCACGACCGCGAAGACTGGCCGAGCCGGCGCCGCACCATCCTGGCCGAGCTCAAGCGCCTGCAGCCGGATGCGGTTGCCCTGCAGGAAGTGATCCAGCGCCGCAACGTGCGAAACCAGGCGCAATGGCTGGCCGGCCAACTCGGCTACAGGTATGTGTTCGTGTCCACCGATCCGGTCGCGGCACCCAAGCGCTACGGCAATGCGCTGCTGACCCGGCGGCCGATCCTCGCTCAGGGCGATCATCTGCTGCAGCCGCTGGACGACTACCGCACCGTGGCCCACCTGCGCATCGACGTCGACGGCACGCCGGTAAACATCTACGCCACGCATCTGAACGAGCGCAGCGACGAGAACGGGCAGCGCATCCGTCGCACCCAGGTCGAAGACCTGCTGCGCTTCATCACTGCAACCTCGGCCGGTGCACCGGTGGTGATCGCCGGCGACTTCAATGCACTGGTGGATGCCGGCGACCTGAGCGAGCTGCGCAGCCACTACGGCGACAGCTACGGCAGCGTGCATGTCAACACCGATCTGTCCGCGGTCAGTACGCTCAACCGTCACTATTACCAGGCGCCGTCGCGGATCGACCACATCTTCTTCCAGCAGGACGAGATGGTCGCACGCGAGGCGAAGATCCTGTTCGACCAGCCCGATGACAGCGGTCGCTGGGCCTCGGACCACTACGGCGTGTGGACCCGCCTGCAGTTCGCGCCGAAACCCTGACGCAGGCACGCTTGGGTAGGTGCCAACCTTGGTCGGCACGGTTCGGCCCGACGCACAAACAAAAACGGCGGGGATCATTGATCCCCGCCGTTTCGTTTTCACGCTATCAAGGCGCGATCAGTTCGACGGAGGCGTGCGCTTGGCGGCCTCTTCGTCTTCTTCATCGGCCCTGGCTTCTGCAGCCTGCGCTGCGGCGCCGGCATGGCCATCGGCGACCGGATCGATCGACGGCGTCACCACGGCTTCGGCGACCGGGGCAGCGGCCTCGATCGGCGCGGCTTCCACCGCCACCGGCGCGACCGGCTGTTCCACGATCGGCGCAGTCTCGACGACCGGCGTGGCTTCAACGGCCGGGGCGGCCTCCACCACCGGGCCACTCTCACTGGCCACCGGCTTGGTTTCAACCACCGGGGTTGCTTCAACCACCTGCGGCTTCGATTCCACGACCGGCGCGGCCTCGACCGCGACCGGCTTCGTTTCGATCACCGGAGCGGCTTCAGCCACTGCGGTCGTTTCAGCCACAACCGGCTTTGCTTCGATCACCGGCGCGGCAGCGTCCACCACCGGAGTGGCGTCGGCGACCGGCTGAACCGGGGTCGCAGCGTCGATGGCATCGAGCATGCTGGTCTGCACCGGCGAGGACACCGTTTCAGTTTTCGCAGCAGCCTCGGCCGGCGCCTGCGCTTCAGCCGCGACGGGGGCGGCGACTTCGACCACGGCGCTGCTCACCACCGCAACCGGTGCGGAAACCGCAGCGGCGGCAGCGCGGGCCGGCTTCCCGGCTTCGATGGCGATCGGCTCGACTTCGTCATCGAAGTCGAACTCCGGCTGCGAACGGACCGGCTGCACCGCAGCAACCGGAGCGGTTCCGGCGGTGTTGTTGACGCTCGGCTCGGCGCCGTCGGTGTCTTCACCGTCATCACCATCGTCCTGGTCATCGCCCAGGGCGTCGCTGCCGACGGCATTCTCGGTGCCACCGCGACGACGGCGACGGCCACCACGACGGCCACGACGACGGCGGGTTGCGCCTTCGCCTGCCTGCTCGCCATTGGTGTCGGTTGCAGCCTCCTCGCCGGCAACCGCAGTCACCTCGGCCGCGCTGCCAGCGTTGGCAGCGGTGTCGGCCGACGCAGCGGCTTCCACCGGAGCGGCGGGTGCCGGAGCAACCGGCGTCACCGGCGCGGTGGCTTCCAGCGCGTTCACCCCGTTGGCGGCGACGGCCGTAGCGGCTACGGCTGCCGCTGCGGTCACGGCTTCGGCAGCTGCTTCGGCGGCATTGCGCTGCGGCTTCTCGGCCGGCTTGTCACCGTCCTGCTGCTGCGGGCGCGGCTGCTTGGGCTGCTTCAGCTTCGGCTGCTGGTTCTGGTTCTGGCCCTGCTGCTCGTTGCGCGGCTTGTTCTGCTGCTGCGGCTGCTGCTGGCCATCCTTGTGCTGCGGCTCCTTCTGCTTGCCCTGCTGCGGCTGCTGCTGCGCATTGCCGTTGTTGCCGTTGCGGCCGTCCTTGCGCTGCTCGCCGCGGTCCTTGCGGTTGCCGCCATCCTTCTGCTGCTGCGCGTTGCCATTGCCACGACTGTCGTCGCGACGGTCCTTGCGGTCCTTGTTGCGATCCTTGTTGCGGTCCTTGCGGCCACCGTCCTGCGACTGACGCGCCGCCGGAGCGGCCGGCGCCGGCGCCGGGGCCGGCTCGCCACCGAACACGCGCTTGAGCCAGCCGATCACGCCGCCGCTGGGGGCCGGGGCCGTCGGTGCGACCGCGACCGGGGCCGGGGCTGCCTTGGCCGGCTCAACTTCCTCGCGAACCGGGGCGGGCGAGGTGTGCTTGACCTGGGTCACCGCCGGCGGCGGGATGTTCAGCTGGCCCTTGGTCAGCGCGTGCACCGGCAGCTTGCGCGGGGTGCCCCGCTGGTAGCTGGGCTTGCTGCTTTCTTCACCCAACTCGTTCTCGCGCAGGCGGGTGACGGTGTAGTGCGGGGTATGCAGCTGCTCGTCGGCCACGATCACGATCGGCGCCTCGTGGCGCTGCTCGATCTCGCGCAGGGCGCTGCGCTTCTCGTTCAGCAGGTAATTGGCGATCTCCACGGGGGCCTGCACCAGCACCTGCCCGGTGTTCTCCTTCATCGCATGCTCTTCGGCGACGCGGATGATCGACAGCGACAGCGACTCGACGCTGCGCATGCGGCCGTGGCCGTCACAGCGCGGGCAGACGATCTGGCTGGACTCGCCCAGGCTCGGGCGCAGGCGCTGGCGGCTCATTTCCAGCAGGCCGAAGCGCGAGATGCGGCCGACCTGGACGCGGGCCCGGTCGTACTTCAGCGCGTTGGCCAAGCGGTTCTCGACCTCGCGCTGGTGCTTGTTGGAGGCCATGTCGATGAAATCGATGACCACCAGGCCACCCAGGTCGCGCAGGCGCAGCTGGCGGGCCACTTCCTCGGCCGCTTCCAGGTTGGTCTGGAACGCGGTGTCCTCGATGTCGCTGCCCTTGGTGGCGCGCGAGGAGTTCACGTCGACTGCGGTCAGTGCTTCGGTCTGGTCGACCACGATCGAGCCGCCCGACGGCAGGCGCACGTTGCGCTCGTATGCACCTTCGATCTGCGACTCGATCTGGAAGCGGTTGAACAGCGGGATGTCGTCCTTGTAGTGCTTGAGCTTGCGCAGGGTCTGCGGCATCACCTGCTGCATGAACTCGCGGGCGTGCTCGTACATCTCCTCGGTGTCCACCAGGATCTCGCCGATGTCGGCGCGCAGGTAGTCACGCAGGGCGCGCACGATCAGGCGCGACTCCTGGTAGATCAGGAACGGAGCGGGCTTGCTCAGCGCGGCTTCGGCAATGGCGCGCCAGACGTTGAGCAGGTAGTCCAGGTCCCACTGCAGTTCTTCCGCATCGCGGCCGACGCCGGCGGTACGGATGATCACGCCCATGTCGTCGGGAATGTTCAGCTTGTCCAGCGCGTCCTTCAGCGCGGCCCGGTCTTCGCCCTCGATGCGGCGGGACACACCACCGGCGCTGGGCGAGTTCGGCATCAGCACCATGTAGCGGCCGGCCAGCGAGATGAACGTGGTCAGGGCGGCGCCCTTGTTGCCACGCTCTTCCTTGTCGACCTGGACGACGATCTCCTGGCCTTCCTTCAGCAGTTCGCGGATGCCGGCCTTGTTGTGGTCGACGCCGGCCTGGAAGTAGTCGCGGGAGATTTCCTTCAACGGCAGGAAGCCATGGCGGCCACCGCCGTATTCGACGAAGGCCGCTTCCAGCGAGGGCTCGATGCGGAAGATCCGGCCCTTGTAGATGTTGGACTTCTTCTGTTCCTTCGACGGCTGCTCGATGTCGATGTCATACAACGACTGGCCATCCACGATGGCAACACGCAGCTCTTCAGCCTGCGTTGCGTTGATCAGCATTCGCTTCATTGTTGCGTTCCTCGCAAGCGGCTACCGCGCGGAACGCCATGGGGTTTCGCCTCTGGACACGGCTCGCCGCCCATTCGCGCAAGCGCGGGGAGGGCGGCTTGGGTTTCCAGCGCTACGACACCACGGCAGGCCGCGGGAGCGCTTCACTCTTATGGGTTTTGGGTGTTGCAGGGCCGCAGGCAGCTGTCAGCCAGGCTGGAGCGCCACGCGGGACATGTTCAGCACGGTTGCGTGTCAGGCATCCGGCGATGGCCGGGAAGGCCGGTGAGCCGCTAACATGGCCGCCCCGCGGGCGGTGGTCGCGCACTGTGCCGGATTCGTCGGAAGCTGGGCTTCTGGCCCTGAGTAACTTCCAACGAAATCAATCCCTTATCTCGCCCCCCGAGTGTAACAGAATAAACAGCCTGATGACCGCCCAAGACCCCACCAAGCCCGCAGGCGACAAGCCTTCCGTGCGCATGATCACCGTTCCCGCCGACCGCGCCGGCCAGCGCCTGGACAACTTCCTGCTCGGCCAGCTGAAGGGGGCCCCGCGCAGCCTGGTCTACAAGCTGGTGCGCAGTGGCCAGGTGCGGGTCAACGGCGGTCGCGCCAAGGCCGAGCGCAAGCTGGAGGCGGGCGATGAGGTGCGTGTACCACCCGTGCGTCTCAGCGAGGAGGGAGACAAGTCTGGTCCACCTGAGGCGTTCATGCGCCGCCTGGAGCAGGCCATCGTGTTCGAGGATGCCCGCCTGCTGGCCCTGAACAAGCCCTCTGGCGTGGCCAGTCATGGCGGCAGCGGCATCAGCTTCGGGGCGATCGAGACCCTGCGTGCGCTGCGCCCGGGGCAGACCTTGGAGCTGGTCCATCGGCTGGATCGCGACACCTCCGGCCTGCTGATCGTGGCCAAGAAGCGCTCGGCGCTGAGTGAACTGCAGGCCCTGCTGCGTGAAGACCATGGCGCCGGCATCCGCAAGCGCTACCTGACCCTGCTGGCCGGGCGCATGCCCGATGGCGTGATGACTGTGGACGCGCCGCTGCACGTGGGCCTGCGCCAGGGCGGCGAGCGCCATGTGCAGGTCAACGCGATCGGCAAGGAATCGATCAGCCACTTCCGGGTGCTGGAGCGCCGCGGCGGCCATTCGTACTGCGAGGTGCGCATCGAGACTGGCCGCACCCATCAGATCCGCGTGCACGCCCAGCATCTGGGCCACCCGGTGGCCGGTGACGACAAGTACGGCGATCCGGCGGTGAACAAGCGGCTTCGTGAGCAGATCGGGCTGAAGCGCCTGTTTCTGCACGCGGCTTCGCTGGAGTTCGCGCTGGATGACGGCAAGAGCCCATACGTGCTGAACGCGCCGCTGGCCGATGAGCTGGTTGAGGCGCTGGACCACCTGCGCTGACGGCGGTTCGGCGGCGCCGGGTGCTTGGTCGGCGCCGTCGCTTCCCTGCGATGAGTGGGCTCGTCACTTTCTTTGCTCGTGCAAAGAAAGTAACCAAAGAAACACGCCGCCATCCGCGAGCCGGCGCTGCGCGCCGGTACCCTGCGCTCCTCGGTCCGCCGAGGGGCGGCGCGGAACTCGCTGCGCTCAGACACCCGCGCCTCTTCGCCCTCGCCGGACCTGCGGTGCTCGGCTCGCTACAAGGCGGACCTGACAGCCGCAGCGTAGACCCATACCCGCACGCAGCCCTTGTAGAGTCGAGCCACGCTCGACTCACGCGCGCAGCGCGGGCTTCGCTTTTTCATTCTTTCATCGCGCGGCTGGCACGCCTATAGCCTGTCAGAGGCCGGGCGAGGTGGGTTTGCGGGAGTGTAAGCGCCATGGATGGCGCGCCCAAGCCCCCAAGGTGAAGTGACCCCCGCAAACCCACCTCGGCCGGCCCAACCCGGAATGTCGCTCCGCCAGCCGCGAGGGGGCTCAGCCCGTTGGCCGGGAACCCCTCACCACTTGAACAACACCAGGCTGATCGCCAGGGTGCCCATGCCGGCCACCAGGCCATACACGGTTTCGTGGCCCTTGGCATAACGCTTGGCCGCCGGCAGCAGCTCATCCAGCGCAAGGAACACCATCACGCCGGCGATCAGTCCGAACACCCAGCCAAACGTGGCGTGCGACAGCGATCCTGACAGCAGCCAGTAGCCCAGCGCCGCGCCCACCGGCTCGGCCAGGCCGGACAGCAGGCTGGCACTGAATGCATAGGCCTTGTTCTGGGTGGCGAAGTACACAGGCACCGCGATCGCGATGCCCTCGGGGATGTTGTGGATGGCAATGGCAAAGGCCAGCGGCATGCCCACCGACGGGCTTTCCAGCGTGGCGAAGAAGGTCGCCAGCCCTTCCGGGAAATTGTGCGCTGTGATCGCGACCGAGGTCAGCAGCGCGACCCGCTTCAGGTACTCGCGGCTGTTTTCGCGGAACGCGGGGTCCTGCTTATCCAGGCTGTCATGCGGATTCGGAATGAAGTGATCGATCAGCACGATGACGATCACGCCCAGCAGGAACGCCAGGGTGCCGTAGGTGAAGCCGCTGCGCTCGCCATAGGCCAGGGCGAACGATGCGATGGACTTGTTGAGGATTTCCGATAGCGACACGTAGACCATCGCGCCGCCGGCGAAGGCCAGGCCAAAGGCCAGCAGGCGCGGGTTGGGGCGGCGCGAGAACAGCACCAGCAGGCTGCCGATGGCGGTGGCCAGGCCGGCCGCGAGGGTGACCGCCAGTGCGATCCAGACATTTTCGGGGGGAATCTGCAGCATGTACCGACGCGGTCCTGGTCAACAGACAGCCGCCCCGGATGAGCCCGGGGCGGGGAGGGCGAGGCGGGCGTCGGCTGGCCTCGTCGGGGCGCGCGCGATCAGCCGCCGCGGCGCAAGCGTTCTTCGATCGCGAAGCACTGATCGGGCTTCGGCTGCGGCGGGTTGAAGCTGACCGGCACCTGGATGGTGGCCGGCACGGCAGCGCCGTTACGGGTGGCAGCCTTGAACTGCCAGCCCTGAACGGCCGTTTTGGCCAGTTCGTCCAGCTGCGGGTTGCCGGCGCCGGTGAGCAGGGCGACCTCGCTCGGCTTGCCGTCGGTGCCGATGGTCACCTTGAACGTGCTGGTGCCACCCACGCCCATGCAGGCCAGTTCAAGCGGGTACTGCGGCGGCGGCGTCTTCACCGCGGCCACCTCGGTCGGCGCGGTCGCTGGCGGCGCCGGCGGCTCGGAGGCACCACAGCCGGCCAGGCCGGTCGCAGCGATCAGGGACAGGCTCAGCAAACGAATGTTCATGGCAGTTGCTCCGTCAGGGCCGAAGTCTTTGCCGCGCAGATGAAGTCGTTCTCGCTCAGGCCGCCCACATCGTGGGTGGAGAAGCGCACCACAGCGCGGTCGTAGTGCACGCCCAGGTCCGGATGGTGGTCCTCGCGGTGAGCAATCCAGGCCAGCGCGTTCACGAAGGCCATGGTGGCGTAGTAATCCTTGAAGCGGAAGGTGCGTGTCAGGGCCTGGCTGCCCTCGCTCAGCTCCCAGCCGGGAACCTGCGGCAGCAGTTCGGCCAGGCGGGCCTCGCCGAGCTTGTGGTCACTGCCTTTGCGTGGCACGCAACGGGCCTGGGCCAGTGGAATCAGGTCGGCCATGGGAATCTCCACCTCGTGTTGACTGAACAATGCGCCGGACGGTGTATAAACCGAATGAGCGGCTGACGCGTACTTGGCTAGAATAGCCTGATGATCCAGATCTCCGACACTGCCCAGACCCACTTCCGCAAGCTGATCGAACGCGAGGGCGTGCCCGGCATGGGCGTGCGCCTGAGCGCGGTCGACCCCGGCACCCCGCGCGCCGACGCCCGGCTGGAGTTCGCCGAACCGACCGACCTGCTCGGCGATGAGTGGGCGGTGGACTGCGAAGGATTCACCCTGTACGTCGATGCCGGCAGCGTCGGCTGGCTGGACGGGGCCGAGATCGACATCGTCGCCGGCAGTGCCGGTACCCAGCAGCTGACCATCAAGGCGCCGCGCATCAAGGGTGAAGCGCCCGGTGATGCGGCCTCGCTGGTCGAGCGCGTGCACTGGGTGGTGGAGAACGAAGTCAATCCGCAGCTGGCCTCGCATGGCGGCAAGGTGGCCGTGCAGGAAGTCTCGGCCGACGGCGTGGTACTGCTGCGCTTCGGCGGTGGCTGCCAGGGCTGTGGCATGGCCGACGTGACACTGAAGCAGGGCATCGAAAAGACCCTGATGGGCCGCGTGCCGGGCGTGACCGCCGTGCGCGACGCGACCGACCACGACAGCGGCCACGCGCCGTACATCCCGCGCGACAACGTCGCCTGATCGCTGACGCGTGCCTCTGACCCGGGCCGAGCAACTCATCGATCTACTGCTGGCGCGCCAGCAGCCCCGCGCCGTCCTCGAGAAGACCACGCGCCTGCCTTATGGCTGGGCGCTGTGGCTGCGCTCGCTGGGGCCGCTGCCGCGACCGTACCACGCGCGCGACGTGATCGCGGTATTGCTGCCCCGACCGTTGCCGGGGCCACCCGGTCAATCGCCGCAGCTGTCGCCGTGGCAGGCGCTGCGCCGCTTGTTCTGGCAGGACTGGGATGCTGCGCCGCGCGACCAGCGCTGGATGCGTTGGGTCTCGGCCTTGGCCAGCGCGCTGCTGCATCTGCTGTTCTTCATGCTGCTGCTATGGGTGGCAGTGATCCGCACCTCGGCACCGGAAGAACAAGGCGCCGAGGGCGAGCGCGTGCAGGTGGAGTTCGTCGGTCGCGCTACCCAGGAAGGCGGCGGCGATCAGCCAGGTGCGGAAGCGGCGGCCGCTGCACCGCCGGGCCAGGTTGCAGCTGGCCAGAACGCAGGGGCCGCAACGGCGCCTGAGCCGCGTCCGGCGTCCGCGTCGGCAGCTGCGTCCGCACCCGCTCCGGCTGCAGTGGCCAGCGTGCCGCCGCCGCCCGCCGAATCCGAGCCGGCGCCGGTCGCGGCACCGCCGCCGTCTCCGGTGCAGGCCACCGAAGTAGCCGAGGCCAGTACGGATTTCGTGGTGCCACCTGTCAGCGTGCCGCGCACGGAGATCAGCATCGTGCCGCGCGACACGGTACCGACGGTGCGCGAGCGCAGTGTGCAGCCGGTGCAGGTGCCGCCGGCCCCGGCCGCACTGCGTGCGCCGGAGATCGCGGTGCGGACGCCGCAGCTGCGTGACATCCCGGTGCAGGAGCGTGAAATCAGTACGGTCGATGCACCGGCGATATCGCAGCCGCTGCGCACGGCCGATGTACAGGTCCGTGTGCCGCAGCGCGATGTGCAGGTGCGCGAGCGCGAAGTGCAGGCCGTGGTCGATCCGCAGGTACGGATGGCTGCTGTGGCCGGGCGCGAGCCGACCGTGCGAGCGCCGGCAGGCCGTGACCTGCAGGTGCGCGAGCGCGAAGTCGCGTCGGCACCCGCGGCGGCGCCTTCAACGTCCAGCGGCAGCGCGCCAGCGACAACGGCCGCGCCTGCGGCCAGTGGCAGTGCGCGCCAGGCCGAAAGCAGCACGCCACGGCCGTCCGCCTCCAGCACGGCACCGGCCCAGGCTGGAGCGCGCCCGGCCCCCGATCCGGGCAACTGGGCCACGCCCGCCAAGGGCGATGACTGGGGGGCGTCGAGCCGCAAACAGGACGGCGCCGACAAGGGCGCCCGCCAGGCCAGCGCCACCGGCAAGGGCAGTGGCCTGTTCAACGCCGATGGCAGCGTCCGCGTGCCGGGCCAGGAAGGCGATGGACGTGCCGAGCGCGGTGCGCCCGGTGGTGCCAACGATGGCTGGAGCAAGGAACGCATCGCGCAATCGGGCACCTGGTTGAAGCGACCGCCTTACGACTACACGCCCACGTCATTCGACAAATACTGGGTCCCGCAGGAATCGCTGCTGGCCGAGTGGGTGCGCAAGGGAATAAAGGCAATGGAGATTCCGTTGCCGGGTACCAATACGAAGATTTCCTGCGTGATCTCGATCCTGCAGGCCGGTGGTGGCTGTGGCCTTACCAATCCGAACATGCAGGACCAGCCGGCCGTGGCGCGGCCACCGCCGGACATTCCGTTCAAGAAAGAACTGCAGGAAGATAACGGGAGCCGGTAGGCTAGGGAGCGCGCCACGCCCTGGCAGGCTCGCTTGGGTAGGTGTCAATCTTGGTTGGCGCAGAAGCGCCGACCAAGGTCGGCGTCCACCACGGCAGTGACCTTACGCGCTCTGCGACAGGAACACCCAGAACGGGACGTCGCGGCCAAGCCAGTCGCGGCTGGTCTCGTCCATCACGTCCAGCAGGGTGTCGAAGTCTTTCTGCGCGGTGGCGCGCAGCGCGTCCACGTCGCACAGGAACAGTGCATAGCCGTTGGCTGGCAGCCATTGCAGGTCGCGTAGATTGTCCGACAGCGCATCCCAGTTGCCGCCGAAACCGGCCGGAAAATCCAGCTGCGCGGCCAGCCGTGCGAGCAGGGTGCGCTTGTCGGCCACCCCTTCCAGATCGATGCGGATCACCTTCAGCCCGGCATCGCGCATTGCGGCGGCCAGGGCGCCGATGTCGTCGCTGTCGATGGCGTAGACACCGGCATTGTTGATGTCGTGCAGGCCGAGGCCGAAATCGTCATGGCTCATCACTGCGCTCCCTGGGCCGGTACCGTGAAGCTGCGGAATGATTCGTAGTGGTCGTCGGTGTAGTACCACGCCTCCGGCGGATCGCCGCCGGTGACGATGCGGCGCGTGCCACGGGTGCGCGCGCCGGGGGTGTCCACGGTGTATTCGCGGTAGTAGCCGCGCGGACGCTGCGGCAACTGCTGTTCGCGGTTGCCGAACGTGCTGCCATCCTGGCGGTGCGGGAACGGCCCGCCGCGCTGGATCAGCGCGATCGTCTGCAGGGCTTCGGCGGGCAGGAACGCGGGGAGGCCGTTGTCCCGTCCGGGCGTGGCCGTGGCAGGCGCCCGTGCGGTCGGTGTTCCCTGCAGGTCCGGTGCGAACTGTGGCGCCGGCGGCCGCTGCAGGAAATGGTTGGCGACCAGGCCGAGCAGCAGCAGGGCGATGGCGGTGATCAGCAGCCGGGGGTTGCGCATGGGCAGGGGCGGGCGAGGGTGGTGCACGCACTGTAGCGCCTGCGCGCTGCATGGCGCATGAGGAGAGTGCCGCGTCACTGCTGCGTAACAATTGCCGTCGTGCTCACTGGCAGGACGCAATTTCCTTTACATCCCCCTTGGTAATCTGCGGGTCTGTCCCCATCATTCACGGCGCACCGCCCGACATCGTCGGGTGCCCTCGCAATCAGGAGATGCATCATGGCCTACACCCTGCCCAAGCTGTCCTACGCCTACGACGCGCTGGAGCCGCATATCGATGCGGCGACGATGGAAATCCATCACACCAAGCATCACCAGACCTACATCAACAACGTCAACGCGGCGCTGGAAGGCACCGAATACGCTGACCTGCCGGTCGAAGAACTGGTGAAGAAGCTCAAGTCGCTGCCGGAGAACCTGCAGGGTCCGGTGCGCAACAACGGTGGTGGCCATGCCAACCACTCGCTGTTCTGGACCGTGATGGCTCCCAATGCTGGCGGCAACCCGGTGGGCGACGTGGCCAAGGCCATCGACAAGGACCTGGGCGGCTTCGACAAGTTCAAGGACGCCTTCACCAAGGCGGCGCTGACCCGTTTCGGCAGCGGCTGGGCGTGGCTGAGCGTGACCCCGGACAAGAAGGTGGTGGTCGAAAGCACCGGCAACCAGGACAGCCCGCTGATGGAAGGCAACACCCCCATCCTCGGCCTGGACGTGTGGGAGCACGCGTACTACCTGAAGTACCAGAACCGTCGCCCGGAATACATCGGCGCGTTCTTCAACGTCATCGACTGGAACGAAGTCGAGCGCCGTTACCAGGAAGCGATCGCCTGATCGCGGTGATGGGATGAACGGAGAAGGCCGGGGAAAACCCGGCCTTTTCTGTTGCAGCAATCATTCGGTAGTGCCGGCCGCTGGCCGGCAATCGTGAGATCCCCGGGGAGCCGGCCAGCGGCCGGTACTCCCTATTCGGCGGTGGCCGTATTGCCTTGCAGGCGCAACGTGGCCATCACGCCCAGGCGCAGGCCGGGCAGGTCGCCGTCGGCCGGCAGCAGGATCGGCTGCTGGCGGATGCCGTCGAAATGCTTGACCTGGAAGAGCACATCCAGACCATGGCCAGTGCTGCCCCCGCCACTGGCCGCAGGCGCCTCGGCTCGGCCGCCGGGATTGCGCCGCGCCGGCTGGAAGCCCGGCGTGCTGCGCACCAGTTCCATCGTGTTGGCCGAGAAGTCGCCGGCGATCAGGCTGGGCATGCCCTCGGCGGTGGCACCAATCCAGGTCATCAGGTCGCTGGTCTGGTGCTGGCGTGCGGCGGCCTCGTCCGGGTCGGGGCGGAGCCGTGCCACATAGATGTTGACCAGCGCCTCGCCCAGCTTCAGCCGCATCATGCCGGCCGCGCTGAAGGTGCCGGGAGGATGCAGCAGGGTCACGCCGTCCTCGCTGACCGGCAGCCGGGTCAGCATCGCGTTGCCATGCCGCAATGTCTGGCTGGGTGGATCGGCGGTGACGAAGTCGCAGCTGTAACGCAGCCGGCTGGCCAGCCAGCAGGCCGGGTTGCGGCCCTGCTGCTGCAGCACCTGCTGCACCGAGATCACGTCCGGCTGCAGGTCGGTCAGCAACTGCGCGACCTGCTCGCGGCGCAACTTCCATTGCGCATCATCGTGGCTGGGCAGCTCCAGCGCGGCCACCGTCAGCTGGCGGGAGCCGCTTTCGCTGGCCGCCGTGGCCGGTGCCTGCGGCCGCGCCTGTGCCTGCAACGCCATCAGCAGCATCAGGCAACTGAGCAGGAGACGGGCGGGGGGGAGGGGGCGCATAACGATAAGTTTACGCTTTTGTCGTGCAGGTGCCGTGACTTCCGGCACGGAGCGCGGTTGCCTGCCATGGATGGGCACCGTTGTCATGCAGCCCTGCAGCGTGCTTCGCAAGGCCCGGTTCCGGTAACCTTGCGCCTTTCGCTTTGCAGGAATGCCTTACAGGATGAGCCACGACGCAGTTGCCCCCATCGCCGGCCAGGGAAAGATGCCGCGCCAGATCCCGTACATCATCGGCAATGAGGCCTGCGAGCGGTTCAGTTTCTACGGGATGCGCAACATCCTGGTGCAGTTCCTGATCACCTCGCTGCTGTTGCAGGAAATCACAGCCGAAGGCCGTGCCGGTGAAGCCAAGGACATCATGCACA
The DNA here is from genome assembly GCF_049384845.1 of Stenotrophomonas sp. CASM101. NCBI lineage: Bacteria > Pseudomonadati > Pseudomonadota > Gammaproteobacteria > Lysobacterales > Lysobacteraceae > Stenotrophomonas > Stenotrophomonas sp. CASM101. The sequence goes on along the minus strand of NZ_JBMRFR010000018.1, from coordinate 40,468 downwards.
GCTTCATGATCGGCGTGTATTTCTTCCCGCTGCTCGGAGGTTGGCTGGCCGACAGGTTCTTCGGCAAGTACCACACCATCCTCTGGTTCAGCCTGGTCTACTGCGCCGGCCATCTGTGCCTTGCCCTGTTCGAGAACAGCCGCGAGGGCTTCTTCCTCGGCCTGGGCCTGATCGCCCTGGGTGCCGGTGGCATCAAGCCGCTGGTGGCCTCCTTCATGGGCGACCAGTTCGACCAGAGCAACAAGCACCTGGCCAAGATCGTCTTCGACGCCTTCTACTGGATCATCAACTTCGGCTCGCTGTTCGCCTCGCTGCTGATCCCGCTGGCGCTGAAGAACTGGGGCCCGCAGTGGGCGTTCGGCATCCCGGGCATCCTGATGTTCATCGCCACCTTCGTGTTCTGGCTGGGCCGCAAGCGCTACGTGCTGGTGCCGCTGCCACCGAAGGACCCGCACTCGTTCGCCAACGTGGTGCGCACTGCGCTGACCGCACGCGTGGCCGGCCAGGGCCGCCCGGGCCTGGTGATCGCCGTGCTCGGCCTGGTGCTGGCAGCGGCGTCGTTCGGCCTGGTCGGTTCGCTCGGCATCGTGATCTGCCTGTGCCTGGCGCTGGTGGCCATTCTCGCCGGCATCGGTGGCGGCACCTGGTGGCAGCTGGACCGGGCCCGTGGCCAGCATCCAGCCGAAGCCGTGGAAGGCGTGCGCTCGGTGCTGCGCGTGCTGGTGATCTTCGCGCTGACCACGCCGTTCTTCTCGCTGTTCGACCAGAAGGCCTCGACCTGGGTCCTGCAGGGCCAGCAGATGCAGATGCCGAGCTGGTTCAGCGCCTCGCAGATGCAGGCGCTGAACCCGCTGCTGGTGATGATCCTGATTCCGTTCAACAACCTGGTGCTGTACCCGGCCCTGCGCCGCTTCGGCTTGGAGCCGACCGCGCTGCGCCGCATGACCGCCGGCATCGCCTTCAGTGGCCTGGCCTGGATCGTGGTCGGCGGCATCCAGGTGGTGATGGACGGCGGCAACGCTTTGTCGATCTTCTGGCAGATCCTGCCGTATGCATTGCTGACCTTCGGTGAGGTGCTGGTCTCGGCCACCGGCCTGGAGTTCGCCTACAGCCAGGCGCCGCAGGCGATGAAGGGCGTGGTGATGAGCTTCTGGAACCTGACCACCACCATCGGCAACCTGTGGGTGCTGCTGTCCAACGCTGCCGTGCGCAACGATGCGGTGACCCACAAGATCGCCAGTACGGGCCTGAGCGAGGCGGCATTCCTGATGTTCTTCTTCGCCGGTTTCGCCTTCGTCGCGGCGTTGGCCTTCGGTTGGTACGCGAAACGCTATCGTATGGTCGACAACTACCGTAGCGCCTGAGCCTGACATGACCCCCGTCAATCTGCTGTTGATCGCCATCACCGCCCTCCTGTCGTGGATGGCGTTCAACAACCGCAAGCTGGCCGACCGCCTGATCCTCTGGCCGCCGGCCGTCGACCGCCATCGCCAGTACGACCGGCTGGTGACCTATGGCTTCATCCACGCCGACTGGTCGCACCTGATCTTCAACATGATCACCCTGTTCTTCTTCGGGGGATTCATCGAGAGCGTGATGGTGCAGCTGACCGGCAGCTACCTGACCTACCCGGCGTTCTACATCGGTGCGCTGCTGGTCTCGATCCTGCCCAGCTACCTGAAGAACCAGAAGAACCCGAACTACCTCAGCCTCGGGGCATCCGGGGCGGTGTCGGCGGTGCTGTTCGCCTTCATCCTGATCAAGCCGTGGTCGATCATCCTGGTGTTCTTCATCCCGGCACCGGCCATTGTCTATGCCGCGTTCTACGTGGGCTACAGCATCTGGATGGACAAGCGCGGTGGTGATCGCATCAACCACAGCGCCCACCTGGCGGGCGCGGCGTTCGGTGTGATTTTCATGCTGGCCATGCAGCCGAGCATCTTCACCCACTTCCTGCGCGAGCTTTCCAACCCGACCTTCCGCCTCGGCGGCGGTTGAAGCGGGTAGCGGGGCGAATCGGTGACGATTCGCCCCGTTTCAGAGCGTGTGCTGCTGGCCGTAGGTATCCAGCAGGCGGGCGAACACTTCCTCGCCGATGCGCTGGAAATCCTGGTCTTCGGTCTGCCCTTCCACCGCAAGTTGCAGCAGGCCCTCCAGCAGGGCGCGGTCAGTATCTGAATGGGAATCGCTGGGGTGCATCGGAGCCTCCGCGGGGGTGCGCATGGTCAACGGTCGCAAGGGGCGTGCCAAGCTGGCCGTACCCCTCCACAGGCGATAGCGGCCGTCAGCGCTCCAGCTTGAGGGTCGCAAACTGACGTGAATGGATCAGACTTGCCCCTGTTCAGGCTTCACGCGATCATGGCGCCCGGCTGCGCACCATCCACGCAGTCGCCGCAGGAGACAGTTCCATGGCTTCGGTCACGCCCCCCGGTCTGGCCTATGAGGTCGAACACGACCTGGCCAACCATCGCTTCACCGCCCGTGTGCGTGGACAGCTGGCGGTGCTGGACTACCAGATCAAGCGCAAGCGCATGGTCATCACCCACACCGAGGTGCCTGAGCCGATCGCCGGCCGTGGGATCGCCGGTGAGCTGACCCGCGTGGCACTGCGTTTCGCCCGCGAGCAGAAGTACAAGGTGGTGCCGGCCTGTTCCTACGCCGAGGCTTTCCTGCAGCGGCACGAGGAGTACCACGACCTGCTCGTTGGCTGAGTGCCAGCGGGCCACGCTTCAGCCATGGCAGGCGATGATGTACAAACATGAACAGGGGATCCCGATGAAGATTGGAAACAACCGGCCACTGCGCGGCAGCGCGTTGGCCGGCGTGGTGGGCGTGCTGTTGCTGGCCGGTTGCCAGCGTGAAAGCGAGCCGGCACCGGCGGCTGAGGCGGCTCCCGCCGTCGAGGCCACCGCCGCAGCCGAAACGCCGGCCACGGAAGCGCCGCTGGACCTGCGCGACGTGATCGAGAACAACGAGCGCGAAGTGGTGGGCATCAGCTACCCGGCCGGCATCGACCGTTATCCGGGGTTGGCCCGTGCGCTGCAGAACTATGCGACGAGTGCGCGCAGTGACCTGCAACAGGCGTTGGACGGGCTCGGCAACGACAAGCCGACCATGCCCTACGAGCTGTCGCTGAGTTTCGAGAAACTGCTGGAAACCCCGCAGCTGGTGGTGGTCAGTGCTGATGGCAGCCGCTACACCGGTGGCGCCCACGGCGAACCGCTGGTGGCGCGCTTCGTATGGCTGCCGCAGCAGCAGCAGATGCTCAGTGCCGACAAGCTGGTGACCGATGCCAAGGGCTGGAAGGTGATCAGTGAGTTCGTCGCCGACCAGCTGCGCGAACGCGTGGCCACGCGGCTCAGCGGCGAGGACATGGACCCGGCCCAACTGCAGGAATCGCTGCGCAACGCATCGCGCATGATCGCCGACGGGACTGGCCCGCAGGCCGACAATTTCAGCCAATTCCAGCCACTGACCGACGACAAGGGGCAGATCACCGCGCTGCGCTTTGTTTTCCCGCCGTACCAGGTGGGTCCATACTCGGACGGCACCCAGACCGCCGATGTACCGGCGGCGGTGCTGTTGCCGCACGTGGCCAGGGACTACGTGGAGCTGTTCGCACGCGGTTGACCGCAGTGGAGGAGGTGGCGTGGATACAGGGTTGCAGGAGCGGGTCACCGGCCTGCTTCACGAAGCCGGGGTCCGCATCGGCGGTACCCAGCCGCAGGACATCCAGGTGCATGACCCGCGCTTTTTCGCGCGGGTCATGGCCCACGGCTCGCTCGGCCTGGGCGAGAGCTACATGGACGGCTGGTGGGATGCCAACGTCCTGGATGAATTCCTTGTCCATCTGATGCAGGCGCACCTGGATGAACGGGTGCACGGCTGGCGCGAAGTGGCCGATGCGCTGAAGGCGCGCCTGTTCAACCTGCAGGCCGGGCAGGGCAGCTACGAGGTCGGCCGCCGCCACTACGACCTCGGCAACGATCTCTACCAGGCCATGCTGGGCCAGCGTCTGGTCTACAGCTGCGGCTACTGGCGCAATGCCGATGATCTCGATGCCGCGCAGGAAGCCAAGCTGGACCTGGTCTGCCGCAAGCTGGGCCTGCGCCCGGGGCAGCGTGTGCTGGACATCGGCTGTGGTTGGGGCGAGGCACTGAAGTTTGCTGCCGAACGCTATGGCGTCAGTGGCGTGGGTGTGACCATTTCGCAGGAGCAGGCCGGGTTCGCGCGCGAACTGTGCGCCGGCCTTCCGATCGAGATCCGCCTGCAGGATTACCGGGAACTGGACGAACCGTTCGATGCGATCTTCTCGATCGGCATGTTCGAGCACGTCGGTGACAAGAACTACGCCAGCTTCTTCGAGGTGGCCAAACGCTGCCTGTCGCCGCGTGGCCTGCTGCTGTTGCACAGCATCGGCACCAACGTCTCCCGGCATCGCACCGACCCGTGGATCGCGCGCTACATCTTTCCCAACTCGATGCTGCCGTCGGCGGCGCAGATCACCCGGGCGTTCGAAGGCCGTTTCGTGCTGGAAGACTGGCACAACTTCGGCACCGACTACGACCTGACCCTGCAGGCATGGCGGCGCAACGTGGAAGCAGCGTGGCCACGGCTGGATGCGCGCTATGACGAGCATTTCCGCCGCATGTGGCGCTTCTACCTGGCCGGGTCGATGGCCACCTTCCGCTGCCGGCACGCGCAGCTGTGGCAGCTGGTGCTGTCGCCGGAAGGCGTGCCGGGCGGGTACGTGGCGCCACGGTAGTGTTGCGTCGGGAGAGAGGGATAGATCAGGCCTGATACGACACTCATTGACGTTGACTACGGGTATTGCACGGCCTGCTCTCCGCAAGGGTGCCGACGACGCTAAGCTGTCGGGTCGGCGGCATTACCGCATTCCTGAAGGCGTTGCAGCATGGGTTGGGACATCACCTACCATCCAGTCGCGGACTCGGAAATCCGTGGCCTCTATTTCCGTGCGCTGGAGGACGCGACGCTGGTTGAGCCGCTGCAGCAGCAATTCCGGATCGAGCCGTTCTACATGGAGCAGCTCCAGGAACGCATCGACGAGGCTCGCTCGATCAGCGCAGACGTGCCCTTCGAGAAGGGGCATGCTTTGTACCTGGCGATCGTGGCCGGTCACCTGCGCCGGTATCACTATCTTCGCGGGAGCGCCCTTTCGTTCTTCATCGACGATCCGGTGGTTGCCCGCTATTTCGCGGACTGGCGGCAACTGGTGCCGCCACAGTGGGCGGACGCCGCTGCAGGCAACCACCTGCGCGAAAACTACGGTGGTGGTGTGTTCATCACGCATGACCGGCTGAAGCAGATGCGCGCGGACTACGCCGGGGACAATGACCTGCGCGCGCGTCTGCACGAGCTGTTCTCCGATGGTCGACTGGCCGTGTTCTGGAGCGTTGTCGATGATGCCATCGGCAAGGGATGCGGATTGCTGGAAGCAAGCGAGGTGGTCGAGCCGAATCCGATGGACCTCAACGCATCGACCAGCATGAGCAATCTGCTCAACTGCGCCCCCGATGGCGCGTTGCTGTACGCAGAGGCCGTCGCGGCGCAGCTGGCGCAGTTCGTGCCGGAAACCCTGGATACGGATACGGCTCCGGCGGCAAACACGCAGAAACGATGGTGGGAACGATTGTTCCGGCGATGACCTCAACGAAAAAAACCGCCCGGTCTCCCGGGCGGTTTTCGTTTCACGCTAGCGCGCAGGCGATCAGTTGCCGGCGCCGGTCAGGCCACGCTTTTCCAGCAGCGGTTCGATCTGCGGCTCGTGGCCGGCGAAATCGCGGAACAGCTGCATCGCGTCGACGCTGCCACCCTTGGACAGCAGGGTGGCGCGGAAGTGGTCGCCGTTCTTGCGGCTCAGGCCACCGTTGTCCTTGAACCACTTCTGGGTGTTGGCGTCGAGCACTTCCGACCAGATGTAGGCGTAGTAGCCGGCCGAGTAGCCACCCATGATGTGGCTGAAGTACGGGGTCTTGTAGCGCGGCGGCACCGGCGCGTAGTAGATGCCGTCCTTCTCCAGCGCGGCGCGCTCGAAGGCCATCACGTCCTTGGCGGTCGGCACCTGGTCGGCACCGATCTGGTGCCAGCGCTGGTCCAGCATCGCTGCACCCAGGTACTCGGTGGTGGCGAAGCCCTGGTTGAACTTGGCCGCCGCCAGCACCTTGTCCAGCAGCGCCTGCGGCATCGCCGAACCGTTCTGGTAGTGCTTGGCGTAGTTCTTCAGGATGACCGGGTTGTCGGCCCACATCTCGTTCACCTGCGAGGGGAACTCGACGAAGTCACGCGGCACCGAGGTGCCCGAGAAGTACGGGTACTTCACATTGGAGAACATGCCGTGCAGGGCGTGGCCGAACTCGTGGAAGGTGGTGTTCACCTCGTCCCAGGTCAGCAGGGTCGGCTGGCCGGCCGGCGGCTTCGGGATGTTCAGGTGATTGGCGACCACCGGCTTGAAGCCGGTCAGCTTCGACTGCGAGACGTAGGAGTTCATCCACGCGCCGCCGCGCTTGGAGGCGCGTGCGTACGGGTCGAAGATGAAGATTGCCAGCTGGCTGCCGTCGGCGTCGAACACGTCGTAGACGGTCACGTCGTCGTGGTAGACCGGCAGGTCTGTGCGCTGCTTGAAGGTCAGGCCGAATTCCAGGTTGGCGGCATGGAACACGCCGTTCTCCAGCACGTTCTTCATTTCGAAGTACGGCTTCAGCTGCGACTCGTCGAAGTTGTACTTGGCCTGGCGCACCTTCTCGCTGTAGAAGGCCCAGTCCCACGGTTCCAGCTTGAAGGTCGGCTTGCCTGCGGCCTTCTGTTCCTGGTCGATCATCGCCTGCAGGTCGGCGGCTTCGCGCTTGGCGTTGGCCACCGCGGCCGGGGCCAGCTTGCCCAGCATCGCGTTGACCGCTTCCGGCGTCTTGGCGGTCTGGTTGGTCAGGTTGTAGGCGGCGAAGTTCGGGAAGCCCATCAGCTTGGCCTTGTCGGCACGCAGCTGCATGATGCGCGAAACCAGCGCGGTGTTGTCGAACTCACCGCCGCGGCTGCCGCGGCTGACCGACGCTTCGTAGATCTTCTGGCGCAGGGCGCGGTTGGCCAGGTTGGTCAGCGGCGGCTGGCCGGTGGTGTTGAGCAGGGTGATTACATACTTGCCTTCCAGGCCCCGGGCCTTGGCGGCTTCGGCGGCGGCGGCGATCTGCTCCTTGGACAGCCCGTCCAGTTCCTTGACGTCGTCGACGGTGATCGCCGAGGCGTTCACTTCCGACTGCACGTTCTGGCTGAACCTGGTGCCCAGGCTGGCCAGTTCGGCGTTCATCTCCTTCAGCTTGGCCTTGTCGGCCTCGGACAGCTTGGCGCCGGCGCGCACGTAGTTGTCGTAGTACTTCTCGACCAGACGCACGCCTTCGGCGTCCAGGCCCAGCTGGCTGCGGGTGTCATACAGCGCCTGGATGCGGGCGAACAGCTTGCCGTTCAGCGCGATCGCATCGCTGTGCGCGGCGAACTTCGCCGAGTAGTCGGCCTGCAGCTTCTTGCGGGTGTCATTGGTGTCGGCGCCGACCAGGCTGAAGAACACGGTGGTCGCACGGTCGAGGATGTCACCGCTCTTCTCCAGGGCGATGATGGTGTTGTCGAAGGTCGGCTTGGCCTTGTTGTTGGCGATCGCTTCCACTTCCTTCAGCTGCTGCGCCATGCCGGCGTCGAAGGCCGGGGCGAAGTCGCTGTCCTTGATCCTGTCGAACTGTGGGAAGTGCAGCGGCAACGGGCTTTCGGCGAAGAACGGATTGGCCTGCTGAGCGGTGCTGCTGGCGGCCGGGGCGGCGCCGGCCGAGAAGGCGGGCAGGGCAAGGCCGAGGGACATGGCCACGGCAAGGGCAAGGCGGGTGGTCAAGGCAGGAACTCCGGTAAGGCAAACAAGGGCCCGAGGGTAACCCGGCCGGCGGCGTCCGCACTTGTGTCAAAAGGCATGTTGCCGGGGCCGGGCGCGGGTACCATGCATTCACCGCCCACGGCCCGCCATCATGACCAGCGCCTACGATTTCAGTTTCCGTGACCTTGAAGGCCAGCCGCATGCGTTGGCCCGTTATCAGGGCCACCCGTTGCTGCTGGTGAACGTCGCCAGCCGCTGTGGCTTCACCCCGCAGTACAGGGGGCTGGAACAGCTCTGGCAGGACTATCGCGAGCGCGGCCTGGTGGTGATCGGCTTTCCCTGCAACCAGTTCGGTGCGCAGGAGCCTGGGGATGCGGCGCAGATCCGCCAGTTCTGTTCGCTGGACTATCCGGTCAGCTTTCCGCTGTCGGAGAAGATCGAGGTCAACGGCGAGGGGGCTGATCCGTTGTGGGCCTGGCTGTCACGCGAGAAGCGCGGCCTGCTTGGCAGTGCCCGTATCAAGTGGAATTTCAGCAAGTTCCTGGTCGATCGCCAGGGGCGGGTGGTGTCGCGGCATGCGCCCACCACCAGGCCGGAACAGCTGCGCGGCGCGCTTGAAGCGCTGCTGTAGAGCCGAGCCCACGCTCGGCTGCTTTTCCGGCTGACTCCGAGAGCGCGCGCCGCGCGCAAGCCGAGCGCGGGCTCGGCTCTACAGATACGATGGGTTATTTCTCGACGAACGCGCGCTCAAACACGTAGTGACCCGGCTGGCCGATGCGCGGCGAGACCTGGAAGCCGCGGGCGTCGAGCACGGTGCGCAGATCAGCCAGCATCTGCGGACTGCCGCAGATCATCGCACGGTCGTTTTCCGGGCTCAGTTCCGGCAGGCCGAGGGTGCGCTGCATCTGGCCGCTTTCCATCAGCGAGGTCAGGCGGCCCTGGTTGGCGAAGGGCTCGCGGGTGACAGCCGGGTAGTACAGCAGCTTGTCGCCGATCATGTCGCCGAGGAACTCGTGCTCACGCAGTTCCTTCTCGAAGTAATCGCGATAGGCCAGGTCCTTCTCGTAGCGCACGCCGTGGCACAGGATCACCTTCTCGAAGCGCTCGTAGGTTTCCGGGTCCTTGATCACTGACAGCCACGGCGCCAGGCCGGTGCCGGTGCCCAGCAGGTACAGGTTCCTGCCGGGGTGCAGGTCGCTGATCAGCAGGGTGCCGGTGGGCTTCTTGCCGACCAGCACCTTGTCGCCCGGCTTGATGTGCTGCAGGCGCGAGGTCAGCGGGCCGTCCTGCACCTTGATGCTGAAGAACTCCAGCTGCTCTTCCCAGTTGGCACTGGCGATGGAGTAGGCACGCAGCAACGGGCGCGCCTCGGTTTCCAGGCCGATCATCACGAACTGGCCGTTCTCGAAGCGGAAGCCGCTGTCGCGGGTGGTGGTGAAACTGAAGTAGGCGTCGGTCCAGTGGCGGACCTCAAGCACCGTTTCGGCGCCAAAAGCGGTGGACATGGGCGTATCTATCAAAAGTCGTCGGGGGTGATTCTATCTCAAATGAGACAGGTTCTCATTGGGCGGAGCGAGAGGCGTTCTCAGCGATAACCCGCCGCCTGCAGCTCGAACAGCTCGGCGTAGCGGCCACCCTGTGCCATCAGCTGCGCGTGGGTGCCGCTGGCCTCGATCCGGCCGTCGGCCAGGACCAGGATGCGGTCGGCCATGCGTACGGAGGAAAAGCGGTGGGAAATCAGCACTGCGGTGCGATTATCCGCCAGTTCCCTGAACCGCTGGAACACCTCGAACTCGCTGCGCGCATCCAGCGCTGCGGTTGGCTCATCCAGGATCATGACCTGCGCATCGCGCATCCATGCGCGCGCGATGGCGATCTTCTGCCATTGGCCGCCGGACAGGTCCACGCCCTGCTTGAAGCGCCGGCCGATCTGCTGGTCGTAGCGACCGGGCAGGTCCTCGATCACTTCCTCGGCCATGCCGCGCCTTGCGGCGTCGGCAATGCGCGCCTGGTCGTCCATCGCCTCGACCTGGCCAACGCCGATGTTCTCGCCCGCGCTGAGGTTGTAGCGCACGAAGTCCTGGAAGATCACCCCGAGGTTGGCGCGCAGGTCGTCCAGGTCGTAGTCGCGCAGATCGCGGCCATCGAGCAGGATCCGGCCTTCGTCCGGCTCGTACAGCCGTGCCAGCAGTTTCACCAGCGTGGTCTTGCCGGCGCCGTTCTCGCCGACCAGGGCCAGCACTTCACCTGCGTACAGCTGGAAATCCAGATGGCGCACCGCCCACTGTTCGGCATCGGGATAGCGGAAGCCGACGTTCTCGAACACGAAGCCCTGGCGGATTGGCTGCGGCACGCGCCCGGCGCCTTCACGCGAGTGGATTTCCGGCTCGATCTGGAAGAACGAGAACAGGTCATCCAGATACAGCGCCTGGCTGGCGACCTGCGAGAAGCCGATCAGCAGGCCTTCCAGCAGCTGGCGCAGGCGCAGGAAGCTGCCGGCGAGGAAGGTCAGGTCGCCGATCGAAAAGTCGCCGCGCACCGTGCGCCACGCGATGTAGGCGTAGGCGGTGTAGTACCCCAGCGTGCCCAGTGCAGCCAGCAGCGTGCCCCAGAACGCGCGGCGCCGGGCCAGTGCACGGTTGGCCTGGAACAGCGCCACCGACAGCCGCCGGTAGCGTTCCACCAGGAAGCGGTGCAGGTTGTAGATCTTCACTTCCTTGGCCGTTTCCACGCTGGCACCGAGCTGGCGCAGGTAGTCGAGCTGGCGGCGCTCGGGCGTCCACTGGAAGTTGAGGCTGTAGCCGGCCGCGTTGAAGTGCGATTCGCCGATGAAGGCCGGCACCAGTGCCAGCGCCAGCAGCAGGATCAGCCACGGCGCGTAGACCAGCAGGCCGACGGCGAGGCTGGCCACGGTGATCGCGTCCTGTACCTGGCCGAACAGCTGGCTCATCAGGTTCATCCGGCCCATTGTCTGGCGCCGCGCACGGTCCAGCTTGTCCTGCAGGTCCGGGTCTTCGAAGTCCTCCAGGTCCAGCGTTGCGGCGTGTTCCATCAGCCGGATGCTGGTGGCATTGGCGAACAGTTCCGAGAGCAGCGCATCGGCGTAGCTGACCAGCCGGCCGAGCAGGTCCGAGGCGATGGCCAGGCCGAATTCCAGCGCCAGCAGGCCCAGCAGTGGATTGAGCAGCCCGCTGGACAGCGCCTCGCCCAGTGGCGGGAAGCCGGCACCGTGCTGGCTCAGGTGCAGGGCGCTGTCGATGATCAGCTTGCCCACGTACAGCATCGCCACCGGCAGCAGCGCCCGGATCAGCCGCAGGCCAAGGCTGGCCAGGGTGAGCGCGGGGCTGGTTTTCCAGACCATGCGCAGGAACGGCGGCAGGTTGCGCATCGCCCTGAAGCGCTGGCGCAGGCTGGGTCTGTTCGCGGCGGCGGCGCCAGCGGTGGGGGTAGCAGGCATGCGCATATTGTGCGGCCTGATACGTGCAGAGGGGGTCAGTGCAGCCGTGTGGCCGGCACCGGGGTCCGATCCCTCTGCCACGCAACGGGCTCTGACCCCATCAGCCCGGATCGGGTCAGAGCCCATCGCGAAGCGAAGGGATCCGCCCCCCCCCGCATCCACGCATGGCGTGGACCTACCGTGTCGACCAAGGTCGACACCTACCAACAGCAGTAGAAGTCTGTCGAGGGCGGGGTGGGTCAGGTCGTAGGGGCGTGAGCCGCATGGATGCGGCGACCGAGCTTACATGGACGTACTTGCAGCGTCCCCTGCGACCTGCCCCACCCTGCCAACCCGCAGAAGAGCCAGCTTCTGCCGTTGCTCCAGCTGTTGCTCTGGTCTCTGCGGGTGCCGGGCGGCAGCCCGGCCAACAGGCCCCTTTTACGGCAGCGGCGGCAGCAACCCCGCACCCAGCCGGTTCCACGCATTGATCACCGCAATGCCCATGCTCAGGTCACTGATGCCCTTCTCATCGAAGTGCGGTGCCAGTGCATCGAACGCCGCCTGCGACGGCGCACCGTCAGTCAGCCGGGTCAGCGCCTCGGCCCAGCCCAGCGCCGCACGTTCACGGGCATCAAAGAAGCGGCTTTCGTGCCAGGCGGGCAGCGTATCGAGCTTGCGCGGCTCGATGCCGCCCTTGCGCAGCGCAGTGCCGTGCATGTCCATGCAGTAGCCGCAGCCGTTGAGCTGCGACACGCGCAGGAACACCAGTTCCATCAGGGTCGGATCGACCGAGCCGTCATGCACCGCCTGGCTGGTGGCCAGCAGGCCCTTGAAGGCCTCGGCGGCCAGGCGGGTGTAGGGGACGCGGGGAGAGGCATGGTTCGACATCGTGGGCTCCACGGCGGCCACAGTGGCCGCCTTTCACTACCAGGACGCCCTACCGTCGCCGCGCGTGACAACGTCCGGCAGCTTCTCCGGATTCAACACGCTGTACACGTTGGCGATGCGGCCATCGACCACTTCGATGGTGGTGATCGAGTGCAGGCGGTCGCCCTGGAAGCGCAGAATCGCCGGCTCGCCATTGACGCAGCCCAGGTGGGCCGGATGCACCGCGCCACGGCGGGCGATGGCCCAGAACAGGCGGCCGATGCGCTCGGCACCCAGCAGTGGGCGGATCGCTGCGGTAACCACGCCGCCACCGTCGGAGACCAGTTGCGCGTTGGCGTGCAGCAGGGCTTGGATCGCCTCGCTGTCGCCGCGCTGCGAGGCGTCCATGAAGCGCGCCAGCAGCTGCCGGTGCTGGCTGGCATCGGCGTTGAAGCGCGGCCGCCGGGCCTGCAGGCGTTGCCGGGCACGGTGCACCATCTGCCGGCAGTTGGCCTCGCTGTGACCGATCAGCTCGGCGATCTCGCGATAGTCGTGGTCGAAGGCCTCTTTCAGCAGGAAGGCGGCGCGTTCTTCGGGGCCGAGTTGTTCGAGCAAGGTCAGGAAGGCCACCGAGACATCGTCGGCCAGCGCATGCAGCTGGGCCGGGCCGGGCGCCGGGTCAGGCTCCAGCGTGACGGCCAGCGGCTCGGCCAGCCACGGCCCGACGTAGTGCGCGCGCTCGCGCTTGGCCGCACGCAGCCGGTCCAGGCCGAGCCGGGTGGTGGTGGTGACCAGCCAGGCCTCGGGGTCGCGGACGCCGGCCGGATCGGCGCCGGACCAGCGCAGCCAGGCATCCTGGACCACGTCTTCGGCGTCGGCGCGGCTGCCGAGCAGGCGATAGGCCAGGGCCATCAGGCGCGGGCGGTGGGTCTGGAAAGCGGTTTCGGCGTTCATGTGGGCAAGGACGCGCCAACGGGGCGGGGCGTGACAGGGCTTCTGGATCTGATCTTGCCGGCCAGCGCCCAGCACGACCACCCCGGGGCCGGGGGAGGGGGTAAAATGGGCGGATTACCCCCGCCAGCCTCGAGCAAGCGAGCAAGCCGTGACATCGATCAAGCAGGAAGACCTCATCCAGTCCATCGCCGACGCGCTGCAGTACATCTCGTACTACCACCCGGTCGACTACATCAAGAACCTCGCCGCTGCCTACGAGCGCGAGGAGTCGCCGGCCGCGAAGGAAGCGATGGCCCAGATCCTGATCAATTCGCGCATGTGCGCCGAGGGCCACCGCCCGATCTGCCAGGACACCGGCATCGTCACCGTGTTCCTGGAAATCGGCATGGACGTGCGCTGGGACGACGCCACCATGGGCGTGGAAGAGATGGCCAATGAGGGCGTTCGCCGCGCCTACATGCACCCGGACAACAAGCTGCGCGCCTCTGTGCTGGCTGATCCGGCCGGCAAGCGCATCAACACCAAGGACAACACCCCGGGCGTGGTCAACGTCAAGGTGGTGCCGGGCAACACCGTCGACGTGATCGTCGCCGCCAAGGGCGGTGGTTCGGAAGCGAAGACCAAGTTCGCCATGCTCAACCCGTCCGACTCCATCGTCGACTGGGTGCTGAAGACCGTGCCGACCATGGGCGCCGGCTGGTGCCCGCCGGGCATGCTCGGCATCGGCATCGGTGGCACCGCCGAGAAGGCGATGCTGCTGGCCAAGGAAGCGCTGATGGAGCCGATCGACATCACCGAACTGCAGGCCCGGGGCGCGTCCAACCGCATTGAAGAGCTGCGCCTGGAGCTGTACGAGAAGGTCAACGCGCTTGGCATTGGTGCGCAGGGCCTGGGGGGCCTGACCACCGTGCTCGACATCAAGATCAAGGATTACCCGACCCACGCGGCCAACCTGCCGGTGGCGATGATCCCGAACTGCGCGGCCACCCGCCATGCGCACTTCACCCTGGATGGCAGCGGCCCGGTGATGCTGGACCCGCCGTCGCTGGAAGACTGGCCGAAGCTGACCTATGACGCGTCCAAGGGCACCCGCGTGGACCTGGACACGATCACCCCGGAAGACGTGGCCAGCTGGAAGCCGGGCCAGACCCTGCTGCTCAACGGCAAGCTGCTGACCGGCCGCGACGCCGCGCACAAGCGCATGGTCGACATGCTCAACAAGGGCGAGGAACTGCCGGTGGATCTGAAGGGCCGCTTCATCTACTACGTCGGCCCGGTAGATCCTGTGCGCGACGAAGTGGTGGGCCCGGCCGGCCCGACCACGGCGACCCGCATGGACAAGTTCACCGAGCAGGTGCTGGCGCAGACCGGCCTGCTGGGCATGGTCGGCAAGGCCGAGCGCGGCCCGGCCGCCATCGAAGCTATCAAGAAGCACAAGTCGGCCTACCTGATGGCCGTTGGTGGTTCGGCCTACCTGGTGTCCAAGGCGATCAAGGCGGCCAAGGTGGTCGGTTTCGCCGACCTGGGCATGGAAGCGATCTACGAGTTCACCGTGCAGGACATGCCCGTGACCGTGGCCGTCGATTCCACCGGCGAATCGGTGCACAAGACCGGCCCGCGCGAATGGCAGGCCCGTATTGGCAAGATTCCGGTGGTGGTGGAGTAATCCTTCCGCCCAGTGTTCAGACAACGGCGCCCGTGTGGCGCCGTTGTTGTGTGCAGCCTGCCTGCGCGTGGCCTGCTCTGCTAACGTACTGGCTGGCGTTCTGGAAGGGAGTCCATCGTGCTGCAGTGGCCGCGTGTTTTCGTGTTGCTGGTCGCTGCGGTGGCGTGCAGCGCCTGCGGGCCACGTTACTTCGTCGAGCCTCCCA
Organism: Stenotrophomonas sp. CASM101; assembly: GCF_049384845.1. Lineage (NCBI taxonomy): Bacteria > Pseudomonadati > Pseudomonadota > Gammaproteobacteria > Lysobacterales > Lysobacteraceae > Stenotrophomonas > Stenotrophomonas sp. CASM101. The sequence continues at coordinate 25,461 of NZ_JBMRFR010000018.1, read as the reverse complement.
CCCACGAAGCGGGGAAGATCTGCGCGTCGGTCTGCGAGAACCGGAAGGCAACGTGCGACTTCCACAACCGCGCCCTTGCCGAGTCGGATCAGCGCAGCTGCGAAAGCGAGAAGAGCCGGGTCATCAGCCGTTGCAGTGATATCGCCGATGACAAGCAGCGGCACAACTGCGAAGGGGGCAACGGTGCCGGCAACTACTGCGGTCCCCCGGTGCTTCCTTCATGCGGCGCTCCGTACGCCCAATGCCTGCTCTCCTGCGGCGGCACCGTGAATGACGTTCGCACCGACACCGGTGTTCCCGTGTACTGATCGGGGCGCGCGTCGGGCCTGCACGAGTAACCGTAGTCTGCTAGGGTTGGAACATCCCTGCACTGGATGTGCCCATGCGCCTGCATCGATCCGTCGCGACCGTGTTCCTGCTGGTCCTGGCCGGCTGCAGCACAACGTCCTCCTATGAAGGTGCGGATTTCTCCGCCTCCTCGCAGTGCCGCGTGCAATGCCAGGCCGATTATCGGAGCTGCATGGCGCGGGGGAGTATCGGCAGCAACGACTTCAGCTGCGAACAACAGATGGTGCCGGCGCCGGACAAACGCTGCAAGGACGTTGCCAATCCCGAACTGCGCCGTTCCTGTGAACTGAAGACACACGACTGCGCGATACGCACGCCGATCATGTCCTGTAGCGAAGGCCGCGATACCTGCATGAGCCGCTGCGGCTGAGCAACGATTGCCCGTGCAGGGCATAATCGGCCGATTCATCCACCCGGGACTTGCGCATGAGCACCACGCTGTATGGTTCGACCAGCACCGCCGCCCTGGTGGTGCACTGGCTGCTGATCGAACTCGGCATCGAGCACGAACTGGTGCTGCTGGATTTCGACGCACGCGAGCACAAGTCGGCCGAGTACCTGGCACTGAACCCTGCTGGCGTGGTGCCGACGCTGCTGATCGATGGCCTGGTACTGACCGAAGCGGCGGCCATTGCACTGTACCTGGCTGATCGCCATCCGGAAGCCCGCCTGCTGCCCCCGGTGGGTACGCCGCAGCGTGCCGACGCCTACCGCTGGATGTTCTGGTGTGCCAATACGCTGCAGCCGGCCTATCGTGCCTGGTTCTACCCGCACGAAATGGCGGGCGAGGCGAATATCGAGGCCAGCCGCGGGATGGCACGGCAGCGCCTGGAAGCAGCCTGGCAGCATGTGGCCACGCACCTGCAGGCGCAGGGACCGTACCTGCTGGGCGCCACGCCCTGCGTAGTTGACTACATGCTGGTGATGCTGATGCGCTGGTCGCGCAACATGCCGAGGCCCAGCGACACCTGGCCGGCGCTGAAGGCGCATGCCACGTCGATGAAGGCGCGCCCGGCGTTCGCCGAGGTGTATCGCCGCGAGGGCATCACCGACTGGCAGTAGCCCGTTCTGCAGCGCCGAGCCACGCTCGGCTGCATTCACGGGTGGCACGCGAGCAGCAGCCGGGCAGCAGCCGGGCGGGGCTCGGCTCTGGCAGTGCGGGTTACAGGATCTCCAGCACCGTTTCCGGCGGGCGGCACAGCCGCGTGCCCTTGGGCGTGCGCACCACGGGGCGGTTGATCAGGCGCGGGTGTTCGGCCATCGAGGCCAGCAGCGTGGCCTCGTCCGCATCTTCCAGGCCCAGTTCGGCGAACTGCGATTCCTTGCTGCGCACCAGATCACGCGCGCTCAATCCGGATTCGGCCAGCACCTGGCGCAGCGTGGCCACATCGGGGGGATTGCCGAGGTACTCGATCACCTCCGGCTCGAAGCCCGCATCGCGGATCAGCTTCAGTGCGCCGCGCGAGTTGCTGCAGGCCGGGTTGTGCCAGATCGTCACGTCCATCAGAACCACTCCAGCAGGGACACACCCACGCCCACGTAGGTGGCCTTGTGGTTGTAATCGATCAGGCTTTCGCCGTAGCCGTCGAAGACCTGCACATGGCCGCGCAGCAGGTTGCTGATCGGGAAGCCGTAATCCAGCTGCAGGGCGCCGTGCGAGCGGCTGCCGGTGCGCAGCGAATGGCGTGCCATCAACGAGACTTCGTGGCCGTTGCGGTTCCAGGTCAGGGTCGCGTCACCGCGGCCCATGTAATCCTCGATGTCCGGGTTGTTGTCATCGCTGCGGGTTTCCGGGATGCGGTACCAGGGGCGCAGCACCAGCGCCCAGTTCTCGCGGTCCAGGCCGATGTTGAGCATGACCCGGTTCCAGCTGCGCGACAGTGGGTCGGCCCGGCCATTGGACTGGTGGTTCAGCGCGATGCCGGTCATGCGCCCGCGCCAGCCACCGATCGAGTAGCCGTTGCGGAAGACCATCATCACTTCCGGTTCGTAATTGGTTTCGCGGAAGGGGCGCGAATCCTCGCTGTTGTAGGCCTGCCAGCGCGAGCTCTGGGTGTAGCCGGCCCAGATGTCGCCGTTGTCGCCGAACAGGTTTTCGGCGATCTTGGTCTTGAAACTGATCTGGAACTTCAGCTCGGCACTGTCCAGCACCTGCGGCGTGGTGACCGTGTTGGCCGGATTCGGCGAATGCGGTGTGGTGTTGCGGTCGCTGGTCCAGAACGCAGGCAGCAGGTACACCGGCTTGTAGGCGCGCAGCTGGAACGGGCCGAGCTTGGAGTCCTCGGCCAGTTCCCAGCGGCTGTCCAGCAGTGAGCCCCGGCCAGCGTTTGCCAGCGCGCTGTCGGGCTCTGCTGGGCGGAGCAGATCACTGACCCGCTCGCGCAGTTTCTCTTCGCCCTGGCTTACGCGTGCAGTCTGTCGTTCTTCGCGACGGGCCTGTGCTGCTGCCTCGGCGGCAGCGTCGGCCTCGGCGGTGGACTGCGCGGAGCGCCCGAACTGCCGGTCATAACAGGCCAGGCGGGCAGCGTCTGTGGTAATCGCCGCACATGCGGCCGGCGAGGCTTCGGCGCTGGGCGCGAACTCCTGCGCAGCGAGCGGAGCACTGGCCAAGGCCAGCGCCAGCGGTGCGAGGCGGGGAAGCAGCGGGGGGAGGGTCATTCCAGCAGGCCCTTCGGTGAATACGGGAGTCGCACAGTGTGGCGGCTGTACCGGGTCGCGGCCAGCCCCCACGGTTTATGCACGCCCACCGCGTGCGTGCGGCGTGAAGGCGGTGCCGATTACAGGAACCACGCGAAGGCGAACAGGCCAAGCATCGCGATCACTACGGCCAGTTTCAGCGCCAGGCCGAGCAGGATGCCGAGCCAGGTGGCCAGTCCCACCCTGGTCGAGCGGCCCAGCTCGCGGGTGTGCCAGTACTCGCCGAGCAGGGCGCCGAGCAGTGGGCCCGCAAACAGGCCGATGGGCATGAAGAACAGCCCCACGATGCTGCCGGCGAAGGTGCCCCACAGCGCCTTGCGGCTGGCACCCACCCGCTGTGCACCCACTACGGTCGCCAGCACGTCCGCCAGCAGCGAGAGCACGGTCAGTACGCCCAGCGCAACCAGGGTCGGCCAGCCGACGTGGACGAAGCCGTCCGCCCAGGCCGCCAGCAGCAGTCCGATGAACACCAGCGGGATGCCGGGCAGGGCCGGGAGGATGATGCCCGCGATGCCGGCGAGGACAAAAATGACCGCTAGCAGATACAAGATGAATGAGAGTCCCATGCTGTCCCGTATGGTGGCCGTTTTGGGGTTGACAGTGAAAGATTTTGCCAGTTGCTTTTTCGTTTTGGGCGGGTTAAGTTGCAGTCGCTGAGCTTGGCAAGGTCACCGTGGATCGTGGCCTGATGAAGCAAGATCTTCCCGATCCGCTGCATCGATGCACCTCGCTTCCCCCTTGCTTGTCAGCCGCCCACCAGGCGTTTCCAACAACAAGAGAGAGTCACCAGGGAGTTAGTGAGATGTCTGATCGCGAGACCGGTACCGTCAAGTGGTTCAACGATGCGAAGGGATTCGGCTTCATCAGCCGTGAAAACGGCGAAGACGTGTTCGTGCACTTCCGCGCCATCCAGACCCAGGGCTTCAAGAGCCTGAAGGAAGGCCAGAAGGTCACCTTCACCGTCGTGCAGGGCCAGAAAGGCCTGCAGGCCGACGCCGTGCAGCCGACCTGATCGCGCTGCAAGCCGTCGCATGAAAAAGGCCCGCGCAAGCGGGCCTTTTTCTTTGTGATCGGCCCGGTGCAGATCAGCGCAGGATGACCTTGCCGTTGACTACGCGCACGTAGGTGTTTTCGCGGATGCCGCCGAGGTCGCGCTGGTTGACCACGATGGTGCGGCCATCGTCCATGCGCACGCTGATGTCGTAGGTATCGCTGGTGACGTTCTTCTGGATCTGGTTGCCCGCCAGCGCGCCGCCGACCGCGCCCGCAGCGGCGGCGATGTTCTTGTTGCCACGGCTGCCGCCGGTGTGGTCGGAGATCTCGTGGCCAGCCACCGCGCCGACGATGCCGCCGAGGATCGCGCCGGTCGCGCTGGGCGCAGTGCGGCCCGAGGGCACGGTGTTGATGCGGGTGACGATGCCGCAGTCGGCACAACGGCCCTGGTTGTAGCCGCCGTTGTTGCCGTAGCCGCCGTTGTTGTAGCCGTTGTTGTAGCCGCCACCGCCATAGCCGGGGGAGGTGGCACAGCCAGCCAGGGCGAGGGTAGCGATGGCGCTGGCGGCGATGAGCTGGATCTTCATGGGGCGTCTCCTGGCCGTGAAGGCGGGTGCGTTGGGTGGTACTGCGTCGTGCAGCAGGGTGGACGAATCGTCCCCTTTTGAACGTGAACAAGGCGCCAACCGCGCAGCCCTTGCCCGGCTGCAGGATGAATGCGGCTCAGCGGAAGTCCTGGTGGCAGGCGCGGCAATCGGCCTGCACCGTTTCCACCACCTGCGCCAGGGCCGTGCAGTCGCTGGGCGGCGCGGCCAAGGCGGCATTGAGGCTGCCGCGCAGCTGGCTGGCATGCTGCTGGAACTGCGCGCTGTCCTTCAGCCCGGGGAAGGCAAGATCCAGGTCGTTGGACAGCAAGCGCATTGCCTGCAACCGCGGCACGCTGTCGGCCAGGCTGCAGCGGTTCTGCTGCTGGGCCTGCAGCAGCAGCTGCGACTGCCGTTGCATCACCTGCATCAGGCTGTCGGGGAACGGGTCGCGGCGGGACTGCAGGGCACGGCCGACCATCACCGTGGCGACCAGCCCGATCAGCAGGCCCAGGCCGAGCACGAACAGGTAACGGTAGGCAGCGGACGGGCGGCGTGGCGGGCTGGCGTTCATGGCAGGCTCTCCGGCGTGCAACGGTGGGTTCGATGCCGGCGCGCAGCAGGTGCCGGCAGGTGCACGTTAAAATAGCGGCATGAACGAACTGGTCAAACAACGCTTCGCCGGCATCGAACGGCTGTATGGCGTGGGCGCACTCGAGCGCCTGCAGGGCAGCCGCGTGGCGGTGGTGGGCATGGGCGGCGTCGGCTCGTGGGTGGTGGAGGCATTGGCCCGCTCTGCGGTCGGCCACCTGACCCTGATCGATGCCGATGACATCTGCGTGTCCAACACCAACCGGCAGCTGCCGGCGATGGAAGGCAACTACGGCCGCAACAAGGCCGAGGCGATGGCCGAGCGTTGCCGCGCGATCAACCCGGACATCGAGGTCGATGCCGTGCAGGCATTCCTGACCGTGTCGAACATGGCCGAGTTGCTGGACCGTGGCTTCGACTTGGTGATCGATGCCTGCGACAGCTTCCGGGTCAAGGTCGAGACGATCGCCTGGTGCCGTCGCCGCAAGCTGCCGCTGCTGACCGTGGGGGCTGCCGGTGGTCGCACCGATCCGACCCTGGTGCGCATCCGCGATGTCTCGCGCACCGAGCACGATGCCATGCTGGCACTGATCCGCAAGAAGCTGCGCAGCGAGTTCAACTTCCCTAGGAATGCCAAGCGCTACTTTGGCGTGCCGGCGGTGTATTCGCTGGAGAACGTGAAGTACCCGCAGGCCGATGGCAGTGTCTGCGGCATCCGGCCGAACCTGGGCGCCGATGCGGCATTGAAGCTCGATTGTGGTGCAGGCCTGGGGGCGGCGACCCACATCACCGGTGCGTTCGCCTTCGCCGCAGTGGGCAAGGCGCTGGAAATGCTGCTGGAGCCGAAGAAGGTGAAGGCTGAAGTGGTCGAGGATGACGCCGAGGCGTGATGGTAGTGCCGGCCGCTGGCCGGCAACTCCGGAATGATCGAATCAGCGCTGGTGCCGGCCGGCAGTACCGTTATAGCGCCGGCAGCGCGAACAGCCGCCGTGCGTTTTCCGTGGTGATCCGGGCCACTGCCTCCAGCTCCATCCCGCGCAGTGCGGCCACGTGACGGGCGATGGTTGCCAGGCGCGCTGGTTCATTGCGCTGGCCGCGGATGCCGGCGTCAGGCTGGTCGGGCGCGTCGGTCTCCAGCAGCAGCTGTTCCAGCGGCATCCCGCGCACCAGGCGCTGCAGCCGTTGCGCGCGTTCGTAGGTCAGCGGACCACCGAGACCGAGCAGGAAGCCCTGCCGGTGCAGCTGCGCAGCCTGTTCGGGGCTGCCGGAAAAGCTGTGCACCACGCCGCGCAGGCCGCCGATACGGCGGATCGCAGCGATCACCGCGTCCACCGCGCGTCGCGCGTGCACGATTACCGGCAGCTCGAACTCGCGGGCCAGTTGCAGCTGACCGATGAAATACGCCTGTTGCGCCTCCTCATCCAGCCCCTCGACGAAGAAATCCAGCCCGCATTCGCCGATCGCACACGGGCGTTCGCGCTCGATCCATTCGCGCAGCAGCGGCAGATGGTCGGGCCGGTGCTCGGCCAGGAACATCGGGTGCAGCCCGTAGGCCGGATGCAGCCCCGGCGCCTGCTGGCAGACCACGCGCAGCTTCGGCCAACTGGCCGCGGTCACCGCCGGCACCACCTGCAGGCGCACGCCAGCGGCCTGCGCGCGCGCGATCACGGCGCTGCGGTCACTGTCGAACTCGCCGGCATCGAGGTGGCAGTGGCTGTCGACCAGCGGGCTCAACGCTGTTCCAGCGACGGCGCAACCGTGGCAGCGTGGCGGCTTTTCCAGTTGGCCAGCAGCAGGGTGCCGAAGCCGAGCACCAGCTCATCGACGAACGGGATCGGGTCCGGGATGAACAGCGTCAGCACGAACAGGCCCGCTGTAAGCTTGAACAGGGTGGGGTAGCGCAGCCGGCGGGCCCATTGCAGTACCGGCAGCAGCATCGGGTTGGCCATGGCGGAAATCCTCGTGGGGAATATGCAAACGCTACCACGGGCCCAGCATTTCCCGATGCTGAATGGGTTACAGGAATGAGCAGGAAATGTGGAGATTCCGTTCAGGCAGCGCATGCTGCAATCTGGTTCGAGAACGTTGCGGATGGTCCGCAAGGAGCAGGTCATGAAAAGCACAACTACAACTGTCCTGGTCGCAGCGGGCGCGCTGCTGGTCGGTGGCATCGCCACCGCCGCCTTCATGAAGAGTGGCGACAAATCGCCCGATTCCATCAGCGCCACCACCCCCAATGGCGAGTCGCGCCTGGTCGACGGCAGTGCCACCGACGATGGCGCACGTGGTGACAGGCTCGACCCGTCTGCGCCGCGTGGGCTGGAATACGCCGACGTGCTGAAGGTCGACCCGATCACCGAGAAGCAGAAGGCCTACGCCACTGTGATCGGCACCGATCCCGTGCGCGAGACTTCCACCACCCAGACCCCGCACGAGGTGTGCCAGGACGTGACCGTGCAGGAACGCCTGCCGGAGCGTGATGGCAACGTCGGTGGCACCGTGGTCGGCGCCGTGGTCGGCGGCCTGCTCGGCAACCAGGTTGGCGGCGGCAACGGCAAGAAGGCCGCGACCGCCGCAGGCGCGGTGGCCGGTGGCTTCATCGGCAACCAGATCGACAAGCGCCACGTGGGTGGCCGCGTGGTCAACCGCACCGAGCGCCAGTGCCACACCGAGACCGCCACCTCCGAGTCGAGCCGTGTTACCGGCTACAACGTGACCTACCGCAACGAAGACGGCACCACCGGTACCATGCGCATGGCCAGCAAGCCGGGCAACCGCATCGCCATGGGCACCAATGACGTGGTGAAGGGCTACAACGTGACCTACCGCTACGACGGCGCCGAGAAGACCGTGCGCATGGACAACAAGCCGGCCAGCGATCGCCTGCCGGTGGTCGATGGCCAGCTGGTCACGCAGACCGCTGCTGCCGGCGCCACTGCGGCCACGCGCCAGTAATCCAGAATACGTGCTGTACCCGACGGGCCGGCGCATGCCGGCCCGTTTCGTTGCGAGCGCGGGCATTCATCCGTGTGGAGGCCGAATCCACCATCATGGTGGCCCCTTCGACATGGAGTCGGCATGAGCATCTTCGACCTGCGCCTGGAAACCGAGCGCCTGATCCTGCGCCCGCTGCGGCGCGAGGACTACGAACCCTATCTGGCGTTCTGCGCCGACGAGGAAACGATGCGCACCCTCGGTGGCGTGCAGCCGCCTTCGGTAGCCTGGCGCGGCTTCTGCAGCCTGGCTGGCGCCTGGCAGCTGTTCGGCTTCTCGATGTTCAGCGTGATCGAAAAATCCAGCGGGGACTGGATCGGGCGGATGGGCCCCTGGCAACCGCAGGACTGGCCGGGTACCGAGGTCGGCTGGGGCATCCGCCGCGCCAGCTGGGGCCGGGGCTATGCGCCGGAAGCGGCGGTCGCGGCGATCGACTGGGCCTTCGACACGCTGGGTTGGCACGAGGTGATCCATACCATCGCCGAGAACAACGACAACTCGCGGGCGGTCGCGCGCAAGCTCGGCAGCAGATTGCTGCGCATGGGCGAATTGCCGCCGCCTTACAACGACAAGCCGATGCAGATCTGGGGCCAGTCGCGCGAGCAGTGGCGGCAACGCGCGCGCTGAGCGTTGCCTGGTAGTGCCGGCCGCTGGCCGGCAACCATGTTGCGGCAGCATTCGTGCGATTGCCGGCCAGCGGCCGGCACTACCGGGGTGCCATGCTGCATCCGCGCTTGGCATTCCCTGGCGCACTTGCCAGACTGCACGCAGCCGGCCGCCGGCCGGATCCGATGGAGCAGGCAATGGTGGAAGAGCGCGTCCCGCTGACGGTGCATGGCATGTCGGTCTCGGGCAATTGCCACAAGGTCCGGCTGCTGCTTGAGCAGCTCGGGAGCCGTTACCGCTGGGTGGAAGTGGACAGTGCCCATGGCCAGACCCACACGCCCGAATTCCTTGCGCTCAACCCGAATGCCAAGGTGCCGCTGATCGTCCGCGACGACGGCCGCGTGCTGACCGAATCCAACGCGATCCTGTTCTGGCTGGCAGAAGGCACGCCCTACCTGCCCAGCGATGGCTGGGAGCGTGCGCAGGCGTTGAGCTGGATGTTCTTCGAGCAGTACACGCACGAGCCGTGCGTGGCGGTAGCGCGCTTCATCCGGGGCTGGACGGCGCCCGACTCGCCACGCCGTGCCGAACTGCCACGCCTGCACGAGCGTGCCGCCACCGCGCTGGCGGTGATGGAGCAGCACCTTCGCCAGGCGCAGTGGTTCACCGGCAGCAGCTACGGCATCGCCGATATCGCCCTGTTTGCCTACACCGACGTGGCAGGCGAGGGCGGCATCAGCCTGGAGCCATTCCCCGAGGTGCGCGCCTGGCTGCGGCGCGTGCGTGCGCAGCCGCGCTTCCTGCCGATGCCGGCGGTGACCGCCGAGGTGCGCTCGCGTTTCGAGGCGGCTTGATGCCCACAGGGTAGCGCCCGGTATTGCCGGGCGGAACGCAACAACGACACGGAGGGTGTTCGATGTTCGCTGTGGTTCCGGATCCGATTCCCGCACGCATGCGGGGGCTCAACCGCGCCGAGGTGTGCGACGTCAATTTCCTTGAGGCGGTGCGCGGGTGGCGCGGGACGCCGCGCCCGCGACCCGCGGCAGATGCTCCGATCCTGCCCGGCAGTACGCTCACCGCCGCCGCCTTCGATGAACTGTTCGACTCGCAGCTGGCCAGCCGCCAGCTGGACCTGATGGCGCGCGTGCTGCGCGTGCAGAACAAGGTCTTCTACACCATCGGGTCGTCCGGCCATGAAGGCAACGCGCTGCTGGCGCGGGCCTGCCGGCATACCGACCCCGCATTCCTGCACTATCGCTCCGGCGCCTTCATGGCCGAGCGTTCGCGCCAGGTGCCGGGCATCGACCCGTTGCGCGATGCTGCGCTTTCCTTCGCTGCCTGCGCCGATGATCCGGCCAGTGGTGGCCGCCACAAAGTGTGGGGCAGCAAGCCGCTGTGGGTGCTGCCGCAGACTTCGACCATCGCCTCGCACCTGCCGAAAGCGCTGGGCACCGCGCTGGCCATCGAGAGTGGCAAGCGGCTGGCGCAGGCGCTGCCGGTTCCCGCCGACAGTATCGTGCTCTGCTCGTTCGGCGACGCCTCGGCCAATCACGCTACCGCGCAGACGGCGTTCAACACCGCGATGTGGGCGGCCTACCAGAAACTGCCGGCGCCAATCCTGTTCGTCTGCGAGGACAACGGCCTGGGCATCTCGGTGAAGACCCCCGATGGCTGGATCGCCGAGCGCTTCAGCCACCAGCCGGGGCTGGACTATTTCTTCGCCGATGGGCTGGACCTGGCCACCGGGCACGCCCAGGTGCAGGCCGCGGTGGAACACTGCCGGCGAACGCGGCGACCGACTTTCCTGCATCTGCGCACCACGCGCCTGATGGGCCACGCCGGCACCGACTTCGAAGTGGAATGGCGGGCGTTGCCGGAGCTGTGCGCGGCCGAGGCGCAGGATCCGCTGCTGCGCTCGGCGCAGATCGCACTGGAGTCGGGCTGGATGGATGCGGCCGCGATCGAGACGGCCTACGAGACGATGCGTGCGCGCTGCATGGCCGCTGCCACCGAGGCTGAAGGCGGGGCGAAGCTGGGGTCGCTGCGGGAGGTGATGGCGCCGCTCGCACCGTACACGCCGGCAGCGGTGCAGGCCGAAGCGCAGCGCGAGGTCGCTGCCGAAGCGCGCGAGGCACTCTATGGTGGTATCGAGGCATTGCCCGAACGACAGGCGCCGCGGCATCTGGCGATCCAGATCAACCACGGCCTGCAGGAATTGCTGGCGAAGTATCCGCAGAGCCTGCTGTTCGGCGAGGACGTGGCCCAGAAGGGCGGTGTGTACACTGTCACAAAGGATCTGCTGCGCCGCTTCGGGCCACGCCGGGTGTTCAATACCCTGCTGGACGAAACCATGATCCTGGGCATGGCGCAGGGCCTGGCCAACATGGGCATGCTGCCGATTCCGGAAATCCAGTACCTGGCCTACCTGCACAATGCCATCGACCAGCTGCGTGGCGAGGCCTGTTCGCTGCAGTTCTTCTCCAACGACCAGTACCGCAACCCGATGCTGCTGCGGGTGGCCGGGCTGGGCTACCAGAAGGGCTTCGGCGGCCACTTCCACAACGACAACTCGATCACCGCCCTGCGCGACATCCCCGGGCTGGTGGTCGGCTGCCCGTCGCGCGGCGACGATGCGGTGATGATGTTGCGCACGCTGGCGGCGCTGGCCCGGGTGGATGGGCGCGTGGCCGTGTTCCTGGAGCCGATCGCGCTGTACATGAGCAAGGACCTGCATGAGCCGGGCGATGGCCAGTGGCTGTTCGACTATCCGGGCCAGGGCCGGGCACTGGTGCCGGGCGAAGGCCGTGTTTACGGGCCGGAGGCGGGCGATCTGGTGGTCTACACGTATGGCAACGGCGTGCCGATGGCGTTGCGCGCAGCGCGAGCCATCGGGCAGCAGCTGGGCTGGCAGGTGCGGGTGGTCGACCTGCGCTGGCTGGTGCCGCTGGATGCCGGCTTCATCGCCGCCCAGGCCGCCAGCGCACGGCGGGTGCTGGTGCTGGACGAGGGCCGGCACAGTGGCGGGGTGGGCGAGGGCGTGGTGACCGCACTGGTCGAGGCCGGTTTCGGCCATCTGCCACTGCGCCGGGTCTGCGGTGCCGATACCTACACCCCGTTGGCGGGGGCAGCAATGTTCGGGCTTCCAAGCGACAATGCGGTGATTGGCGCCGCCCTTGAACTGGCGCAGGAACCTTGATGCATGTGTGGATTGGCGGGAATGTTGTTGCCGGCGCCTGTGGCGTCGGCCGAGCTACTGCAGGCGCAGGTGCTGGCCATGGGCGAAGCGCTGCACCATCGCGGGCCGGATGATGGCGGCAACTGGGTCGATGCCGGTGCAGGCATCGCGCTGGCACACCGTCGCCTGAGCATTCTCGACCTGTCGCCGCTGGGCCACCAGCCGATGGCTTCGGCCGACGGCCGCTATGTGATGGCGTACAACGGCGAGGTCTACAACTTCGCTGCCCTGCGTGCAGAACTGGAGCCATTGGGGCATGTCTTCCGTGGTCACTCCGACACCGAGGTGCTGCTGGCAGCGATCCTGCAATGGGGCATGGAAGACACCCTGCAGCGCTGCAACGGCATGTTCGCCATCGCGCTGTGGGACCGCCAGCAGCAATGCCTGTGGCTGGCCCGCGACCGCGTTGGCAAGAAGCCGTTGTACTACGGCTGGGCCGGGGACACCCTGGTGTTCGGCTCCGAACTGAAGGCGCTGTGGCAGCACCCGGCCTTCGACAACGACATCGACCGTGACGCACTGACCCTGCTGCTGCGGCTGGACTACATTCCAGCCCCGCACAGCATCCACCAGCGCTGCTACAAGCTGATGCCGGGCCGCGTGCTGCGCCTGGATGCCGAAGCCGTGGCGGCGGGCGCTTCGGCGCATCGCCCGGAACAGGCGCAGCGCCCCTACTGGGATGCACGTGCACGCATGCAGGCGGCGCTGGCTGCGCCGTTCCAGGGCCGCATCGAGGAGGCCGAGGAGCAGCTGGACGGGCTGCTGCGCGACGCAGTGGCGCTGCGCATGGTGGCCGACGTGCCGGTGGGCGTGTTCCTGTCCGGGGGTACCGATTCGTCGCTGGTGGCGGCGCTGATGCAGGCGCAGAGCGGGCAGCCGGTGCACAGTTTCAGCATCGGATTTACCGATTCGAGCCACGACGAGGCGCCGCTGGCCAAGGAACTGGCCGCGCACCTGGGCTGTGACCACACCGAACTCTACGTGAGTGGCGCCGATGCACTGGCGGTGGTGCCGCAGTTGCCGGCGATGTTTGACGAACCCTTCGCCGATGCCTCGCAGGTACCGACCGCGCTGGTCGCCCGGCTGGCGCGGCAGGGCGTGACCGTGGCGCTTTCCGGCGATGGTGGCGATGAACTGTTCTTCGGCTACACCCGCTATGTGCGCGCGCTGCGCAACTGGCAGATGCTGGGGCGCGTGCCTGGGCCGCTGCGGCGCTGGATGGGCGCGCGCTCCCAGCAGCAGGGCGAGGCCTCGCGTACCGGCGGCCTGGCCGCGCTGTTGGCCGAGTCCGGCGCGCGTGGCATCGGTGACGTGTACCGCAACCGCATCTCGCGCTGGCGCGACCCGACAGCGGCAGTGCCGGGCGCGCAGGCTGCCGGCAGCTTCTATGATCTGGCCGATCCGTTGCACGGCGCCGGCACACCGGCCGACGCGATGATGCTGGCCGATTACCTGACCTACCTGCCGGATGATCTGCTGTGCAAGGTCGACCGGACCTCGATGGCGGTCAGCCTGGAAGCGCGCGCACCGTTGCTGGATTCACGCGTGGCCGAGTTCGCCTGGTCGCTGCCGCTGGGCTTCAAGCGCAGTGAGACCACCAGCAAGGTGCTGCTCAAGCGCGTGCTGGGCCGTTATGTGCCGCAGTCGATGGTGCACCGTCCCAAGCGCGGTTTCGGCGCACCGGTCAGTGACTGGCTGAAGGGCGACCTGCGGCCGTGGGCCGAAGACCTGTTGCAGGCGGCACGGCTGGAGCGGGAGGGCGTGCTGTCGGCGGCCGCCATACAGCCGCTGTGGCAGCAGTTCCTCGGCGGCCAGCGCAAGTGGCATACCCATCTGTGGAACGTGCTGATGTTCCAGGCGTGGCAGGCGCATTGGCGGCAGGTGCGCGCGGGCGTGACGGGCGGCTGATCTTCACCGGCCTGCAAGGGCCCGGCGACTAGGCTGGTGCTCCCGCACCGTGAGGAGTATGTCCCGATGTCCGTCTCCACCATCGCCGTGTTCGTTGGCAGCCTGCGCAAGGATTCCTGCAACCGCAAGCTGGCCCATGCGCTGGAGAAGCTCGCCGGTGATCGCGCGCGCTTCCAGTATGTGCAGATCGGCGATCTGCCGTTGTACGACCAGGATTTCGACGCCGATTATCCGCCGCAGGGCACCCGGCTGAAGGACCAGGTGCGCGCCGCCGACGCGGTGCTGTTCGTGACACCCGAGTACAACCGGTCGGTGCCCGGCGTGCTCAAGAACGCCATCGATATCGGATCGCGCCCGTATGGTGACAGTGCGTTTGCCGGCAAGCCGGCGGCGGTGATCGGCGCCTCCATCGGCCAGATCGGCACCGCCGTGGCCCAGCAGCATCTGCGCAACAGCCTGGCCTTCCTGGACATGCACGTGCTCGGCCAGCCAGAGGCATTCATTCATTTCAAGGACGGCCTGATCGATGCCGACGGCACGGTCCACAACGAGGGCACGCAGAAATTCCTGCAGGGCTATATGGACCGGTTCCTGGCGCTGATCGCGGTGCACGTCAAGGGCGATTGACGCCAGCGGTCGACACCCCCATCTGCGATAATGCGTGCTCGGGCGCCGCAACGGCGCCCGTCGCAGGCAGTGCGACGCTCCCACGCCAGTCTGGCCAGGTACCGGCGGATATCCCCCGTTTTCCCACGGTTTATCCACAGGCTTGTCCATCGCCGCCGGGGGCGGCACATGCCTACACTCGTCTCGCCCACTTTTGCAGGAAACATCGCAGCATGTCCGCTCGCCCCGGCTTCCGTTCCAACCGCAGAGAGCGCGGTGATGGCTTCGATCGCGAACGCGACGAGTCGCGCATCGACCAGCTGCGGGTACCGCCGCATTCGGTGGAAGCCGAGCAGGCGGTGCTGGGTGGCCTGATGCTGGCCCCGGAGGCCTACGACCGGGTCAATGACCAGCTGACCGAAAGCGACTTCTACCGCCGCGACCACCAGATGATCTATCGCGCAATCCGTGAGCTGTCCGAGCGCGAGCGGCCGTTCGATGCGGTGACCTTGGGCGAGTGGTTCGAATCGCAGGGCAAGATGGAACTGGTGGGTGATGGCGCCTACCTGGTCGAGCTGGCCAGTACCACGCCGTCAGCCGCCAACATCGTGGCCTATGCCGAGATCGTGCGTGACAAGGCGGTGCTGCGGCAGCTGATCCAGGTCGGCACGGATATCGTCAACGACGGCTTCCAGCCCGAAGGGCGTGACAGCAGCGAGCTGCTGGCCTCGGCAGAAAAGAGCGTGTTCGCCATCGCCGAACAGGGCGCACGCGGCCGTACCGATTTCGTGGCGATGCCCGGTGCACTGAAGGATGCCTTCGAAGAGCTGCGCAGTCGTTTCGAGAACGGCGGCAACATTACCGGCCTGCCGACCGGTTATACCGATTTCGACGCAATGACCTCCGGCCTGCAGCCGACCGACCTGATCATCCTTGCCGCGCGCCCGGCCATGGGCAAGACCACCTTCGCACTGAACATCGCCGAGTACGCAGCGATCAAATCGAAGAAAGGCGTGGCCGTGTTCTCGATGGAAATGTCGGCCGCGCAGTTGGCAATGCGCCTGATTTCCTCCAATGGCCGCATCAACGCGCAGCGCCTGCGTACCGGCCAGCTGGAAGACGAGGACTGGAGCCGTGTCACCAGCGCGATCAAGATGCTGAAGGAAACCAAGATCTTCATCGACGACACGCCCGGCGTGTCGCCTGAAGTGCTGCGTTCCAAGTGCCGCCGCCTCAAGCGCGAGCATGACCTGGGCCTGGTGGTGATCGACTACCTGCAGCTGATGAGCGTGCCGGGCAACAGCGAGAACCGCGCGACTGAAATCTCGGAAATCTCGCGTTCGCTGAAGGGCCTGGCCAAGGAACTGAACGTTCCAGTGATCGCGTTGTCGCAGCTCAACCGCTCGCTGGAAACGCGTACCGACAAGCGCCCGGTGATGGCCGACCTTCGCGAATCGGGCGCAATCGAGCAGGACGCGGACATGATCGTCTTCATCTACCGCGACGATTACTACAACAAGGAAAATTCGCCAGACAAGGGCTTGGCCGAGATCATCATCGGCAAGCACCGTGGTGGCCCGACCGGTTCGTGCAAGCTGAAGTTCTTTGGCGAATACACCCGATTCGACAACCTGGCCCACGATTCGGTCGGTTCGTTCGAGTAACCGTCGTGCCGGCCGTTGGCCGGCAACCGCCATCGGGCGCTGTAGAGCCCAAGGCAGCGGCAGGAGCCGCTGTCAGCGCCCCCGTGCAGCGCCGGTTCCATGCGGTCGCCACGAAGCGCAGCCGGGCATGGGCTCGGCGTTGCACCGGCGCTGGGTCGGTTTCATCGCCCCCAGCCCGGTTTCGTCGCAAACCGTTTGCGCGCGGCAAGGGCAGGGCGCCAACGTGTCGGCAGGCGGCAAGGTGCCGCCACAAGGAGACCGTGATGAAGACCCTGTTCGCGCTCGGTGTGTGGTGCGTGCTGTTCGTGCTGTGCTGGCCGCTGGCGGTCCTCGCCCTGATCGCGTGGCCGTTTGTCTGGTTGCTGAGCCTGCCGTTCCGCTTGGTCGGCATCACGTTCTCGGCGCTGTTTGCGTTCCTGCGCGCGCTGTTCATGCTGCCCGCGCGCCTGCTCGGCGGCGGCCCGGTGGCGGCATGAGGGCGGTGATGCTGGTCGCGCTGGCATTGCTTGCGGGGCCGGCACCGGCCACACCGGTGTCACCGTCGTCCGCATGGCTGGAACGACAGCAGGCCGCCGCTGCCGATGAGGCGGATGCTGCAGCGGCCAGGGCGGTCAAGCCCAGGGAGCGCTGCCGGGTGGTGAAGGAGTGGAAGGCGGGTGGAACCGTGGTCCAGCACCGCATCTGTGACGATCCGCCGAAGAAGCCGGCCGGAAAGGTGTAGCGCCGAGCCCAATGCTCGGCGGCCTGTGCAGGGCAGCCGAGCGTGGGCTCGGCACTACAGGGAAATGAGCAACAAAAAACCCCGCCGAAGCGGGGTTCCTTGCATCCGGCCATGCCGGCCAGCGGCCGGCACAACCCGCGAACGATCAGTTCGCCTTGTGGATGGCGCGCTTGCTGACCGCCATCGCCGCGTCGTGGATCACTTCCGACAGCGACGGGTGGGCGTGGCAGATGCGGGCCAGGTCGTCGGCCGAGCCGCTGAATTCCATGGTCAGCACGCCTTCGTGCACCAGCTCGGAGACGTTGGCGCCGACCAGGTGCATGCCGAGGATGCGATCGGTTTCGGCATGGGCCAGGATCTTCACGAAGCCCGCCGGCTCGATCATCGCCACGGCACGGCCGTTGGCGGCGAACGGGAAGCTGCCGGCCTTGTACGGAATGCCCTCGGCCTTCAGCTGGGCTTCGGTCTTGCCGACCCAGGCCAGTTCCGGCTCGGTGTAGATGACCCACGGAATGGTGTCGAAGTTGACGTGGCCCGGCAGGCCGGCGATCAGCTCAGCCACCGCGATGCCTTCCTCGAAGCCCTTGTGCGCCAGCATCGGGCCGCGCACGCAGTCGCCGACCGCCCACACGCCGTCGACGCCGGTGTGGCAGTGCGCATCGACTTCAATCTGGCCGCGCTCGTTGACCTTGACGCCGGTGCCTTCGGCCAGCAGGCCCTTGGTGGCGGCGCGACGGCCCACGGCCACCAGCAGCTTGTCCACGGTCAGGGTCTTTTCGCCTTCGGCGTCGGTGTAGGTGACGATGACTTCCTTCTTCTTGCCCTTGCCGGTGATCTCGGTCCTGGAAACCTTGGCATTGAGCTTGATGTCCAGGCCCTGCTTCTTGAACTCCTTGGCAGCGGTCTTGGCCACTTCGGCGTCAGCAGCGGCCAGGAACTCCGGCATGGCTTCCAGGATGGTCACTTCAGCGCCCAGGCGCTTCCACACGCTGCCCAGTTCCAGGCCGATCACGCCGGCGCCGATCACCGCCAGGCGGTTCGGCACTTCGGTGAAGTCCAGGCCGCCGACGTTGTCGACGATGGTCTCGCCGTCGAACTTGGCGAACGGCAGCTCGATCGAATCCGAACCGGCCGCGATGATGACGTTGGTGCCCTTCAGCTCGACTTCCGAACCGTCGTGCTGCTTCACCTTGACCACGTTGCCTGGCTGCAGCTGGCCGAAGCCGTAATAGGCGGCGACCTTGTTGGCCTTGAACAGCATGCCGATGCCGCCGGTGAACTGCTTGACGATCTTGTCCTTGCGGCCAATCATCGCCTCGACGTCGATCTTGGCATCCTTGAAGCTGATGCCGTGGTCGCCAAAGATGTGGCCCATGTTCCAGAACTGGCGCGAGGAATCCAGCAGCGCCTTGGACGGGATGCAGCCCACGCGCAGGCAGGTGCCGCCGAGGGCCGGCTTGCCGTCCTTGCCCAGCGCTGCGTCGATGCAGGCGGTCTTCAGGCCCAGCTGGGCCGCGCGGATGGCAGCGTGGTAACCGGCCGGGCCGGCACCGATGACGACGACGTCGAATTGTTCAGCCATTGAATTATTCCTTGATGCATTACCAGAACCCCTCCGCGCAGGCGCGGAGGGGCGGGAGGTTTCTTACAGGCCGAACAGCATGCGGCCCGGGTTTTCCAGCTGGTTCTTGATGTCCACCAGGAACTGCACCGAGTCCTTGCCGTCGATGATGCGGTGGTCGTAGGACAGCGCCAGGT
Source organism: Stenotrophomonas sp. CASM101 (assembly GCF_049384845.1). Classification (NCBI taxonomy): domain Bacteria; kingdom Pseudomonadati; phylum Pseudomonadota; class Gammaproteobacteria; order Lysobacterales; family Lysobacteraceae; genus Stenotrophomonas; species Stenotrophomonas sp. CASM101. The sequence continues at coordinate 6,756 of NZ_JBMRFR010000018.1, read as the reverse complement.
ACATCATCGGCGCGATCACGACCTGGCCGTTCTGGGCGATCGGGCGCTCCTTGATGGCGTGCATGCCCAGGATGGCGCTCTGCGGCGGATTGATGATCGGGGTCGACAGCAGCGAACCGAAGGTGCCGCCGTTGGTCACGGTGAAGGTGCCGCCCTGCAGTTCCTCCAGGCCCAGCTTGCCGTCACGTGCCTTCTTGGCGTAGTCGGCGATGGTCTTCTCGATGTCGGCGAACGACATGCGCTCGACGTTGCGCAGGACCGGCGTGACCAGGCCCTTTTCGGTCGAGACGGCGATCGAGATGTCCGAGTAGCCGTGGTAGATGATGTCGTCGCCGTCGATCGAGGCATTGACCAGCGGGAAGCGCTGCAGCGCGTTGGCGGCGGCCTTCACGAAGAAGCTCATGAAGCCCAGCTTGATGCCGTGGGCCTTGACGAACTCGTCCTGCAGTTCCTTGCGCGCGGCCGAAACCTTGGACAGGTCGACTTCGTTGAAGGTGGTCAGCATGGCGGTGGAGTTCTTCGACTCCATCAGGCGCTCGGCAATGCGCTTGCGGATGCGGGTCATCGGCACGCGCTCTTCCGGACGTGCGCCACCGGCCTTGCCGGCGCCGCCGTTGCGGGCGAAGTTGACGATGTCTTCCTTGGTCACCGCGCCACGACGGCCGGTGCCGTCGACGTCGGCCGGGTTCACGCCTTCGGTGATGGCGGTGAAGCGGGCGCCCGGCGGCAGCGCGTCGGCGGCCGACTTGGCAGCCGGGGCCGGCGCAGCGGCAGCGGCCGGAGCAGCGGCGGCCGGTGCGGCTTCAGCCTTCTTCTCTTCAGCGGCCGGGGCCGGAGCCGCAGCTACGGCGCCTTCTTCGATGATCGCCACGACCTGGCTGGAGGTCACGGTATCGCCTTCCTTGAACTTGATTTCCTTGAGCACGCCGTCAACCGGCGACGGCACTTCCAGGACGACCTTGTCGGTTTCCAGGTCAAGCAGGTTTTCGTCGCGCTTGACGGCGTCGCCCACCTTCTTGTGCCAGGTGGCGATGGTGCCGTCGGCGACGGATTCGGGCAGTACCGGGGCTTTGACTTCGGTGGCCATTGCGGGAGCTTCCTGGTTTGTCTTCTAAATAGGGGGGAGAGTTATTCAGCGACCTGGTCGTTGAACGGGTTGACCAGTGCGTCGGCGATCAGCTGCTGCTGCTCGCGGACATGGTCAGCCATGTGACCGGCAGCCGGCGAGGCCGAACGTGCGCGACCGGCGTAGTGCAGGTTCTGGCCATCGGCCAGGCAGAACTGCAGGTGGTGGCGGATCTGGTACCACGCACCCTGGTTCTGCGGTTCTTCCTGTGTCCACACCACGTCGGTGGCCTTGCCGTACTTCTTCAGTTCGGCAGCCAGCAGTGCACGTGGGAACGGATACAGCTGCTCCACGCGGATGATCGCCACGTCGTCCTGGCCACGCTTGGTCTGGTCCTCCAGCAGGTCGTAGTAGACCTTGCCCGAGCACAGCACCACGCGCTTGACCTTCTTGGCGTCGGCATTGGCGTCGCCGATCAGGTGCTGGAACTCGCCGTTGGCCAGCTCGTCGAGGGTCGACACCGCCAGCTTGTGGCGCAGCAGCGACTTCGGCGACATGACCACCAGCGGCTTGCGGGTGGTCATGTGCAGCTGGCGACGCAGCATGTGGAAGGCCTGGGCCGGAGTCGACGGCACGACCACCAGCATGTTCTCCAGCGCGCACAGCTGCAGGAAGCGCTCCAGGCGCGCCGAGCTGTGTTCGGGGCCTTGCCCTTCATAGCCGTGCGGCAGCAGCAGGGTCAGGCCGGAAATGCGGCCCCACTTGGCTTCACCGGCGGCGATGAACTGGTCGATCACCACTTGGGCGCCGTTGGCGAAGTCGCCGAACTGGCCTTCCCAGATGCACAGCGTGTTCGGATCGGTGGTGGAGAAGCCGTATTCGTAGGCCATCACCGCTTCTTCGCTCAGCAGCGAGTCGATGACGGTGGCCTTCTCCGGCGAATCCACCAGCTGCCGCAGCGGCATGTAGTAGTTGTCGGTCTTCTGGTCGTGCAGGATCGCGTGGCGGTGCGTGAACGTACCGCGGCCGACGTCCTGGCCGACCAGGCGCAGTGCATGGCCTTCGTCGAGCAGGGTGGCGTAGGCCAGGTTCTCGGCAAAGCCCCAGTCGCCCGGAATCTCGCCGGCGGCCATCTTGCGGCGGTCGTCGTAGACCTTGGCCACGCGCGAGTGCAGCTGCACTTCGTCCGGGATGGTGTTGATCAGCCTGGCCAGTTCGACCAGCTTGTTCTTCTCGACCTTGGTCGAGACCGGGTCGGACAGCTTGCCTTCCAGCAGCTTCGGCCAATCGACGAACAGCGGGCTGCTCGGCGGGGTCTTCTCGACCTTGGCCAGTTCGGTGGTCACTTCACCGGCGTCCAGCTTCTCGCGGTAGGCATCGACCATCGCCTTGCCGGCACCGGCGGCGATCACGCCTGCCTTCTCCAGCTGCTCGGCGTACATCTCGCGGGTGGTCGGGTGCTTGCGGATCACCTGGTACATCAGCGGCTGGGTGATTGCCGGTTCGTCGGCCTCGTTGTGGCCCCAACGGCGGTAGCACATCAGGTCGATGACCACGTCCTTGGCGAACTTCTGGCGGAACTCGAAGGCCAGCTGCGCGGCGAACACCACCGCTTCCGGATCATCGCCGTTCACGTGCAGTACCGGCGCGGCGATCATCTTCGCCACGTCGGTGGCATAGCGCGTGGAGCGCGTATCCAGCGGGTTGGAGGTGGTGAAGCCCACCTGGTTGTTGACCACGATGTGCACGGTGCCACCGACGGCGAAGCCGCGGGCCTGCGACATCTGGAACAGCTCCATGACCACGCCCTGGCCGGAGAAGGCCGCGTCGCCGTGGATCAGGATCGGCATCACCTGCTTGCGGGCGGTGTCCTTGCGGCGCTCCTGGCGCGAACGCACGGAACCGGCCACGACCGGGTCGGCGATTTCCAGGTGCGACGGGTTGAACGCCAGCGCCAGGTGCACCGGGCCGCCTTCAGTGGCGACGTCGGCGGAGAAGCCCATGTGGTACTTCACGTCGCCGGCCGAAGCGTGCTCGTCGTGCTCGAACTTGCCCTCGAACTCGTCGAACAGCTTGCGCGGGTTCTTGCCCAGGGTGTTGACCAGCACGTTCAGGCGGCCGCGGTGGGCCATGCCGATCACCACGTCCTTGACGCCATCCTTGCCGGCGCTGCGGATGATGGTGTCCATCATCGGGATCAGCGAGTCGCCGCCTTCCAGCGAGAAGCGCTTCTGGCCGACGTACTTGGTGTGCAGGTAGCGCTCCAGGCCTTCGGCCGCGGTCAGGCGCTCCAGGGTGCGGCGCTGGGTGTCAGCGTCCAGCTGGTAGTTGCCACCGGCCGCTTCCAGCTTCTTGTAGATCCACTGGCGCTGCTCGACCTCGGAGATGTGCATGAACTCCGCACCGATCGAGCCGGTGTAGGTCGCCTTCAGGCGTGCCAGCAGGTCGCGCAGCTTCATGCGCGGCTGGCCGCCGACGCCGCCGGTGCTGAACTCGCTGTTGAGGTCGGCATCGGACAGGCTGTGGAACGGCAGGCCCAGGTCCGGGGTGTTGACCGGTGCGGCCAGGCCCAGCGGGTCCAGGCGGGCGTCGAGGTGGCCGCGGGAGCGGTAGGCGGTGATCAGACGACCGACATTGCGCTCGCGCTCGTCGCCCGCACCGCTGCCGGTGCCAGCTTTCAGCGCATCCTTGGCCGCGTCCGCGATGTGGGAGATGACGGCCGAGTGCGGAATGTCACCTGCTTCACGGCCCTTGAAGCCATCGAAGTAGGTTTTCCATTTGGGATCGACACTATCCGGGGAGACCAGGTACTGCTCGTACAGGTCCTCGACATAGGAGGCGTTTCCGCCGGCGAGTTGCGAAGATTGCGCAAACTGCTTCAGTTGATTGTCCACGATGGAGGGTGTTGATTCGCTTTGTGGGGTATGGCTTCAGAAGGACCCGGCAGGAATGATGAATAGCCCTGCGCGGGCGCGTTCAAACAGCCAAATTGTACCCCCAACGGGCCACGAAGGGGCATTGCCGCAGGCAACCCGCGTCCCCGGGTGCCGGTTCCAGACAGGTTGGGTCGGCGGCGCCGGCTCAGATGCCGAGCGCGCGCAGTTCGCTGCAATCGCGCGAACGGTCCCAGACACGCAGCAATTGCTGCTCGAACGGCTGCGAACGTGCAGGCAGTGCGATGCCGGCCTCGCCGTCGAGGCGATGGCCGATCAGACGAAAGTAGAAGTCGCCCGCATCGTTGAGCAGGCAGGCCGAGGCCAACGCACGGTCGACCGGATCGCTGACCTCGCGGAACCGGACCACGCTGGGCAGGCGCTGGGCCAGCGCCAGCAGTGGGGCGCCGGCAGCGGCGATCGCAGCGGCATCGTGCACGATCACCCGCAGCTGCTTGTCGTGGCGGGCAGTGACGAAGCGGCGCAGCGCGGCCTGCACCGTAGGCGTGTCGAGCAGGCCCGGGTCGAGCTGGCGGCTGTGCAGCCACAGCTGGCGACGGGCGCGGTGAATGACGGCGGTAGTGGCCGCCACGGCCTCGGCGCGGCTGTCGATGGCGCTGGCCGCGCCCAGCCGCCGCCGCATCTGCTGGTGGCCGATGCCGGCCTCCTCGAACACCTCGCCCTTGGGCAGGAAGCCCTGGCGGGCATAGAAGTCGCGGGCGGGCAGCTGGGCGTGCAGGTGCAGTTCGGCCAGGCCGAGCCGGCGCCCGGCCTCCACCAGTGCCTCCAGCAGGGCCTCACCGACGCCCTGGCTGCGATGGTCGGCCAGCACCGCCATGCGACCGATGCGGCCATCGGGGGCCAGGCGGCCGGTGCCGACCGGCAGGCCTTCGGCGTCCAGCGCCAGCACATGGGCGCTGACCGGGTCCAGCGCGTCGCGTTCCAGTTCGGCGGCGATGCCCTGTTCCTGCACGAACACGCGTTGGCGCACGTCGTGGATGGCAACGTGGGCGTCGGCGTGGCTGACCTGCTGGACCCGGACCATGGCGGCAGGGCTCAGGCGCGACCGTCGTCGCTGTCGTCTTCGTCGTGATCCTCGAAGTTTACGATGACCTCGATGCCGTCGTCGTGCACGGTCACGGTGTGGACATCGTCGGACACCGCGTCGGCGTCGATCGCGTCGACACGGTCACGGCCTTCAACCACTTCGCCGAGCACCACGGCGTCTTCGCCGTCATCCTCATCTTCAGCGTCATACACCTCGTTCGGATCGATCAGCTGGAACACGCCACCGGCCAACAGCTGCTGGACCACCGCGCGGCCCTTGTCGGACAGCCCGCGATAGGCGGCGGCATCGAGCTGCTCGGCGCCGGCCAGGCGCTGCGCGTCCTTCACCGGCAGCGCGAAGTCCTGGCCGCTGACGTACAGGCTGGCGCCACGCTTGGCCCGGCGCCAGGCCAGGCGCGCCCAGGGGTGACGCTGCAGCAGCAGGCCCGAGGCCAGGGCCTGGACCACTTCCTCCGGTGCGGGAGCGGCCTGGTGAGCCATCACTTCGCCGGCGGCGCGGTAGGTGGTTATGAAACGGCCGAACCAGTCACCCAGCTTGTCCGGGTCGTTCATGCGGATGGCGTTGAGCGCGGTGATCACCCGCGCCATCGCCACCGTGTCGATCTCGTTCGGGTCGGCCGGCACCTTGAGGTCGGCATCCTGGTAGCGGATGTTCTCGTCGGCATCGGCGATCAGGGTGTCCAGATAGTCACTGATCAGCTCGGCCGAAGAGGGCGCGCGCATGCCGAAGGAGAAGGTCAGGCAGGGGTCTTCGGCGACGCCGTGGTGCGGCACGTTCGGCGGCAGGTAGAGCATGTCGCCCGGCGCCAGCACCCAGTCGTGGGTGGGCTTGAACACCTTCAGCAGCTTCAGCTCCACGTCCGGGCGGAAGCCCAGCGGCGGCTGCCTGCCCTTGATCGATTCGCTGGCATCGATCTGCCAGCGGCGATGGCCGTGGGCCTGCAGCAGGAACACGTCGTACTGGTCGACATGGGCGCCGACCGAGCCGCCGGTGGCGGCGAAGCTGATCATCACGTCATCCATGCGCCAGCGCGGCAGGAAGCTGAAGTGCTCGATCAGGGCGCGCACGTCCGGGTCCCACTTGTCCACGTCCTGCACCAGCAGGGTCCAATCGTGGTCGGGCAGGGCGGGGAACACGTCTTCCTGGAACGGGCCGGTACGCACGCGCCAGTCGTCCTGGGTCTTGTCGTGCTCGATCAGGCGCGCCAGCACGCCTTCCTCGCAGGCCAGCCCGGCCAGGTCTTCCGGCTGCACCGGGGTCTGGAAATTGGGGAAGGCGTTGCGGATCAGCAGCGGGCGCTTCTGCCAGAAGTCGCGCAGGAAGGTGGCCGGCGCGATGCCCAGCGGCTGGCCGGGGCGGGCGGTGACTTCGATCAGGGGGGCGGAGGACTTGCGGGCGGCCATGGGGGAATCCTTGCAGCGGAAAGCGGGAGGGGCGGCGTGGCGGGCCGCCAAGGGTTCCATTGTCCGCCGTTCGTCGGGATTGCGCACGTGCGGTGGTTTGTCGCGGGGTGTCCGGCCAACGGCGGAGCCCCTCGTGGCGACAGCTTGGTAGGGTCGACTGTTAGTCGACCGGCTTCATGGGCTTGGCCGGGCGGGTGGGCTGCGCGGAGGACGCTGCAAGTACGTCCCTGTAAGCTTGGCCGCCGCATCCATGCGGCGGCCAAGCTTACAGGGACGTACTTGCAG
>NZ_JBMRFR010000017.1:0-85042 GCF_049384845.1 Stenotrophomonas sp. CASM101 | reverse complement strand
CCAGAAAGCTGGCCAGGATCGCTTGGGGCGTCTTCAAGAGCGGCCGGGACTTTGACCCGGCCATGCTGAAAGTGGGTCAAGCCTGCTTCCAGCAGGCTTGACCACGAACATAGGATCTCGGCTCTACTGTAGAGCCGAGCCATGCTCGGCCTACCGTAAGAAAGAGGCGGAGCCGGCCGATAAGCCGGGTTCTGTCGTGGACAGTCATTCCTCTAGGCGTTACGTCACCGCAACGCTCAAGCAACCTACCCGGATCCAACGCGGGCCGCGCCAAAGGATCCCTATTTGGTCTTGCTCCAGGTGGGGTTTGCCGTGCCGGTCTGTTGCCAGACTCGCGGTGCGCTCTTACCGCACCATTTCACCCTTACCGGCCTTCCGAAGAAGACGTAGGCGGTATCTTTCTGTTGCACTTTCCGTCGGCTTGCGCCGCCCAGGCGTTACCTGGCACCTTGCCCTATGGAGCCCGGACTTTCCTCGGCACCCCCGAAGGGATGACGCGACTGTCTGGCCGACTCCGCCAGCGCGCATTCTAGCGTACGCACGCCTTTCCTGCCGTGCCGATCGCGGCGTCTGGTTCATCCGTCCACGCGTGGCGCGGATCTACCGATGCCGCTGCCCTGGTGGGTGCGGATTCCGCTCTGGTGGGTGCGGACCTTGGTCCGCACGATCCATCAACTGCCGTACAACGCCTTGCGCGGTGCGCCGGTCAGTTCCGCGGCCAGCTTCGCGGCGGTCGACGGCGGCAGATGCTCGCCCAGCTTGGCGTAGACGCGGCGGCCATGCGCCAGCTGCGCTTCCTCATCGTCGCCGGCGCCCTGCACCATCACCACGAACTCGCCCTTGCGCTGGTTCTCGTCAGCTTCCACCTTCGCCAACAGGCCGGCCAAGTCACCGTCGAGCACGGTCTCGAACAGCTTGGTCAGCTCGCGGGCCAGCACCGCCGGGCGCTCGCCGCCGAAGATCGCCGCCATGTCGGCCAGCGACTCGGCGATACGGTGCGAGGATTCGTAGAACACCATCGTGCGCACTTCGCCGGCCAGCGCCTGCAGGCGGTCGCGGCGGCCGCTGGCCTTGGCCGGCAGGAAACCCTCGAAGCTGAAACGGTCGCTGGGCAGGCCGGCCACGCTCAGCGCGGCGATGGCGGCGCAGGCACCGGGCACCGGGCTGACCTTGATACCCGCCGCGCGCGCGGCACGCACCAGGCGGAAACCGGGGTCACTGACCAGCGGGGTACCGGCATCGCTGACCAGCGCCAGCGACTCGCCGGCCTGCAATCGCGAAACCAGGCGCTGCGCCAGGGCCTCTTCATTGTGTTCGTGCAGGGCCACCAACGGTTGCTGGATGCCGAAATGGGACAGCAGCTGGCCGCTGCGGCGGGTGTCTTCGGCACAGATGGCCGCCACCGAACGCAGCACCTCCTGCGCGCGCGGGCTCAGATCGGCCAGGTTGCCGATCGGGGTGGCGACGACGTACAGGGTTGGCACACTCATTTCAGCGGTACTCACGGGGCAAGGGTAGAATCGTAGCGTGTACCCGGCCAAGGCCGCTGCCCTCATCGCATGGACCCGATCATGAACAAGCCCGCCGCACGGATCTCCGCCCTGTCGTTGTCGCTGATGCTGCTGGCCGGCTGTGCCACCACCAGCCTGACCAGCGCGCCCGAATCGCCGGCCCAGAGCCAGGCGCTGGCGCTGATCGAACAAGGCAAACCGCGCGACGCCGCCCTGCAGCTGGAAGCGCTGGCCGCAACCCTGAAAGGTGGCGCCCGCAGCAACGCCCTGGCCGATGCCGCCTGGGCCTGGCACCTGGCCGGCGACAGTGCCCGCGCGCGCAGCCTGCTTGGCCAGCTCACCGCCCGCCAGCTGTCCGGCGCCAGCCTGCAGCGCTACCAGCTGACCGGCGCCGAGCTGGCACTGGCCGACAAGCAGCCGGCGCAGGCCCTGGTCCTGCTGAAGGAACAGGGCGACAACGTCTTCCCCGCGCTGCGCACGCGCTGGCACGTAGCCCGCGCCAACGCGCTGCAGGGCACCGGCGATGCCTTCGGTGCCGCCACCGAGCGCGCCCGCGCCCACGCCAGCCTGACCGGCAGCGCGCGCAGCGAGAACCAGGCCGCCATCGCCGGTCTGCTCGGTACGCTTGACGATGCCACCCTGCGCAGCCGTGCCGCTGCCCTGCCGGCCAACGACCCGCTGTACAACTTCGCCGGCCGCGCACTGATCGCGCGCGGCCTGCCGCTGCCGCGCCCGTTCGACCGCGATGGCGCCGCCCAGTTCGACACCAGCAAGCGCCCGCCGGCGATGAGCGACGGTTACCGCCCGCCGGCCAAGCTGGCCGTGCTGCTGCCGCTCAGCGGCCGCCTGGCCACTGCCGCACAGCCGGTGCGCGATGGCCTGTTGAGCGCCTACTACGGTGAAAGCCGCCGCCGCCCGGACATCAACTTCTTCGACACCGCCGGCACCCCGGCCGGCGCCCTGGCCGCCTATGACAAGGCCGTCGCCTCCGGTGCCGACTTCGTAGTCGGTCCGCTGGGCCGCGACGAAGTGGACGCGGTGTACGGCCGCCAGCAGCTGCAGGTGCCGGTGCTGGCCCTGAACCGTGGCAAGGACGCGCCGCCGGCCGGCAGCGCCGGCTTCTCGCTGGCACCGGAAGACGACGGCATCGTCGCTGCCGAATATCTGCGCGGCCGCGAGCGCGGCAAGGCGTTGGTGATCAACAGCGCCGACGATACCGGCCGCCGTGCCGCCGCCGCCTTCGCCCAGCGCTTCGCGCAGCGCGGTGGCCAGGTGGTGGCCACCGTCGGCGTCAGCGACGCGGTTGGCGATGTCGGTGCGCAGGTGCGCAATGCCGGCCAGGTCGATGCCGTGTTCCTCGCCGTGCGCGCGCCGCAGGCCCGCCTGCTGGCGCCGCAGCTGGCGCTGGCCGGTGCCGGTGGCGCCACCCGCGTTGGCACTTCGCAGCTGACCGTCGGCAGCGGCAAGGTGGAAGAAGACGTGGCGCTGGACGGCATCGTCTACCCGAACGAAGCCTGGAACGTGCGCAGCGTGTCCGGCCTGCCCTCCGCCAGCCAGGTCGCCAGCACCCTGCCCAGCGCACGCGGTGCGGCCGGCCGCCTGTTCGCCTTCGGTGCCGACGCCTGGAAGATCACCGCCTACCTGGACAAGCTGTCCAACGAAGGCGGCCTGGACGGTGCCACCGGCACCCTGTTCCTGGACAGCAATGGCAACATCCTGCGCCAGCCGGCCTGGTCGACCTTCAATGGCGGCCGGCCGATGCCGATCGTCGGTGGTCGCTGAGCGCAGCCAACGTGGCTCGGCGGTGGAAGCCGCCGCCGAGCAGCATCTGCGACAGGCAGGACTGCGGCCGCGTGCGCGCAACGTGCGTTATCGCGGCGGTGAACTGGACCTGGTGATGGACGATGCCGGCACCGTGGTGTTCGTCGAAGTACGCTATCGCGCCCGCCAGGATTTCGGTGGCGGCGCCGCTTCAGTGGATGCGCGCAAATGCCGGCGCCTCGCGCACGCCGCGCAACTGTACCTGCAGGACAACCCGGCGCTGGCCAATGCACCCTGCCGTTTTGATGTGGTCGACGCCACGGGTGAGCCGCCGCAGCTGCGGTGGTTGCGTGATGCGTTCCGGCTGGATGATTGCTGATGGCTACCGTCCGCTTTGGTAGAGGCCGACCTTGGTCGGCGCTTCTGTGCCAACCAAGGTTGGCACCTACCAGCGCGCAGCCTGGCCGGCACTACCACGGTGCGTGACTGATGCCTTCGATCATCACCCATGCCGCTGTGCCGTTGGCGCTGTGGTGCGCCGCGGATCGTGGCCGCATTCCTGCGTGGTTGCTCGCTGCGGGTGTGGTCGCGGCGATGCTGCCCGATGCCGATGTACTGGCCTTTGCCCTGCACATTCCCTATGCCGATGCGTTCGGCCATCGTGGCGCCAGTCATTCACTGCTGTTTGCCGGCGTGCTGGCTGCATTGGCCGCGGTGTTGGCGTTCTTTGGTAGCGACCGACCATGGTCGGCGCAGCACAGCTCCGGTAGTCGCCGACCTTGGTCGGCGTTTCTGTGCCAACCAAGGTTGGCATCTACCGTACAAGCCGCTGTATTCGTCTTCGTCTGCGCCGCCAGCCATCCGCTGCTGGATGCGATGACCTCCGGTGGCCTCGGCGTTGCCCTCGCCTGGCCGTGGAGCGAACAACGCTTCTTCGCACCGTGGCGACCGATCCGCGTGTCACCGTTCGCGCCACAGTTCTTCAGCGCGCGCGGCATCGCCACCCTGCTCTCTGAACTGCGCTGGGTCTGGCTGCCGCTGGCCGGCGCCGTTGTTGCCTGGAAACTGATCCAACCCGCCCCTGCTGTCCCGCGAGATCCATCATGAGTACTGTCCTGCCCGCCGCGTTGGTTGCCGAACTGTCCGCCCTGCTGGGTGCCGATGGCTGGCGCATGGATGACAACGCGCTGGAGGCGAACGCGCAGGACAACTCGTGGCGCCACCAGCGCCCTGCCGCCGTCGCGCTGCCCGCCAGCATCGAACAGGTGCAGGCGCTGGTGCGTGCCTGCCGTGCGCATGGCGTGGCACTGGTCGCGCGCGGCGCGGGCACCGGCACCACCGGCGCGGCCGTGCCGTTGCCGGACAGCATCGTGCTGTCGTTCACCCGCATGGACCGCATCGTGGCGATCCGCGCCGGTGATCGCTGCGCGGTGGTGCAGCCGGGCGTGCTCAATGGCGCCCTGCAGCAGGCGCTCGCCCCGCATGGCCTGTTCTGGGCGCCGGACCCGTCCAGCGCGGAGATCTGCAGCGTGGGTGGCAACCTGGCCTGCAATGCCGGTGGCCCACGCGCGGTGAAGTACGGCACCAGCCGCGACAACGTGCTGGGTCTGGTGGCGGTGACCGGCACCGGCGAGGTGATCCGCTGCGGTGGTGCCTACACCAAGGATTCCACCGGCTACGACCTCACCCACCTGCTGGTGGGCAGCGAAGGCACGCTGGCGCTGATCGTGGAAGCCACCCTCAAGCTCACCCCGCTGCCGGTCAGCCAGGCCGGACTGCGCGTGCTGTACCGCGACGCCGATGCGGCCGCCGCCGCAGTGTCACGCCTGATGTCGCAGCCGGTGGTACCCACGCGCCTGGAATTCATGGACGCGCGCAGCCTTGAGCTGCTGCGTCTCAACGGTGCGGACGTGCCGGAGGCCGGTGCGATGCTGCTGGTGGAAGCCGATGGTGACCACGACACCCTGCCCTATCTGCTGCAGGCACTGGCCAGCGCCGCTGAAGGCGACGGCATGATCGAACTGGACGTGGCGATGGAAGGCCGTGCACGCGACCAGCTGTGGGCCGCGCGCAAGGCACTGTCGCCGGCACTGCGCACCGTCGCGCCCGGCAAGATCAATGAAGACGTGGTGGTGCCGGTGTCGCGCATTCCAGAGCTTGTGGCTGGCGTGCAGGCATTGGCGCGTGACTACAGACTCACCATCGTCACCTTCGGCCATGCCGGCAACGGCAACCTGCACGTCAACATCCTCTACCATCCGGAGGATGCCGACGAAAACGCGCGCGCGCATGCCGCGCTGCCGAAGATCTTCGAGCTGACCCTGGCACTGGGCGGCACGCTGTCGGGCGAGCACGGCATTGGCCTGGCCAAGCGCGATTTCATGGCGCAGGCATTCAGCCCGGCCACGCTGGCGACGATGCGCGCGATCAAGACCGCGCTGGACCCGGATGGGATTCTCAACCCGGGCAAGGTGCTGCCGCCGGTGTAGACCGCGCGCACTCCTGTAGCGCCGAGCCATGCTCGGCTCACCGCGCGCAGCGCGGACTTCCCGCCTGCGGAACGAAGAGCAGCCGAGCGTGGGCTCGGCTCTACAAAGGCTTGTCGTTCGCAATATCGATCAGGGTCTGCCGGAAACTGGGCAGCAGCACGCGATTACCGTGCCCACTCAGATGATCGTTGTCGAAGAACAACGGTCCGCCCTCTTCCACGGCCGAACAGGTCTGCGGCCCACACAGCAGCGGCAGTGGATCCCACACCGTCAGCGATGGATAGCGCGCTGCCAGTTCGGACAGCAACGCCATCCGCGGCGCTCGCAGCCTCTCCAGATCAGCGCGCGGCATGCTCAGGCCCCCGGCACAAGCCGGGTTGCGGCGGTTGAACCAGTCCGAACAGCGGTACGCACCGGCCTTGAACAACGGCAGTGGTGCATCCAAAACCACATGCACGCCCAGCTTCTGCAGACGTCCAAGAACACGATCAGCCTCATCACGCGCGGCCTGCGCATTGGTCGGGGTGCGCTCGGCAAGCAGTTGACGATAGATTTCCTGTGCATCCTGCCGCTGCCAGTCGAATCCACGCAGCTCCGGCATGCGCAATGCCGCCAGCACCACGATGTCACCCGGGCGCGCCTCGCGCTCGATGGTCGACAACGCGTCCTCAATGAAGCCCTGGCAGTCGTACGGGCTGGCCCGCAGCAGGTTGACGAAGCTGCAGCCGCCGCGATCCTGCTGGCGCACCTCCATGCCGGTCTGGCGCGCGACCATGCTGGTCATGGTGCGATACGCCGCCGCGTGCGAATCCCCCACCACGAACAGCCGCCGCCCTTCGAGCGCCGGCGCGCTCACCGGCTCCAGCGGACGCCATGCCGGGTAGCGCCGCGCCTGCCATGCATAGCCGTCACGGGTAACGCTCAGCGAGACCTGCTCGTGGTACTCCACGGTGGCCCAGGCACCCGCGCCACACAGCGCCACCACCGGCAACGCCATCGCCAGCACCTTGGTCGGTGCCAGCCGCAGCACGGGCGCTGCACGGCGCAGCGGACGTTCGATGAAGTGGTAGGACGCAGCGGATACCGCCAGCAACAGCACCGGGTACAGCCACAGTGCCGCTCCCTGCAGACCGTAGGTCCAGCGCAGCAGCACCAGCAACGGCCAATGCCACAGGTACAGCGAATAGGACAAGCGCCCCAGGTAGGCGAGCGGTGCGCAGCCCAGCGCGCGGGCGATGCGCGATGACCCCGCTGTCGACACGCTCGCCAACAACAGCAGGGTACCGGCCACGGTCGCCAGCACACCCGGCACCGGCATCGCCAGCTGCGGGGCGATCAGCGCACCTGCGGCCAGCAGCGCCAGACCGACCACTGCGACCATGTCAGCGTTCTGGCCCGGCGTGCGCGTGCGCATCCACTGGTACAGCAGCGCGCCTGCAGCCAGCTCCCAGAACCGCGCAGGCAGCAGGTAGAACGCTGCCGCTGGTGCCGATTGCGCCTGCCAACCTGCCCACGCCAGCGACAGCGCGGTGAGCACCGGCAACAGCCAACGCGACCACGGCCAGCGCTCACGCCCGCGCAGCCAGACGAAGAACAGCAGCGGGAAGACCAGGTAGAACTGCTCCTCCACACCCAGCGTCCACGTGTGCAGGAACGGGTTGAGTTCGGCGCCGGGTGAGAAATAGTCGTCCTGCTGCCCAGCCAGCACGATGTTGCTGAAGCCGACCAGCGCGGCCCAGCCGGTCTGGTCGAACTGCTCGTTGCGCCACGCGCGGGGAATGAACAGCGCCGACAGCACGAAGGTGGCCATCAGCATTACCAGCAGCGTCGGCAACAGGCGCAGCACGCGTCGACGGTAGAAGTCGAGCAGCAGTGCGCCGAGTGATGCGTTGGTGCGCGACGCCAACGACTGGCTGATCACGAAGCCGGACACCACGAAGAACAGGTCCACGCCGGTGAAGCCACCGGGCAACCATGCCGCATTGGTGTGGAACAGGATGACGGCCAGCACCGCCAATGCGCGCAGGCCGTCAATGGCCGCATTGTGGGAACGTTCGGGAGGGGACATGCGGGTGACCGGCAGCGAGCGATCCGGCAGCATCGCCACCGTTTGCGCAGTCATTCAATGGACGATCGCGACAGGGCAGGTGTGTGTTTAGGTTCGATGCAGCCTGTGGGCCACTGCAGGGCCGAGCCCTGCTCGGCTGCCCTTCGTCCACATCGCGTTGAGCCGAGCATGGGCTCGGCTCTACAGCAGCAGCGGGGTCAGAGCCCATTGCCCAGGCAATGGGATCCGACCCCGCTGCACGCCCGCTTACCAGGCCTTGCGCAGGCCCAGCTGGCCGCCCACGTTGCGGTAACCGTGGTCGCCGCGCTGCACGGTCAGGCCACCCCACGCACCCCAGCGCTGGCCCAGCTTCAGCTCGGCACCGGCCTGCACCTCGTAACGGTTGCGTGGCACGTCCGCGCCCAGCGTGTCACCGTTGAACTGCAACGTGCTGGCGCCGCTGCCACGCAGCCAGTTCACGCCCAGGTACGGCTGCACGGCATTGTCGGCTGCAGTGCCATGGCCAAACACACGCACGCCCAGGCGCCCGCTCAGGCCACCGGCATCGGCGTGGTCGATCACCGTGCCGTTGCTCTCCACGTGGCGATCGGCGCGGAAATCGACATGGCTCAGCTGCAGTTGCGGCTGCACGTACAGCGCGCTGGCGCTGCCCTGCCACACGTTGAAGGTGTAGCCGGTCTCCAGCGACACACTGGCCATGCGCGAATCGTAGTGCTCCGGCGCCAGGCCGATGCCCTGCACCCGGTTATCGAAGCGGCCGTACTGCAGGTTCGCATCCATGTACGCGCCCTGCGTGCCGTCAGCCGCCTGCAACCAGGTGCCGTACACACCCACCGCGCTGCCACGCACCCGCCCCTTGGCGCTGTAGCCGGTCAGATCGGACACTGCACTGCTGTCAGCACGCCCCGTGCCCAACATCACGCCGAACGCTGCATTGCCTCGGCGAACCACGTCACTGCCGATCTGCAGCACCGAGGTGTTGCCGTCGATCGACAGTTGACCGCCGACCGCACTGAAGTCCGCCTGATGCCGGCCCACGCGCGCCCACGCGGCACGGCCTTCATCCAGCGAAAGGGCACCGATGCGGTCGTTCAGACGATGGGAAAACATGTTGATGGCTGCCGATTGGTTAGCGAGGTACGCCCCGGCCTCGGGACGCAGGACCGGCACCGGGTCCACCGGATCGATGGGGTCAACCGGATCAACCGGGTCCACCACACAGCCAGGCGCGGCCGGATTGTCCTTGCAGACATCGAACCATTGCGAACGCAGATACCAGTTGCCATCGGTGGGATCTGTCACGCCCCCCTTGAACAGGAAGTACTCATAGGAGCCGCCCACGGCGCGGCCAGCCAGCGCATAGGTCGCCAGCGATGCACCATCCACTTCGATCAGCTGGATGCCATCGGTGGTCTGAGCGCCAACGCCGCCAATGTTCTTCACCGCAATGCTTGCATCGCCCGAAGTATCGCCACGCACATGCAGGCGATCAAGGGCGCTGTCGTCACCGCCCAAGGCACCCTGGAACAGGAACGTCGCGCCCTCGCTGTGCAGATCACCGTCCACGGTGAGCGTGTTGAATCGGCCACTGCCGTCGGACAGCGCCACACCACTGTTCAGTACGCTCAGTTCGCCCACCGTGGCATCACCGGTCAGTGTCCACTGGCTGCCGCTCTCTATCGCCATCGTCCGCACCAGACCCGACGAACCCTGCCAGAGCGATCCATCCGCCAGTCGCACATGCACGTCCGACTGTGGCGGCAGGCCTGCGTCCTCGTCTTCCGGGGTGATGACAATGTCGCCCTCCATCTGCGAGCGGCCCTCCAGCACCACATCGAAGCGTCCAGCCACTGCTGCATCCAGTGCCAGCGCAATGCCGTTGCCGCCCGATACTAACGCGCCATTGGACAGCGTCAGGCCCGCATCGCGGCTGCTGCGCAGCCACACACCGCCATGCTGGGCGCTCACCAGCGAACCGCCATCGATACGCATCCGCCCGTTGTCATTGATCACCGCCGCCCACGCGCCCTCGCCCTCGGTGCGCACGTGGGTGTTGCTCAGCGTCATTTCGCCGGTGCCGCCAGACAGCACACCGTGTGAGTTGATGCCGGTGGTGCGCACTACACTGTCGGCCAGATGCACGGTGCCACCCAGGCGCGCGATCGCACCGATAGCGCCATCGCCTTCGGTCAGAATGTCGCTGCCGCTTACCTCGGCCAATGGCCGTTGCCCAGGCCCACCTTGCACATACAGCCCATGCCCATTGAGGCCGAGTGTGCGCAACTGGCTGGCACCGATCTGCGTGGTACCCGCGTACAACGCAACCGCCTGCCAACGGTCGCCCTCGGCGGTGATCTGCGAACGCTCGATGTCGAGCTTGCCTTCATTCATCAGACGCACGGCGACCCCATCGCGCGCGGTGATGACCGATCCTTCCACGCTGGCCTTGCCATCACGTTCATTGATGTCGATGCCGATGCTCTCGCTGACCAGCTGGCTGTTGCGCAGGGTCAGCTCAGAACCTTCGGTCATGTTGATACCGAAATGTCCGGACAGATCAACACCGTCCAGCAGCAGCGTACCTCCTCCTCCCGTGGCGAAACTAACTGCGCTGGCGTACTCACCGCGCGCGTGGATGGCGCCGCCATGGACTTCGACGTCGCCTTCCACATCCAACCCGATGCCGGACCGCTCATGACCCAGATCAATCTGCAGATCTTCGAACACCGCCTTGCTGCCCATCGCCACCAGCGCACCGTTCGCGCCCGCGCCACTGGCACTGATCTGGACGTTGCGCAGTACCGCGTCCGAACCCATGGCAATCCACAGCGCGTGGCCCGCGCCGTTCTGTTCGATGCGCAGGTTCTCAGCCGTCACGGTACTGCCCTGCATATGGATGCCATTGGCATCGCCGTTGATCTGCAGATGGCTGTCGCGCAGCGCAAGGTCGCCATTGCTCACCTGCACGCCGTGGCTGCCGGCGCCATGAGTGACGATGCCGACCCCGGTTGCGGACACGCTGGCCCGGGACGCCACGATGCCCACTGACGACCGCCCGAGGGTCTCGATCTGGGTGCCGCTCAGTTCTACCCGGCCGCCGTCCACCACCGATACACCTGCAGCACTGCTGCCCAGCGTAGTGATGGTGCCCCCGTCCATACGGATCAGACTCCCCGCACCCTGCGCCCTCGCCGCAGCCGCACCATTGCCTTCCGTGCGCAGATTGACCTCACCGGCGGGAAGAATGCTGCCGCCATTGAGCGCATGGAAGGCATAACCCGCGGTACTGCCCGCGTCCACCGGCTCGGTGGTGCTGTAATCACCGGCTGCGGGCGTCTGCTCATCGCCGTCGGCAACCACCTGCTGCGCCAGTACCGGCGCTGTTGTGGAAAGTACGGTGGCCAGCGCCAGGGCGAGGGTACAGCGGCGCGGAAGCGGAAAGTGCATGGCAAGGCTCCGGGAAAAGTGCCGGATATGCTCGGGACGTCACACCCCCGGGGCTATCGTATTCGTTGCGTTCGGCCACAGGTGCGACCGTAGGTCGCAGCTGCTTGGAACGTGCCTGAACCGCTCCCAGCTGCACGCCGGAGGTCAAGCGGGCTTTGCAACAAATTGCATGGGATCGCCTGGGCGTGGCTGGAACACTGGGCTCCGTTCCAGACACGCACTGTCGCAAACAGCCCGGATCACCCCGCCTTCACACAGCGTTGGCGTATACGCCATCTACCTGAACGGGGGATCCAGGTCATCGCAGTGCGCAGTCCCATCCGCTTTCGATCCCGAGGACTCACCATGCGCAATTCACCCGACCGTACTCCGTCGCTGCGACCGCTGGCGCGCGGCCTGCTGCTGGCCCTGGCCACCGCACCGATGGCTGCTGCCTTTGCAGGCGACCTGGACAACCAGCAGGCAGAGGTGACCGGCACCGATCCTGCCGAAGCCTGGACACTGAAGAACGGGTCGAAGCTGACCTTGACTGACAGTGGAGACGCCTACCAGATCAAGGCAATGGATTCCGACGTAGTAATCAACAATGGCAACGTCAAGCGCGCCCCGACGGCGGGCTCGTCGGTAGCGTTGATTCTTGATGGCAGCTCCAGCCTCACCGCCAATCGCGGTACGTTCCTGGGCGGCATTCAGGTGATGAAAGATTCCACCGCCACCATCAGCAACAGCACGATCTACTCGCAGATCGGCAGTGGCCTGTTGCCCACCGATGCCTACAGCATCGGCGTGGATCTGCTCAGCGTATTTGGTGATGTTTCCGACAACACGCGTGCAACCATCGACAACACCACAATCGTTGTTAGCGAAACACCAACGGGAAATGACCTCAACAATGGCCATGGCGTGCGGCTGATGCAGGGCCAGGCCGATATCCGCAATGGCTCGAGGATCTTTGCAGAGAATGCCGGCATCCTGCTGGCGGCTTATCCGGGTGTGCTGAAGCCCATTGCGGTACGCGTTGACGACTCGCTAGTGGAGTCCGGACGCAACGCCGCCATCTGGGTGCGACCGACCGGCGATGCAGCCAATTACGATATTACCGTGGCCAATGGTGCTCAGCTCAGCGGTGGCGACGGCAACTTGCTGAATGTCCAGAACTTCGGCGCAAGCGCAACGAAAGCCGCTGTCTCCTTCACCGTGGATGACGCGCGCCTGGCCGGCAATGTCAATTTCGATCTCGCCAGCGTCAGTGGCTCCCTCGACGTCTTCCTGCGCAACAAGGCACAGATCGACGGCCGCTTCATCAACGTTACCTCGGCCAGCATCGACAGCGACAGCACCTGGCTGATGACCGGCGACAGCACTGTCGGCCATCTGGCGTTGGGCAACACCGGCACCGTCGCGCTGGGTAATGGCAGCACGTTCAACACCCTTACCGTGGATACCTTCGATGGCGCCGGCGGCACCCTGCTGTTCAACACCCAGCTGGGAGACGACAGCTCGGCCACCGACAGACTGATCATCAAGGGCGATGCCAATGGCCAGGCCAACGTGCGCGTGCTTAACGCTGGCGGTGCCGGTGCGAAGACCGACAAGGGCATCGAACTGATCCGCGTGGGCGGTGCGTCCAATGCGCAGTTCGACCTGCAGGGCCGTGCGGTGGGCGGGCAGTACGAGTACTTCCTGTTCAAGGACGCGACCAACGGCGGCTGGTACCTGCGCTCGGACCTGGCCGGCACGCCGGACCCGTGCGTAGTGGATCCCACACTGCCGGAGTGCACGCCGGTCGATCCGGTGGACCCGGTCGATCCGGTTGACCCCACGCCAGTGCTGCGCCCGGAAGCCGGCGCCTACCTGGCCAACCAGTTCGCGATGGACCAGATGCTGCGCCACGGCTGGCGCGACCGCCAGGGCGGCAACACCTCCGCCGTTGATGGCGTGCGTGGCTGGGCCCGCGTGGACGGCACGCAGAGCAAACTGTCTGCCGTGGAAGACCAGCTGGACCTGCGCGTGGACCGCTCGCGCCTGCAGCTGGGCGCCGACATCGGTGTGTTCGACAGCGGCCAGGGCCGCGTGGGCGTGATGGGCACGCTGGCCAAGTCCGATGCCACTTCGCGTTCGCAGCTGACCGGTTACAGCGCACGCGGCAAGGTCAACGGCGGTGCGCTGGGCGTGTACGGCAACTGGAGCACCGATGCACTGTATGTGGATGCCAGCGTGCAGCGCGGCCAGTTCCGCAACCGCGTGCACGGCGAAGGCCTGGCCGAGGAACGCTACGACTCGGATATCTGGCAGAGCTCGCTGGAAGCCGGCTACCGCATCGGCATCGGCCAGATCGGCAGCACCGCGCTGAGCCTGCAGCCGGAACTGCAGCTGGTCTACACCGACGCCAATACCGACCGCCTCGAGGAAGCCAACGGCACGGTGGTGCGCAGCCTGGGCGACAGCGGCCTGTCCGGCCGCGTGGGTCTGCGCCTGCAGGGCGAAGGCCGCAGTGCCGCCGGTGCGTCGGTCAGCCCGTATGTCGTAGCCAACTGGTACCGCGACGGCGCCAGCAACGGCATGGCGTTTGATGATGAAGCACTGAAGGCCAGCGTGCCGCGCAACCGCTACGAGTTGAATGCCGGCGCGCGCGTGGACTTCCGTTCCGGGCTGAGTGCGTGGGGTGGATTTGGTGTGATGCGCGGTGACCATGGGTACCGCGAGGCGACGGCCAATCTGAGCGTGGCGTACAAGTGGTGATGTAGAAACACGCACGGCGCCGGAGGATTCCGGCGCCGTTCTGCGCTGCGATTTCGGACGGGCGAATGGCAGTCGTTGCGCAGAAGCTGCGGGCACCAGCTGATCGGATTACCGATAGCTGACCGAAAGAACGGCTTCACCCTTGATGGGACCAGGGCCAATCGCATCGGACGTTCGAATGTATCGCGCCTTGAACGGAATGTAGTAGTCCACACCGGATTGAACTGCGCCGAACTCCCACTGCGCTCCCATCGCCAGTGGCACGTCCCTGTACAGCAGCTGTGTACGCACGCCCTTCGCGGTGGAGCCGGGCGCCGGCACCAACTGGTCCGTACGGTTTCCAGGCGCATTTGCATCACTGATGCTCAGATCAACAACCCCCAATGCATCACACAGCATCAGCACCTCGACATCAATCTCGGCGGTACTATCACCCGGGTTTGGAAGGTCGGAATGGGAGACATCCCGCAGCGCGGCCACCGGAGCATCCATGAAGCACGTTTCGCGCTCCATCTCCACGTCACCGGCCAGTTCGTTGGTAAGTTGCAGGGCAGGAAACTTCGGGAAGGTGGTTCCAACAGCCCCCATCGAAACGCGACCCACTCCAGTCATTCTTCCACCGCGCGAGAGGATCGCCATTTCCACCGACATGAAGAGATAGCCGCTGGCCCAACCCGCCACATCGGTAGACCGTTCCATGTTCAAAGGCCCGCTGGACATCTCCCCAAAACTGTTCGCGAGACGATACCTGAATGCGATCAGCGGCGAGTTGGCATGCCATCCATACGCAGGATAGGACGTACCATCAATCTGCACGTTCCGCACATAGATCAGACCCGCACTCGCAGGTGTCAGGGTGATCGGAAAGGAAGGATCATCAGCACAATCCTTCAGGCTCGTTGTCCTAAGCGTTTGTCGGAAAGGAAGGATAACCACATCGGGCCGGGCATCATTGGGAACAGAGACGGTGATTCCATTGATAGCCTGACCCACGCTCATCTTGCAGGCGTAGGCGGTCGGAGCAACACTGCAGCCAGCGACCATCATCGCAATCGCGGCACCGCGCCCTCGTGAGCCAATGCGCCTCATTGGTAATCTGCCGTCACGGTGATTTCCGCCCGTACCTCACCCTGCCGCGCCGCACCCACGGACGTCGCGTAGTAGCCTGCGCGCAGCGCATAGCTTGCGGTGGTACCGGTCACCGGTATGTCGATGCCGGTATCGCCCTTCTTCAGATAACTGCTGCCTGTGGCACCCGCCAGCAGCGCTACCGAAACACCGGCAGCGGCATCGGTCGTTGCGGTGTTTTCCCAGCGTTCCGGGTCGCCGGTCGCCGCGGCACCGTCGAATGACAGAACCGCCTTGCTCACGCCCACGCAGCCGATGAACTCCAGTGTGCCCGCTTTAAGCTTGTTGTCGCCCGGCGCCAGTTCATCGACTCTGATGGGATCCAGTGCGATAGCGGGAGCCACCAACGTACAGGTGCCCGGTAGTACCCGGCCGGTGATGGCCAGGGTGACCTGGTCGGCCCGTGCCACCGAAGCACTCGAGCACAGCACAATGGCGATTGCCAGGGGGAGAGAAGAAGGGGGCATGGAAGAACTCCTGGGAATGACGAAAGAGAAGACAGACTTCATGGGGTGGTGCTCTCGACCGGGTCCAACATGCTTACCTGCAAACCTTCCGGCGGCAGCGGCTGCGGCACGCACACCGTCTGGCTCCACGACAGCCCGTAGGCATCGGGTGCATCCGGGGTTGTGTACTCCAGGCGGCAGCGCTGCGGTCCGTCCGGGTCAACAATCAGCTGCCCGTGTTCAGGCGCGCCGCGCAGTTGGATCACGCCCCCCTGCCCCACCGCTCCGTAGCTGCGGCCGGCTTCATCTTCGATGCGCGCAGCAAACGGCAGCAGCTGGCCCAAGGCATCAGTGGAGTCGATGAACAACGTGCGTTCGCGCGTCGCATTGAACGCCACGCGCACGACACTGCCTGCTGTCGGCGCAACGCGGTGCGAGGTCTGCAGCAGTTCCACATCGATCGGCAGCCCCACTGGATCCAGCTCGAACTGGTTCCAGCGGTAGGGGCTGATGTGCGGCTGCAGCGCGTAGCCGTTGCGTCCGATGCGCACATCATTGCCGTAGCCGATACGGGCTCCCTCAGCGCCGTAGGCCTGAACCAGCGCGAAACCGTCACCCACGGGCGCACCGAAGTTGATGCCATCGCGGTGCCCCACCACACTGCCTGCGGCGCTCGCATTGAAGGCACTGTAGTTACCCGACCGACTGTAGCCGGCGGTTACCGTGCCATGCCCGCCGCGATAGGACGCATGGGCGTTGGCACTGCCAGCCCGATCACTGGCAGCGCTGGCAGAGAGGTTGTAACTCAGCTGCTGGTCGGCACCCAACGTTCCGTTAAGGCCCAACTGCCCCTGGTCACCCCGTGTCGAATGGGTCAGCTGGGAACTCAAGCGTGGTGCGCTGGGCGTTGAGCCCAAGGGAATGCTGATTCTGGCCGCATAGCGGGTGTCCTGGCGGCCATTACCGATCTGCAAGCGCATGACAGACAGACTCAGATTGGCGCGGCCGACACTGGTCTGGAAGCGCAACTGCAGATCGTTCTGCTGTTGCGCGCTGTCCCAGTAGCGTACCTGACCACCATTGAGCGAGAGCGTGCTGCTGCCACGGATGCGCTGGGAGAAATTGACCTGGAATCGCTGCCGTGCGCGGCTGCTGAACCCCCAGTCATCGTTGGATACCTGTGCGAAATCATTCAGCGTGAGATGGCCACGGGTGCTGTAACGCAACGCAGCCAGACCAAAGTGGGTGCCGGTTTCGGTGATGTAGCGCTGGTAGTTGAGCCTGAAGCTGTTGCCGGCCATCCGCTTGCCATTGGCCAGGCACGCACGCGAATGGGTAATGTCGGCACCGAACGCGCCGATAGGCGTGTTGACGGCACCACCGAGCAGCATGGACTGGAAGCCTTCGGCAATCTGTGCTCCGCCCAGCGCAGTGAAATGGTTGCTGATGCCATGGGCATAGGTCCCTTCGGTAAAGCGCAGTGCTTCACGCACGCCGTGCGCATCTCGCAGCTCGCCTGCAGTGGCGCTGAAACGGCTTGCACCAGGGCGCAGCGCCTGCGGCACCGCAGAGAAGTTGACCGTGAACCTCTGCTGGCGGCCGCCGGCCTCGGTGACGGTGACCTCCAGGTCACCGCCGAAGCTGGTCGGGTACAGATCCTCAATGGAGAATGGACCGGGTGCAACGCTCACTTCATGGATGACATGGCCGTTCTGGCGAAGAGTCACCACTGCGTTGGTTTCGGCGATGCCCTGCACTACCGGCGCGAAGCCACGCAGCGAATCGGGCAGCATGCGCTCATCACTGGCCACGCGCACGCCCTTGAACGACAGCGACTCGAACAGTTCGCCGCCCGTGGTGCCTTGGCCGAGCAGCAGTTGCGCATTCCATGCTGGCAGGTCGCGCTGCAGGGTGCTGCTGATCACATCGTGACGCGAGCTGCGGCTGCCCTGGCTGAAGGACGCACGATGGCGCAGCCGCCATGCACCCAGATTCACGCCGGTAGTCAGCCCCAGATAGGTGGCTTGCTGGCCCTGGCTGCGGCTATGGTTGAGGTTGTAGTCAAAGAATGCCGCCGTGATGCCGTGGTCGCGCAGCACAGGGGCCACATAGCCGCGTGCATTGCGCGCCTGTGCAGCCTGCGGCACGTTCACAAGAAGCTGAAGGTTGCCGTCATCGAAATCGACCGTTGCACCTTCCACCAGGGCGGGAAGCACGACGCAGCTTTCATCCTCCTGGTCCAGCTCGGCCAGGAACTTCTCCTTCAGCGGCAACTGGCGTACCAGCCCGGCCGGCAGGCACGGGGTTGCACCCGGAGGCGCCGACGTCGCCACGAAGGTGATGTCGCGCTTGTCGTGGAACTGGCCATTGAGCACCACGTCCAAGGGATACACACCCGGCTTCATCGGATTGCCCTGCGCGTAGCGCTGCATGTCGATGGCCCGGCCACCAATCAGGAAGCCTTCACTGAACTGCAGGGACTCATCACCGTGCGCACGGGCATGACCGGCAATCGTCAATGTCACCGCGACGGCAATCGTCAGACCCAGCACGCGAACGGCAGGGCGGCGCGATGTCCGTAGCGGGAAGGGGCGGTTGTTCATGGCTGGCGTCACTCGATGAGATCGCAGGCGACATCGCTCGTGGTCGATGAGGGCCGCAGCGTAGACAGCGCCTCCCTGCCTTCCCATTGAATTTGTTGCAAAGCGAAGACACCGGGCGGAGCGACGCGTTCAACGCAAGCGTCCGCCAACACGCTTGCAACTAATTGGATGTCGGCCCTGTGCCGGTCTCGGAAAACTGTGCGCATCCGCCGGCGCATTCACTGCGGATCCCCTGATTTCCAACCAAGGACAACTCCATGTCGAACCGACTGAACCTGATCGCTGCTGGTGCGCTTGCGCTGGCCCTGTCCCCCACGGCCTTCGCCGAGACCCTGGAGATCACCGGCGAGCTGATGACCAGCACGTGCTCGGTGGATGCTAGCGGCGGCACCATCACCGTGCCGATGGGCAAGGTGGATGTAGCGTCGGTCAATGCGTCCGAGCGTGCCGGCATGAAGAACTTCAGCATCCTGCTCGACTGCACTGGCGCTGGTGCCGCCCAGGATGTCGGTGTGCGCTTCGGCGGCACCCCTGACGGCAGCACCGGCAATCTGGCACTGACTGCGGCGTCCACGGCCACCAACGTGGGCGTGGCGCTGTATGACGCTGCGGGCAACCACCAGAAGCTGGGCGAGGACCCGCTGCAGTGGGTGAACATTCCGGCGGCCGGCAAGGGCCAGCTGGACTACAGCGCCTGGTATTCCTCGGCAGGCCAGAACGCCACTGCCGGAACCGCCAACGCCTCTGGCGATTTCGTGGTGCTTTACAAGTAACTCGCGCCCGCGCGCGCCGCCTCGCGATGGGGCGGCGTACACCATCGGAGGATGAGCTGATGAAAATCCGAGCAACGACGTGGATGACTGCGGTGTTGGCTGGCGCCGTGGCGTTGCCGGGGTCGGCAGCGGTGACGCTGCAGGGCACGCGCATCGTGCATGACGCGGCCCAGGGTCGCGACGTAACCGTGAAGGCCAGCAACGGTGGCGACAAGGCTGCCATGGTGCAGGTCTGGATTGACGATGGCGACAGCCATGCACGCCCCGAAAACGTGCGCACTCCCTTCCGTCTGACGCCGGCCGGCCCGCGCCTGCTGCAGGCCCACCAGGGGCAGGCGTACCGCATTTCCTACGCGCCGCGCCCGTCGGAGACACCGCTGCAGACGGATCGTGAATCGGTGTTCTACTTCAACCTGCTGGATATTCCGCCCAAACCCACCGATGCTGCCGGCAAGAACCTGCTGCAGTTCGCCGTACGCACGCGGGTGAAGCTGTTCCATCGCCCGGCCGGCCTGCCCGGCAAGCCGCGCGATGCCGCCGGGCAACTGCAATGGCGTGCGCAGGCCGGCGCCCTGCTGGTGAGCAACCCCAGCGCCTACCACGTGACCCTGAGCACGTTGACACTGCCCGACGGCCGCACAGTGGAAACGGACATGGTCGCGCCGGGCGCCGAGTTGCGGCTGCCGCTTCCGAGTGGCGCGGCGATGCCCACGTCGGTGACGTTCCAGTGGCTGGACGATTACGGCACGCCGCGTGATGCCGAGGCGAAGATCTCCCCTTGAGCGCAGCCTGACGCGCGAGCCGTCTTCTGTAGAGCCGAGCCCATGCTCGGCTGCTTTGCGGCCAGATCGGGCTGAACCCCGTGCATTGCGCTATGAGCCGAGCATGGGCTCGGCTCTACATGCTTTGTCGTAATTGACGCGCTCCCGTGCGAGCGGAACATTTGCAACGCTTTCGAACTTTCCAACAATTCTCATTGGCAGCACAGGCGCTTCATGCAAATCATGTGGCGCCACCGACAACGGGTGGCACGGGCTTGCAATCCCGTTTGATCGATGTTGTTTACGCTTGCCTGCCGGCGTCGCCTCCTTCCCCTGTGCCTGGGCGGCGTCGGCAGGCATTCCGTCTATGCCTACATGGCGGACGGTGCGCGGGGGCCTTGTGCCCGCCGGCGTTTCTACATCGGTCACCGGTATTGCAACCACGCACCGTCCGCCACCCTCGCTGTTAAGCAGGGTGGCCCCTTGCCGCTTGCACAAGGACGCCGCCATGACCGCTTCCCCCTACCCGCACCTGTTCGCCACCCTGGGCGAGGCCGCCACGCGCCTGCCCGATGACCTGGCCCGCACGCTGGAAGACACCTTCGTTGCGCTGCAGAGCGGCAACAGCGCCGGGGCCATCACCCTGCAGGCCTGCCTGCAGTACATCCGCCAGGGCGATGCCGCCGATGGCCAGCCGTGGCCCGGCAGCAACCGCACACCCGGGCAGCGCCTGGCCTTGGCGCGCATCGACCGCGCCAATGCGGGGCTGAGTTTCCTGCTGGAACTGCTGCACGCCAGCGAACGTGTGCGCGTGGACGGGGATATCGACCAGCACATGGATGACGGCGCGCGCGAAGGGCTGTTGCTGGCCTGCCGTGGGCTGGCCGAGTATGTGGATGTGCAGTTGCGTGCGGTGTGATGGCATCTGTAGAGCCGAGCCCACGCTCGGCTCATCACGATCCAATCGGATTGCAGCCGAGCGTGGGCTCGGCTCTACAAATGCCACGTCAACCAGAATAGTGCGCACTCGGGGTCAGAGCCCTTTGCGGCGCAAAGGGACCTGACCCCACGCCGGAAGGTTCGCACCCAGCAGTGCAGTACCGCTGCGGCTACGCGAAGTGCTGGTATCCGCCGTCGGCGGCTTCGCCGTTCACGTGCACGCCCTGCCCTTCGGCGATGCGGCCGATGCGGGTAAGCGGCACGTCCAGCGATTCGGCCAGGTAGTGCAGCGCGTCGCGCTGGTCGGCAGCCGCGGTGAAACACAGCTCGTAGTCATCGCCACCGCGCAATGCGCAGTCACGCGCACCGTCGCGGCCGAGCAGTTCACGCAGCGCGTGCGAGATCGGCAGCGAATCGGCATCCACATGCGCGGCCACGTTGCTGCGCGTGGCGATATGACCGAGGTCGGCCAGCAGGCCGTCGGACACATCCACCGCCGCGTGCGCGAAGGCCCGCAGGCGCAGGCCCAGGGTCACGCGCGGCGTCGGCCGCAGCAGGCGCAGGCGCAGGCTTTCGTAGTCGGCCAGCAGCGTGGCGGTGGCGATGCTCAACGCACCTTGTTGCCACAGGCGCAGCGCGCCGGCGGCATCGCCCAGCGTGCCACTGACCCAGATGTCATCGCCTGCCTGTGCGCGGTCGCGCCGCAGGGCCTGGCCACGCCCGACCTGGCCCATCGCGGTCACCGACAGCGACAGCGGACCGCGCGTGGTGTCGCCACCGATCAGCGCGATGTCGTGCTGGTCGGCCAGGGCGAAGAAGCCATCGGCGAAGGCCTCGATCCAGTCTTCAGACGCTTCCGGCAGTGACAGTGCCAGCGTGCACCACGCCGGGCGCGCGCCCATCGCGGCCAGGTCCGACAGGTTGACCGCCAGGGTCTTCCAGCCGATGTCGAAGGCCGGGGTTTCCACCGGGAAGTGCACGCCGCTGTTGAGCGTGTCTGCGGTGACCACCAGTTGCTCGTTGGCGCGCGGCTGCAGCAGCGCGGCGTCGTCACCGATGCCGAGCAGGATGTCGTCGCGCTCGAGGGTACGGGCGCGGATGCGTTCGATGAGGGCGAATTCGGCCAGGGACATGGGGCGTTCTACTTTCATGTAGAGCCGAGCCATGCTCGGCTGCAGTTCGATCACGCGCCGCACTGCCGGACGCAACCGTGCGCTGCACGGTGAGCCGAGCATGGCTCGGCTCTACAGGAATCGGGTCAGTGACCCGATTCGACCTTGCGCCATTCCACGGCGGCACGATCCAGCACGCCGTTGACGTAGGTGTGGCCATGTTCGGAACCGAAACGCTTGGCCGATTCGATGGCTTCGTTGATCACCACGCGGTATGGCACGTCCAGGCGGTAACGCAGCTCGTAGGCGGCCAGGCGCAGCACCGCGCGTTCGATCGCGTCCACTTCTTCGATGGCACGGTCCAGGTACGGGCCGAGCGCTTCGTCGATGTCGCGACGGTTGTCGAGCACGCCGTGCACCAGCGCCTCGAAGTACGCCAGGTCGGCAATTTCGCGGGCCTGCTCGTGGGCGAACTGGGCGATCAGCGACTGGGCGTTGCCGCCGGAGATCTGCCAGGCGTAGATGGCCTGCACGGCACGACGGCGGGCGCGCGAGCGCAGCACCGGATCGACGCCATCGCGGCGGACGGGTTTACCGGAGGGCTTGCCCTGGGTGTTCTTGTTCATGGCAGCTGCTCCAGAAGATTGACCATTTCCAATGCGGCGAGTGCGACTTCCTCGCCCTTGTTACCGTGGCTGCCGCCTGCGCGGGCTTCGGCGTCTTCAACGCGTTCCACCGCCAGCACGCCGTTCAGCACCGGCACGCCGAAGTCCAGCTGCACGCGCATCAGGCCTTCGGCGCAGCGGTCGGCCACGTGTTCGTAGTGGCGGGTGTCGCCACGGATCACGCAGCCCAGGGTGAGGATCGCGGCGTGTTCATGGGCGGCGGCCAGGCGTGCGGCCACCAGCGGCAGCTCCCAGGCACCCGGCACGCGGATCACATCGATGTTGGCTTCGGTGATGCCGTTGCCGGCCAGGCTCTGACGGGCGCCAGCGACCAGCGTGTCGGTGATGCGGGCATTCCAGCGGCTGGCCAGGATGGCGAAGCGCGCCGATTCGGGAGTGCGAAGATCGCCTTCGAAGTGGCTCATATGCGGCTTGGGGACTCGATAAGGGGGTAATTCTAGCGTGGATGGGCCCCGGCCGTGGCTGGCGGAGGCCCAGGGCTGTGCCGACCAACGGTCGGCACCCACCCGAGGTAGGGCATGGTCGGCACTACCCATTACAGAGTGACCGTCTCCACCACTTCCAGGCCGTACCCGGCCAGGCCGATCTGGCGGCGCGGGGTGCCCAGCACGCGCAGCTTGCCCAGGCCCAGGTCGGACAGGATCTGTGCGCCGGCACCGTTGCGGCGCCACTGGCCCACATCCTTGTCCTTGCCCGGCACCACCGGTGCCGGCTGCTGGCGCAGGCGGGCCAGCAGGGCTTCGCCGTCGCGTGGGGCCGACAGCACCACCATCACGCCCGCGCCTTCGGCATCGATCGCGCGCAGGGCATCGGTGGCGGCCACGCCGAAGTCATCGCGGCGCCAGTGCAGCAGGTCGGCCAGTGGGTTTTCCACCTGCACGCGCACCAGGGTCGGGGTGTCCGCATCCGGGGTGCCGCGGACCAGGGCGAAATGCAGGTCGTGGGCGATGCGGTCGCGGTAGGTCACCAGCTTGAACGGACCGAATTCGGTGTCGATCTCGCGCTCGTCCACGCGCTCGACGGTCTTTTCGGTGGCCAGGCGGTAGGCGATCAGGTCGGCGATGGAGCCCATCTTCAGGCCGTGCTCGCGGGCGAACACTTCCAGCTCCGGGCGGCGCGCCATGCTGCCATCCGGGTTCAGGATCTCCACCAGCACGCCGGCCGGCTCCAGCCCGGCCAGCATGGCCAGGTCAACGCCGGCTTCGGTGTGGCCGGCGCGGGTCAGCACGCCGCCCGGCTGGGCGATCAGCGGGAAGATGTGGCCCGGCTGGTGCAGGTCCGACGGCTTGGCGTTGGGCTTCACCGCGGTGCGGATGGTGTGCGCGCGGTCATGTGCCGAAATGCCGGTGGTGACGCCCTCGGCGGCCTCGATACTGACCGTGAAGTTGGTCTGGAACTGCGCGGTATTGGCCTGCACCATCGGCGCCAGGCCGAGGTCGGCGGCGCGGGTGCGGGTCAGCGGCAGGCACACCAGGCCACGGCCGTGGGTGACCATGAAGTTGATGTCCGACGGCTTGACCAGCTCGGCGGCCATGATCAGGTCGCCTTCGTTCTCGCGGTCTTCGTCATCGACGATGACCACCATGCGGCCCTGGCGGATGTCTTCCAGGATTTCCGGGATCGGGGCGAAATTCATGCGACGTCTCCCTGGGGGTGCTGACCGTTGGTCGGCACGCTGATCAGCCGCTCCACGTAACGGGCGACCAGATCGATTTCCAGATTGACCGCGTTGCCCACGCCGGTGGCGGAGAAGGCGGTGTTGGCTACCGTGTGGGGGATCAGGGCGACTTCAAAACCCTCATCGTCCACTTCGTTGACGGTGAGGCTGACGCCGTCCACGCAGATCGAGCCCTTCCTGGCGATGTAGCGGCGCAGCGAGGCCGGCGCGGCGAAACGCCAACGCTGGGCACGCGCGTCTTCGTGGATGGACAGGACCTGGCCAAGGCCGTCGACGTGGCCGCTGACCAGATGGCCGCCGAGGCGGTCGGTCGGCCGCATGGCGCGCTCCAGGTTGATGACCGCCCCTTCGCCCAGCTGACCCAGCGTGGTCAGGCCCAGGGTTTCGGTGGAGGCATCGGCCTGGAAGCTGCTGGCGTCGAATGCGATGACGGTGAGGCAGACGCCGTTGATGGCAATGCTCTCGCCCATCTGCACGTTGTCGAACGGCAGGTTTCCGACATTGAAGGTGAAGCGGACATCGCCGCCGATGGATTCGCGTGCGGCCAGACGGCCGACGCCTTCGATGATTCCAGTAAACAAGAAACGTTCTCCGCGAAAAGTGAGCGAAAAACGCCGCAAGGCAAACAGGCGGGCGCAGGGCCGCGAAGGCCCTGTGGCACCGTCTTCTTTCATCCGGACTATGACCGTCGGCTCCGGCATTGGACCGGATCTGCTGACCCCCGGCCGTGGGCCGGAGCGCTCGCGGGCTCGTGCTTGCGCACCTACCGCCGGTGGGGAGTTGCACCCCGCCCTGAAGACGTTTGTGTACCGGCGAACCGGCGTGGCCAGTGTACCAGCCCGGGCTGAACGGGGCTGGATGCCACAGCTGTGACGGCCGTCGCTCGCAATTTGTAAAACTTTCATTAAAATTCGCGGCGGACGACATGAGGTCGCCCACGGGTAGCCGAGAGGGCTGGCCCGCCAATGGACTGAAATTCACAGGAATTCCCATGCGCAAGATGCTGATCGTGGCCGCCCTGCTGGCCGCCGCCCCGCTCTCGGCTTCGGCCGACGCCCTGAGCTACACCTACGTCGAAGGCGGTTGGACGCAGGTCAAGGTTGACGACAACGCACTGGACGACCCGAAGGTCGACGGCGGCTACCTGCGTGGTTCCGTGGCGATCGCCGAACAGGTCCATGTGTTCGGTGGTTGGACCTACGCCAGCAAGTCGTACAACTACGACTACGGCTCCTACAAGCTGAAGCTGAACCAGCCGGAGCTGGGCATCGGTTACCACATGCCGTGGACCGACCGCGTCGACTTTACCGCTGACGCCGCCTGGGTCCGCCAGCAGGCCGAAATCACCGTCAACTCCGATTTCTACGGTCGCCTGCGCAACAAGGACCACACCAACCTGGGCCGCGTCACCATGGGCATCCGTGGCAAGCCGTCGCGCATGACCGAAGGTTGGGTCAAGGCCGGTTACATGGACGGCGGCAACAACTTCAAGGGCACCTGGGTCGGCACCGTCGGCGGCCAGATCAACTTCACCAAGACCTGGGGTCTGGTGGGCGAGATCTCCGGCTACCGCGACGTCACCCAGTACTCGGCCGGCGTCCGCGCCAGCTTCTGATCCAACGATCGCTCCTCGTCGTGCGATCGAACGGGCCCCGCAAGGGGCCCGTTTTTTGTCCGCTGCACACCGTCACCTGGCTGCATCGCGCCGTCGAAAGTGTGGGTAGATGCGCTAGGCTTGCGCGCCTCTGGAACAGTAAAACACCGTCATGAAGACCCCCACCCGTACCCTTCTGGCCAGCGTGCTGCTGTGCGCCCCGCTGATTGCCAGCGCTGCACCGGCCCAACTGGCACCCGAGCAGGCCTTCGACCTGTATGCGCGCGTGCTGCTGGAGGACGATGCCACCGCCACGCGCACGCTCAACGACGCACTGAAGCCGGCGTTCGAGGGCCAGGATGCCGTGACCCCCAACCCGGGTGCGCTGGCCAAGGCATTGGCCGAACCCTGGCAGACCGTACTGGCCAGCACCGGCGCCAAGGTCGACGCTGCGGGCACCGAAGCGCTGTATGCCAAGGCGCTGCGTGATTCGAAGTGCCGCGCGACCAGGAGCGTGATCGAAGACAACGAATACGTTGAAGACCAGAAGCTGGCGCGGATCACCTACAGCTGCCAGCTGCCCGACCTGGGCAAGGTCCGCCCGTTGTTCGCCGCCAGCCTGGCCGACGATGCCAGCCCGGCCGCGCGCAAGCAGTTCACCGACGCCTACACCCAGGCGCTGCAGAGCGGTGCGCGCGTGCCGGTCAGCGGCACCTTCACCCTGTACCCGGCCAAGGACAATGGCTACTGGTACAGCGGCAACTTCGATGATCTGGTAGGCACCGTGGCCGGTGCGCTGGCACCGTTCGAGGACTGGATGCAGGACGCGCAGGCGGCCAACGCGCCGAAGGTGACCGGCGTTCCGGGCTGCGACCTGCTGCTGCAGCAGCACCGCGCCTGCGTGGCGAAGATCGCGCCCGACCAGATCAGCGGCGTGGACGCGATGGCCGAGGAACTGAAGGCCAAGGCAAAGGTGAAGTCGGCCGACGAGATGACGCAGGAGTGCAAGGCGCTGCGCCCGATCGCCGAGATGATGTGGACCGACGAATGCGCATAAGCGCGAGCTAGAGCCGGGTCCACGCCAGGCTGCTCGTTACCTGCGGCAACGCCGAGCGCACTTTCAGAACCGTTGCATGGCCCTGAGCGACCTGCATGGTCAATGCTGTTGCCCTCTTCCACCGGGGGCAACCGCATGAAACACCGCATGACGTCGACCGCGATCATGGTGCTGGCGCTGATGGCGTCCTGGCAGGCCGAGGCGTCCAGGTTCAAAGCCACGAAGATCATCGTCGTCCAACCCTCGGTCGCCTTCGAGTCAACGCAGCTGAGCGACAGGCACCTGGATGCGTGGATGAGCGAGGATGATCACTGCCGCGACTTCCTGATGTACCACGATCAATGTGCCGTGCTGGTACTGCCGGATGAGTACGACGACGGTTTTACGCGTCGCCGGTTGCGGTTCAAGGCGAGGCAACTGCCGGGCGAGGCGCTCGGCGCGTACTGCCGCGACCTGCATGTGCTGTGGAAGCAGCAGTGGAAGGGCCAATGCCCCGTTGGCGAAGAAGACGACGAAGCGGCCTGACGCCATGGGCGTAGCCCCTGCTCTGCGTCATTCCTTCATGGGCGCAGCAGCAGCCTGTTGTCCTCGCCGACCTGGCGCTGCTCAACCACGCGCAGGCGACGCTGGTGGTCCATGGAATCAATGCCGAGGCCAGCCAGCAGCGGGCGTCCGTTGTCGCCCAGCAGCGTGGGGGCCTGATAAAGCAGAAGCTCATCGACCCAGCCGCCGCGCAGCAGCGCACCGGCCAGCGTGGCGCCGGCTTCGGTGTGCACTTCGTTGATGCCGCGCTCGGCCAACAACGCCAGCACCGCGCCCAGATCCAACCGTCCCTCTGCGCTGGGCACGCTGGCGAATTCGGCGTCGGCCGCATCCGGCGCGCTCACCGCCGCATCGTGCAGGTACAGCGTCGGGGCCCCGCCCTCGCGCACGCGGCTGCATTCGAGCGAACGCAGGCGCGAATCGAGCACCACGCGCAGCGGTGGCATCACCTCGGTATCGGCCAGGCGCACGGTCAGCATCGGGTCGTCGGCAATCACGGTGTCGGCGCCGGTCAGGATTGCACCCGCACGTGCGCGCCAGTGCTGCACGTCTTCGCGCGCGGCCGGCCCGGTAATCCACTTGGAGCTGCCATCGGCCATCGCGGTGCGGCCATCGAGGCTGGCGGCCAGCTTCACCCGCAGCCATGGGCGGTTGCGCTCCACGCGCGACAGGTAACCCTTGTTGAGCTCGCGCGCCTGTGCCGCCATCAGCCCTTCGACAACTTCGATGCCGGCATTGCGCAGCAGATCGAAGCCACCGCCATCGACCTTGGGGAACGGATCGCGCATCGCCGCGACCACGCGCGACACGCCCGCTTCGATCAGTGCCAGCGCACACGGCGGCGTGCGCCCGTAGTGGGCGCAGGGCTCCAGGGTGACGTAGGCGGTGGCACCGCGGGCCTCGCTGCCGGCCTCGCGCAGCGCGAACACTTCCGCATGCGGGCCACCGGCGCGCTGGTGCCAGCCCTGCCCGACCACGCGTTCGCCGTGGGCGATCACGCAGCCGACCATCGGGTTGGGCCGGGTGGTATAGGCAGCGCGCTCGGCCAGGCGCAGCGCGTTGGCCATGTGCAGGTGGTCGAGGGCGGAGAAAGGGGTGGTCATGCGGCCATGGTAACGCCGCCGGTGTGGATCCATGCCGTCAGTGCCAACCAACGGTTGGCACCCACCGGTGAATGCGGCCACCGGTGCCCCCCAAGGTTGGCACCCCCAAGGCAGAGGCAGTCAGCCTTTCTTTTTCTTGGTCAGGGCAATCACATCGCCCAGCAGCTGCAGCTGTTCGGTACTGGCCGGCAGCTCGCGCTCGAGCTTCTCGATCTCCTCGCGGAAATCGGCCACGTCCTCGAAGCTGCGGTACACCGAAGCGAAGCGCACGTAGCCCACGTGGTCGAGCTTGCGCAGTTCGTTCATGACGAACTCGCCAACCTTGATCGAGGGCACTTCGCGCTCGCCGCTGATACGCAGCTGGTGCACCACCGCACGTACCGCCGCCTCGATCTTTTCTTCGGGCACCGCGCGCTTCTGCAGCGCGCGGTCGAACCCCGCGCGGACCTTGCGCTGGTCGAACGCTTCGCGGGTGCCATCGCTCTTGACGATGGCCGGCAGCTTCAGCTCGACCGTTTCCAGGGTGCTGAAGCGCTCGCCGCAGGCTTCGCATTCCCGCCGACGGCGAATCGTCGCGCCGTCTTCAGAGACGCGCGAGTCGATGACCCGGGTATCGGCATGTTGGCAGAAGGGGCAATGCATGGAACGCCTGGCTCAGGGAGCAATTGCCATGGTCATGGCAGCGTCGCAAAGGTACCTGAGAAAGGGCGCCGCAGCAAATGCTGCCTGCGCGGAAGCGCCTGCATTCTGGCTACCCAGCGTGTCCGGCGAGGTCGGATGCCCGGCTCAACCGGGTCCGGGTGGCGGCGATGCCATGCGTGCCCAGCGCAGCCACGCCAGGTGCCCGGCCATCACCAGCAGCGGCGGGCCAAAGCCGAGGAAGGCCAATGTCGAGATCTTGCCATTGCTGATCGTGGAGTACAGCGTGGCGACGACCAAGCCCGACGCGGCCAAGCCACCCAACGCCAGGCCGACCCAGGCCATGACCGGTGATTGGCGAAGGCCGGCAACACCGCGCCACAGGAACAGCCCGCTCAGCCACAGCCACGACAGCAGGCCGATGATGCCGGCCGACGACCACAGCAGCAACAGCGTGTACTCGTCGCCCGTCAGGTACTTGCCGTCCCATACGGCCATCAGCCCCAGCACGGCACCCGTGCCGCCTGCCGCCACGGTGGGCAGGCCCACCAGCAGGCCGGCAATGGCCATCCCGCGCTTGTGCAGGCGCTCATCCATGCGTTCGATGTCCTTCCATGGCCGCGTCATGCCCGGCGCTTGATCCACACCAGCATCGCAGCCGGCACCAGCATCGACGGGCCCAACAGCAGCAGGGCGATGCCTTCGGCGTGGACGGTGATGCTCCACCACAGCGCCAGCCCCAGTGGGGGCACAGCGGCTAGACCGCCCGCCAGCAGCATCCACCACCAGAGACGGTGCGCGTACAGCCCGGCACGCCCCTGCATCAGGAAACCCGCGCTGAGCCACAACCAGGCCAGGCAGCCGGCAATGCCGGCCAGGCCCCACAGCGGCATCACCGTCACCGAGGCCAGCGTGCCATGGCCGAACTGGCCCAGCCCCGTCAGCAGCAGCATCAATGCGGCAAAGCCGCCGGCCACCAGGCTGGGCAGGCCGAACAGCACGGCCAGGGTGGCGTACAGGTATTTGAGGCGGCGCTCATCCATGCGCGATCGCTGCAATGCCGGGGTCAGAGCCCTTCCCTGCGGGAAGGGGTCCGACCCCAACCCGATCAGCCGTAGACCGGGTACTTGCGGCACTGCGCGCTGACGGCGTCGCGCACGCGGGCGATGACGGCGTCATCGTTCGGTGCGTCGAGCACGTCGGCAATCCAGTTGGCCAGGTCCACGCAGTCCTGCTCGACGTAACCACGGGTGGTCACCGCCGGGGTGCCCAGGCGCAGGCCCGAGGTCACGAACGGCGAACGCGGGTCGTTCGGCACCGAGTTCTTGTTGACGGTGATGTGGGCCTTGCCCAGCGCGGCTTCCGCGTCCTTGCCGGACACGTCCTTGCCGATCATGTCGACCAGCATGAGGTGGTTCTGGGTGCCGCCGGAGACGATCTTGTAGCCGCGCGCGATGAGCGTGTTGGCCATCGCCTGGGCGTTCTTCACCACCTGCTGCTGGTAGGTCCTGAAGGCCGGTTCCAGCGCTTCCTTGAAGGCCACGGCTTTGCCGGCGATGACGTGCATGAGCGGACCGCCCTGGATGCCCGGGAACACGATCGACTGCAGCTTCTTGACCAGGTCTTCGTCGGCGCCCTTGGCGATGATGATGCCGCCACGCGGGCCGCGCAGGGTCTTGTGGGTGGTGGAGGTCACCACGTGGGCGTGCTCGAGCGGGCTCGGGTAGACGCCAGCGGCGACCAGGCCGGCCACGTGGGCCATGTCGACGAACAGGTAGGCACCGACCTTGTCGGCGATGGCGCGGAAGCGCGCCCAGTCGATCACCTGCGAATAGGCCGAGAAGCCGGCAACGACCATCTTCGGCTTGTGCTCCAGGGCCAGGCGCTCGACTTCGTCGTAATCGATCAGGCCCTGGTCGTTCACGCCGTACTGCACGGCGTTGAACAGCTTGCCCGAGGCATTGACCTTGGCGCCGTGGGTGAGGTGGCCGCCATGGGCCAGGCTCATGCCGAGGATGGTGTCACCCGGCTGCAGCAGGGCGAAGTACACGGCCTGGTTGGCCTGCGAGCCGCTGTGCGGCTGCACGTTGGCGTAGTCGGCACCAAACAGCTGCTTGAGGCGGTCGATCGCCAGCTGCTCGGCAATGTCCACGTATTCGCAGCCGCCGTAGTAGCGCTTGCCCGGGTAGCCTTCGGCGTACTTGTTGGTCAGCTGGCTGCCCTGGGCTTCCATCACCGCCGGGCTGGTGTAGTTCTCGCTGGCGATCAGCTCGACGTGGTCTTCCTGGCGCTGGGTTTCAGCGGCAATGGCCTTGGCCAGTTCGGGATCGTAGGATTCGATGCGGACGTCACGCGGGAACATCGGGTACTCCAGCAGGCAGGGAAAGGGGTACGGCTCAGCCCCTGATTGTAGCCCCGCACCGGCCCGCCGGGGCCGAAAAGGACGGGGCCGGCACTTCCGAAGGAATCCGGCCCCGTGCATGCCAGTGGATCCACGCCATGCGTGGACGTGGCCGCCGGCTCAGCGGCTGTTGATGATGTAGTCGGCGATGATGCCGGTTGCCACCGCCACCAGCAGCATGTTGCCGCGGTCATCGCGGATCCAGTGGTGCCCATGCGGCGGGCGGCGCAGGTGGTAGCGCGGGTAGTCGTTCACCACGTAGATCGGGCCACGGTAGTAGTCGCGGTAGCGGTGGCCGACCTTCCAGCCGTAGCCCGGGCCATAGGCCGGTCGATAGACCACGCGCGGCGGCGGTGCCGGGCGGTAGTAGCGGTCATGGTCGCGGTGCCAGTCGCGGCGGTCGCGTTCCCAGTCGCGCCGGGCCTCGCGGCGGTCGCGTTCCCAGTCACGGCGGTCCTGTCGCCACTCGCGGCGGTCCTCGCGCCACTCGCGGCGGTCGTGGCCGCGGCGGTGGTCGTTGTCGGCGAAGGCGGGAGCCACGGCACCGAGCGCCAGCACAGAGGCCACGGCGCTGGCCATTACTCGATTGATGCGCATGTCAGACCTCTGTTTGGGTGGTGGTGAGCCCATATTGCGCAACCGATCTGAACCGTTTCCGGCTGGAAACGCTTCCCGCTGCAGGACTGTGACGGAGTATTCAGGCCACGGCCAGCCGGCGCCCCTGCGCCGGGCGCGGCCCGGAACCGGTTCCGGCTATAATTGGCGGTATTCCATTCCAGTCTGTGCCCGCTGCCGCAACGGGATGTTCCCGTGACGGGTCGGGTGCAGGGCCGCGCCTACGGAGACCTCATGTCGTCGCAATACATCTACACCATGAACCGCGTGTCCAAGGTGGTCCCGCCCAAGCGGCAGATCATCAAGGACATCTCGCTGTCCTTCTTCCCGGGTGCCAAGATCGGCCTGCTGGGCCTGAACGGCGCCGGCAAGTCCACCGTGCTGAAGATCATGGCCGGCGTGGACACCGATTTCGAGGGCGAGGCCCGCCCGCAGCCGGGCATCAAGGTTGGCTACCTGGCGCAGGAACCGGAACTGGACCCGAACAAGACCGTGCGCGAGTCGGTCGAGGAAGGCGTGGGCGAAGTGCTGCAGGCGCAGGCTGCGCTGGAAGCGGTGTATGCCGCCTACGCCGAGGAAGGTGCCGACTTCGACGCGCTGGCCAAGGAGCAGGAGCGCCTGGAGGCGATCCTGGCCGCCGGTGATGCGCATACCCTGGAAAACCAGCTGGACGTGGCCGCCGATGCGCTCCGCCTGCCGCCGTGGGATGCCAAGATCGCCAACCTGTCCGGTGGTGAAAAGCGCCGCGTGGCGCTGTGCCGCCTGCTGCTGCAGAAGCCGGACATGCTGCTGCTGGACGAACCGACCAACCACCTCGACGCCGAGTCGGTGGAATGGCTGGAACAGTTCCTGGCGCGCTACACCGGCACCGTGGTGGCCGTTACCCACGATCGCTACTTCCTGGACAACGCCGCCGAGTGGATCCTGGAACTGGACCGCGGCCGCGGCATTCCGTGGAAGGGCAACTACACCGAATGGCTGGTGCAGAAGGATGAGCGCCTGAAGCAGGAAGAAAACCAGGAAAAGGCCCGCCAGAAGGCGATCCAGAAGGAACTGGAGTGGTCGCGCCAGAACGCCAAGGGCGGCCGTTCCAAGGGCAAGGCCCGTCTGGCCCGCCTGGAAGAGCTGCAGTCGCAGGATTACCAGAAGCGCAACGAGACCAACGAAATCTTCATTCCGCCGGGCGAGCGCCTGGGCAACATGGTGATGGAGTTCAAGAACGTCTCCAAGAAGTTCGGCGACCGCCTGCTGATCGACAACCTCTCGATGCTGATTCCGCCGGGCGCGATCGTCGGCATCATCGGCCCGAACGGCGCCGGCAAGTCGACCCTGTTCAAGATGATCACCGGCCAGGAAAAGCCGGATTCGGGCGAGATCGTGATCGGCCCGACCGTGCAGCTGTCCTACGTGGACCAGAGCCGCGACAAGCTGGAAGGCAACCACAACGTCTTCCAGGAAATCGCCGGCGGCCTGGACATCCTCAACATCAACGGCATCGAGATCCAGTCGCGCGCCTACATCGGCCGCTTCAACTTCAAGGGCCAGGACCAGCAGAAGATGGTCGGTTCGCTGTCCGGTGGTGAGCGTGGCCGCCTGCACATGGCCAAGACCCTGCTGCAGGGTGGCAATGTGCTGCTGCTGGACGAACCGTCCAACGACCTGGACATCGAAACGCTGCGTGCGCTGGAAGATGCGCTGCTGGAGTTCCCGGGCAACACCTTCGTGATTTCGCACGATCGCTGGTTCCTGGACCGCATCGCCACGCACATCATCGCTTTCGAAGGCGACTCGCACGTGGAGTTCTTCCAGGGCAACTACCGCGAGTACGAGGAAGACAAGAAGCGCCGCATGGGCGACGACGCTGCGCCGAAGCGCCTGCGCTTCAAGGCGCTGAAGTAAGCCCCGCCGCAGAAAACGAAAGGCCGCGCTCGCGCGGCCTTTCGTCTTTCAGGCGTTCCTGACGCCCGCTTTCCGGGCGTTTTCGCTGGCCGCGATTCAACCGTTGATGAACGCGGGCGCCTCAAGCGGGCTTGAATCCCTGTCGTAATCGGACTTTGCAATTCTTTGTATGTTTCCGCGCGCCCACATCGGTTTTCCTACGCCCCGATTCATCCCCCAACGTAGGAAATTCCAATGAAAGCACTGATCATCACCACGGCAGCCGTGATGCTGTCGGGCACGGCCACGGCCGCGACCACCGACTGGGACGGCTTCTACCTGGGTGCCCAGGCCTCGCATGGCGAGGGGCACAGCAAGGACCGCAGCAATGCCAACGCCTCGGAAAAGAGCGTGCGCGGCTTCACCGGCGGCGTGCAGGGCGGCCGTCGCTGGCAGTTCGACAACAGCATCGTGGTCGGCGTTGAAGGCACGCTGTCGTTCGGCAACGTCACCCGTGACTGGAAGGATCGCGAACAGCACCAGTACAGCCCGTACTACGGCGAAGACGCGCTGACCCGTTCGGGCACCCTCGATGTAACGCTGGGCCGTGCGATGGGCCGCTGGCTGCCTTATGTCGGCGCGGGCGTGACCGTGGCCCAGCAGGAATTCACGCTGGGCTGCGACAAGTCGCTGGTGGAGGCCACCAACGGCTGCCGCGTGGCCGAGTTCGAGACCCGCGCCTCGCACCTTTCCACCGGCGCCCACGCCACCGCAGGCGTGCTGTACCGCTTCAACGAGCGCCTCTCGGCCGGTGCCGAATACCGCTACACCCACCTGGGTTCCAGCCCGGTGACCCTGGAAGACCCCAACTACCCCGCTGCGGCGCGTCGCAGCTTCCATACCGACTACAGCAGCGTTACGCTGAAGTTGAACTACCACTTCTAACCGCCTGGCGACGTACCCGCAGGTCCCCCGGGGCGGCAGGGCGCGCAGGCATGAGAGATCTGCGATGTCCCTGTTCGAGCGCCTGTTCCAGCTGCAGCAGCACGGCACCACCGTGCGCACCGAGCTGCTGGCCGGTGTCACCACCTTCCTGACGATGTCCTACATCGTCTTCGTGAACCCCGAGATCCTCGGCACCACCGGCATGGACGCCGGCGCGGTGTTCGTGGCCACCTGCCTGGCTGCTGCACTGGGTTCGGCGGTGATGGCGCTGGCCGCCAACTTCCCGGTCGGCATGGCACCGGGCATGGGCCTGAACGCGTTCTTCGCCTTCACCGTGGTTGGTGCTGCCGGCCTGCCGTGGCAGCAGGCGCTGGCGGCGGTGTTCATCTCCGGCCTGGTGTTCCTGGTGCTGTCACTGACCGGCGTTCGGGCATGGCTGGTATCGGGCATTCCTTCGTCGCTGCGCTCGGCCATCGTGGCCGGCATCGGCCTGTTCCTGGCGATCATCGCGCTGCAGAAATCCGGCGTGATTGTCGGCAATGAAGATACGCTGGTGGCACTGGGACCGTTGAACACGGCGCCGCCGCTGCTGGCACTGGCCGGCTTCCTGCTGATCGCGGTGCTGGAAGTGCGCCGCGTGCGTGGTGCGATCCTGATCGGCATCCTGGCGGTGACCGGCGCCGGCTGGGCATTGGGCGATGTGCAGTACCAGGGCCTGGTTTCGCTGCCGCCGAGCCTGGCGCCGACCTTCCTGCAGCTGGACCTGCCGGGCCTGCTGCACCATGACGGTGGTGCGCCGATCGCCGTATTGCTGCAGGTGGTGCTGGTGTTCGTGCTGGTGGAAGTGTTCGATGCCACCGGCACGTTGTACGGCGTGGTCGGTCGCGCCGGCCTGCTGAAGCTGCCCGGCGCGCAGAAGCGTTTCGGCCGCGCGCTGCTGGCCGACAGCACCGCCATCGTGGCCGGTTCGGTGCTCGGCACCAGCAGCACCACGGCCTTTGCCGAAAGCGCCTCGGGCGTGCAGGTGGGCGGCCGCACCGGCCTGACCGCATTGGTTGTGTCGGCACTGTTCCTGGCCGCGCTGCTGTTCTCGCCGCTGGCGTCGATGGTGCCCAGCTATGCCACCGCACCGGCGCTGCTGTTCGTGGCCGGCCTGATGCTGCGCGAACTGGTGGAGGTGGACTGGAGCGACCTGACCGAATCGGTGCCGGCCGCGCTGTGTGCGCTGGCAATGCCGTTCACCTACTCCATTGCCAACGGCCTGGCCTTCGGCTTCATCGCCTATGCCGCGCTCAAGGCGGGCACCGGCCGCTGGCGCGAAGTGCATCCGGCGGTGTGGCTGGTGGCGGTGCTGTTCACCCTGCGCTACGCGCTGGAATGATGCCTGGCTGAGGGTCGGTCGGAGCCCACTGCGCTGCGTAGGTACCTGACCCCGCAGCGCTGCAGCTACCAGCGCGGCTGCAGGCGGCCGTCGGTGGCGAAGCGCCAGCGTCCTTCGGCCCAACCCACGCCGAACAGGGCCAGCATCTGTGAGTAATAGGCCGGTGCATCGGCGCGCTGCTGCTCGGCGCTGGGCAGGCTGGCCCGCAGCGACTGCGCGCGCTCCGCTTCGCCCTGCGCGATCAGATAGGGCAGCAGGGCCGCGCGGAATCCGTAGTTGCCTTCGCCCTGCCCCTGGCCACTGCGGGTGTCGATCTTTTCCCACATCGGTGCACCACTGCGCAGGCGCTGCAGCGGTCCGGACAGCGCCGCCAGCTGCGCGCGGAACAACGGATCGCGCGATGCGGTCATGCCTGCCCAGGTGTAGCAACGGATGGCGTCGTAGCCGCCGACCGCACCGCGCACCGGATCGACGACGAAGCGATCGCCTTTCCACGCCGCCCAGTCCGGTGCGAACCCGTGCGGGCTGCTCTGCTGCAGCAACTGCACGCTGTTGCGCGCCAGCGCCTGCCACGGCCCGCTGCGATCCTCCGCCGCAAAGCGGCGCAGCAGCGGCAGTGGCAGATAGCTGGGGTTGACCCGCGTGGCGTCCCCTTCAATGAACCCCTGTGGGCCTGGCAACAGCATTGGGCCGAGCCCGGGCAGATCCACGATCTCGCGCGCCCGCACCTGCACCAGCATGCCCTCCGCGATGGCCTTCAGCGCCGGACGGCGCCACAGCCGCGCGCCTTCCAGCAGCGCGTAGGCCAGCCAGAGATCGGAGTCCGAGGCCGGGTTGTCGTCCAGCACCCGCCAGGCGCCGGCGTCATCGCGTCCCCACAGCCAGGCCGGCAGGCGCTTGCCCATGTCGCCA
Organism: Stenotrophomonas sp. CASM101; assembly: GCF_049384845.1. NCBI lineage: Bacteria > Pseudomonadati > Pseudomonadota > Gammaproteobacteria > Lysobacterales > Lysobacteraceae > Stenotrophomonas > Stenotrophomonas sp. CASM101. The sequence continues at coordinate 47,830 of NZ_JBMRFR010000017.1, read as the reverse complement.
CCGGCAAGGTTGTCCTGGGTCCAGCCCAGGATGCGGTCGAACAGCGCCTGGTCGTTGTCGACCAGGGCGAAGAACAAGGCATAGGACTGGCCTTCGGAGGTGCTGCGCTGATCGTCCTGGCTGCGATCGATCATGCGCCCGTCGCGGCTCAGGCTGCTGTCGAGCAGTACCTGCCACGCCGGCCAGCGCGGGGCGGGCGCGGCCTGCACACGGCACACGCCGAGCAGCGGCAGCGTGGCGACCGCCTGCAGCAGGCGCCGTCGCCGCAGGTCAGCGGAATTCGCCATACGGCACCAGTGGTGATACGGGCAGCGGCAGGTTTCCCTGCCAGGGCTTGAAGGTGTAGCGCAGGTAGAGCTGGAACGAATTCGGCGAGAAATCGCGGCTGCGCTGGAGGGTGCCGGCAGCGCCCAGCACGAAGTGGTCGCCGAGGCGGCGCTCCACCGCGCCGTACAGGCGGTACCCGGTGCCCGTGCTGCTGCTGTCACCGGTGTACAGGCCGGCCTCGTCCAGCCGCAGCGGGCCGTACTGCGGCTCAAGCTGTGCAATCACGCGCTCGATCAAGGCCTGGTCGGGGAAACGGCTGATCGACGAGGTACGCGCACTGGACACACTGACCGAGCCATCCAGGCGCACCGACCACACGTCGTTGCGCCAGGCAAAGCTGACCGGCAGGCTCAGCGATGCATAGCGCTGCGGGCTGTAGTAGCCGCCCTGGCCCAGCGAGTAGCCGCCCAGGTCCTTCTGGTAGCGCCAGTACATCGCGGTGGTACCCACATCCAGCCGCATGTCGGGGCGCTGGATCAGCTTGTGGTACCAGCCCACCATCGCGCGTGCGCGGGTGTTGTCGACCACGTTGTGCCCGGTCAGCCGATGCCAGCTCCAGTTCGACCACACGCCATCGCGGCCGCCCTGGTCGTAGCCGAGGCTGAAGGTCACGCCGTTGGCGGTGACGCCGCCCCAGCTGATGCCGCTGCGCGGATCAACCGCACCGGCCTGCGACAGCAGCGAATTGGTCATCGGCCGCCGCGACAGCGTGGCGCCCCAGCCGAAGCGCCCGAGGTCGCCATTGAGGGTGACACCGCCAAGCCAGTTGCCGACCACGTAGTTGGACGGGGTGTGGCCGATATCGACGTTCCAGCGGTCATCCAGGGTGCGCCAGCCGACGGCGAAGCCGGCACCGGAGGTGCGCCGCTGGTGCACGAAGCGGGTGCAGCCCGGTGCGCGCAGGCGGCTGTCGTCGGCCTGCAGCAGATCCAGGTCACAGCTGCCGAAATCCTCGTCGTAGGCGCCGCTCTCATCGGTCTGGAAGCGGCCCGCATCGAAGCTGACCTGCTCGATGCGCGCCCAGCCCAGGCCACCGGCGAATGGCGCGTCCAGATGCGCGATGCGGGTATCGCGCGACAGCCGCGAAATGCCCGGCGTGCCATCGCTGCGGCGACCGGTGTCCTGCATCACCGTCAGGGTGGGATTCTCCTGCTGGTACAGGGTTTCAACATCGCTGCGCAGGCTGCGCCGCAACCAGTCATCGCCGGCTGTCTCGCGGCTGGCCAGGGTCAACGCGGGGTTGTCGCGCGGCGCGGCCTGGCCGGGAGCCAACACGCCGTTGTCGGCCATCGCCTGCGCGTACATGTCCAGCGCCTGCTGCGGATCATCGCGGCGCACCAGCCGTGCCGCATCACGCCAGGACTGTGCGTCGGGCCCGGTCTTGCGCGCAAGCAACGCGCGCAGGATCGCCAGGGCCTTCGTGTCCTCGCGCAGGTCGGTCCAGATGGTGGCGAGCTGACGCTGCTGGCCGATCTCGTCATCGTCCACTGCCGGCGGTGCGTCGTGCATCTGGCGGCGTGCGCTGGCCAGATCGCCGGTGCCAATCCAGGCCTGGACCTGGCCCAGCTGCGCATCCACATTGTCCGGCTGTGCGGCAAGCACGCGCTGGTAGTAGTGCAGCGCCTGCACGTGATCGCCGCGCAGGCGCGCCCACTCGGCCATCAGCAGATCATTGTCGGTGCTGGGCGGTTGCTGCTGCAGCAGCGCGATGGCTTCGGCCTCCCTGCCCTGCGCACGCAGATCCCACAGATGATCGACCAGCTGCTGCCGCTGCAGGCGCGCCGACAGCGCGCGGATGTCGTCGTTCCACTTCGCCTGCGGCAGCGCGTCGAGTACCGCCAGCGCCTGCGGCAGCCGATCGGATCCCGACAGGTAGAGCGCCTGCGCGTAGCGCGCTTCGGCGCTGTCGTTATGCGTGGCCATGTCGGCCACCGCCGCGTCGGCCTCGTCCTGCCGGCCAGCGGCGCGCAGCTCGTTGGCCAGCGCATAGGCCAGCCATGCATCGCCCGGCAGTTCGCCGCGCAGCTTCTGTCCCAGCATGATCGCGGTGGTCGCATCACCGGCAGCCAGCGCCTGCTCGCGACGCTCACGCAGGCGGCTGATCTGGAGCTGGCGCAGGTCTTCGGCATACAACCTGCGTTGCGCAGCGGGCAATGCGTTGATGAAGGCTTCCAGCCGCTGCGGGTCGGTGCGGCCGTACAGCTGCACCAGCTTGCGGATCACGTTGGCATCGTTGGGCGCCATCCGCCGCGCAACCTGCAGCTGGCGTTCGGCTGCGGCGTCGTCACCGCGGGCCACGGCCACGTCGACCAGGCCCAGTGCAGCATTGACGTCGCGGGGCTGCTGGCGATGCGCCTGCGCATAGAGGCGCTCGGCCTCGTCCAGCCGGCCGGCCGCCAGCGCCGCATCGGCCTGGTCCAGCTGCAGCCAGTAGCGGGTGCTGGCGATCAGGTCGCGCCACTTGTCGTTGCTGTCGCCGGCCGGGGTGGCCTGCACCGCACGCTGGAAATAGCTGATGGCCTGCTCGCGGCGGCCCTGGCGCATCAGCGCCATGCCCAGCCCCCCCAACAGGTCGGGCTCGCGCGGATAGCCGCGCAACGCCTGCAGGAAAGCGCGCTCGGCCTCTGCATTGCGGCCTGCGTCGAGCAGCTGCTGGCCGCGCAGGCCGGCGCGCCACGCCGGGTCGCTGACCCGCTTGTGCTGGTCGGTGTAGCGCTCGCGCACCAACGCGATGTCGGCAAACGCTGGGTTGCGGGTGATGAAGTCCTGCAGCCGGCGCACGCTTCGGTCGTCGGCCGGCTGATCCTTCAGGTAGGCCCATTCGGCGTCCGCCGCCATGCCGCGGGCCTCCGGATTACGCCCCATGCGCTGCAGCGCGGCGAGCGCCTCTGCATCGCGGCCGGCAGCGAACAGCATCTGCGACAGCGCCTGCAGCAATGGCACATTGCCCGGATAACTGCGGTCCAGTTCGCCCAGCGCACGGATCGCCTGTGCACGCCCATCCGCCTGGCCGCCGCGCAGGCGCCAGTACTCCAGGCCCAGCTGCAGGCCGGGTGGATCATCGTTGAACAGGCGGCGGTAGATCGCCAGCGCTTCGGCGCTGCGACCACCGGCAGCGAACAGGCGCGCCTGCTGCAGATCCTGCTGCAGATCACCGCGGTAGGCCCTCCAGAGGCGTTCGCCGGCGGCCAGTTCACGGGTACCTGTACCGATCTCGCGCAGGCGCTTCAGGGTCGCCTCGGCATCCTGCAGCTTCTGTTGCGAGAGCTGCACTTCCAGGATCGCCACCAAGGTGCCGCGATCATCCGGTGCCAGCATGCGCAGCCGCGCCAAGGCGTCTTCGATCAGGCTCTGGCGACCGGTGGCCTCACCGATGCGCACCTGCTGCAACAGCCACTGGCGCTGCTCGGCGACGGTTCCGCCCGGCGTATCGGGCAAGGCCTGCGCCGCGCAGGGCCCGGCACCGGCCAGTCCCAACAGGACGAGGCCGGACGCGGTGACCAGCGGATGCCGCGTACGTGCCATCAGTGCCCCGGGTCCAGGCGCTTGGCCGCGACCCAGCGCAGCGCGCGCCACAGCAGGAAGGCGACCATCAGCACCACCAGCGTGGCCAGCACCGCCAGCAGCGCCGGGTGGTCGGCCAGGTGGTACCACAGCAGCAGCCACCACGGCAGCGCGCCAACGTAGTAGTGATCACCGACGAACTGGCTGTGAATGCCCGAGGTACGCAGGATCGCCACCGAGCCGGCGATGGCTTCGCGCTTGCCGGTATCGCTGAGTGCATCGTGGAGCAGGCCGTAGTCGGCGGCATTGCTGGCGGCCAGCGAAACGATGCTGCGCTGCGCATGCGTCGGTGACTGCATGCCGATGATCGCGGCAAACGGTGCCTGCGCGCTCACTGCCACTTCGGTCACCGCTGGATCGCCATCGCGGCTGCCACGGCGGGCCTGTTCCATCGCCTGCTGCGGCGACGGAGACTGGCCATTGAGCAGGCGCGTGCGCTGGTCGTCGATCAGCAGCGACAGCTGCTGGCTACCGCGCAGTTCGGCCGGCAGGGCGCCCAGCATCAGCAGGTCCGCATCCAGCGCGCTGGCCTGCTTCCAGTCATCGGACAGGCGCAGCCCATAGGCCGGATAGCCGCTCTGCACGCCCAGCCCACCGATCAGGTTCAGCAGCAGGCTGACCTGTGCCTCGTTGGCTTGGGGCGGCACCAGCACGACAGTCTCCGACAGATCGGCCATGCGGGTGAAGGGGAATCCACTGAGCGCGAACGCGGACAGGTCCGGCAGGCCCATGTAGTGATGGAATCCGGAGAAGTCGATGGTCGAGTCGTCTTCGATCGCTGCCTGCAGGTTGGGCGGCAGCACGGTCTGGCAATGATCGCGCTGCGCACTGCCCATCACGCTGGCAAAGTTGAAATCGAAACGCAGCTGGTTGCGGTCGCCCAGTTTGAGCGCCGGAATCAGCAGGCGACCGTCATCGGCACCGGCATCGCCGGCCAGCACCGGCAGGCGGATTTCCTCCAGGCCCTGCTTGCCGTTGCGGCGCACCAGCGGGAAGCTGGAGATGAACTGGTCGTTGATCGCCACGCCCAGCCGCGACTCATCGCTGCCAAACGGCGGCGTGTAGCGGTAGCGCAGGTTCAGCGGAATACCCTGGTTGCGCCAGATGAACAGATCCGGCGGCAGGTTGAGGTTGACCGTGATCGGCTGCGGCGACACGCCGTTGGCGTGCAGTTGTTGCGGATAGTCGAGCAGTTCAGCCAAGCGGACGGCGCGGTCGGTGCGCACCCAGTTCGGTGCGTCGTACGGCTTGCGCGGGGCCAGTGGCTTGACCTCATCGACACTGACCTGGCGGCCGCGGAACAGCACGTTGCCGGCCGCCATCGCAGCCACGGCCTTCTGCAGGTCGTCATCGTTGCGGCCCAGCACCAGCAGCAGCTTCCGCTGCGGATCCTCCGGCAGCGACATCAGTTCGATCATCGGGCCGTTCACCGGGGCATGGTTGGCGATCACCGGCGGGAACCTGCCGTTGACCGCCAGCACCACCGCGTGGCCCTTGTCCGGCAACGTGCCGAAGCTGACCGGGAAACGTGCCTGGCGCCACCAGCCCGACAGGCTGCCGAAGTACGAGGACATCACCGCCGCCGCCCGCTGCTGTGCCAGGCTCGGCGCAGCGGCGAACACCACTGGCAGTTCCAGCCGTGCTGTATCACGCGGATCGAAGAACGGCAGCGGGAAGTTGGCCAGGTCGTCCTGCATCGCCAGCGGCTGGCCGCCCAGGCGCAGCGTGCTGTTGCTGGAGAGATTGACCCACAGCGAGCTGTGCGTCGGCTCTTCGCAGATGTCGGTGTAGTGGCCGACGAACTCCAGGCGGACCTGGTTGAAATCAGCGATCAGGCGCGCGTCCAGCGGTAGCTTGGCCTGCACCGGGCGGCCCAGCTGCTCGTTGCTGATCGGCACCACGCCCATCATCGCGTCGTTGAGATAGACCCGCAGGTGCGACAGGGTCGGCAGCAGCGACGGTGAAGGCGTGAAGCTCAGATCCAGCTCGGCATCGCGGACCAGGCGGTCACGGCGGACCTGGAACTCGAAGGTGGTGGCATTGCGCACGCCCGACAGCAGCGTGTCCTGGCGGCGCCCCAGCTGCGCGAAGGTGTTCTGCCGCTGCCAGGGCCAGGCGCTGCCCGCCCAGGTCTGCGCCAGCGCGGGCTCGGTACCGGTGGCAGGCGTGGTGGCTGGCGCGGCCGGCACCCCCGGCGCCGGCGGAGCGGCAGGCGCGGTAGTGGGAGGGACAACCGGCGCCGGGGCAGGCGCGCTGTTGCCTGACGCCACGGGCAGGGCCAGCAGGGGCAGCAGCAGCCAACGCAGAGAGGACGGACGGGTCATGGACGAAGCCCTGGATCAGCGGCTGGGTCAGCCGGGTGGGAAGGAAGCGGACGTTGCGGAGCAAAACTGGCCAGCCATCGCAGCAGGCGACGGTTCCAATGTGCGGGGCGGTCGAGGTCGAACGGTGCGAAATCACCCATCCGCCGGTAGCCGCGCCAGCCCAGGACCAGCACGCTCCACAGGCTGCGCGGCAGGCTCTTGGGCTGGTAACCGGCGTGCCAGTCAAGCCAGGCATCGGCGCGGGCGAAGGTGCATTGGGCGAACTCGACGCGCTGGCGCTCGTCCTCGAACAGCAGCAGCAGGCCCAGTCGCTGGCCGACCGTGCGTTGCACGCGCGCCGGGAATGCGAACTCGCGGCGACCCCGCCCCAGCAGCACCTGCACGCGCTGGCCTTCGGCCAGCTGTGCGTCTTCGCCGAGTTCGACGCCCACGCCATCGTTGGAGTAATCCTGCAGCACGCCGCGCAGGCGGCGGCCATCGGGCACCTGCAGCGCCATCGGCAGACGGGTGGTGACGCGATGCGTGCGTCGCACCTGCTGCACTTCGGCCGCCACCGCCAGCGCACCGCCGATGATCAGCAGGTTGTACAGCACCCACAGCGAACTCACGATCACCGTGCCACGTTCGTCAAGTGGGCCGTGCACGAAGCGCCACACGGCAAAGCACAGGCCCAGCACGTTCAGCAGTGCCAGCACCAGGTAGGGCTGCGCCACGCGCCAGTCGAAACGATCGCCGGCCTGGGTACCGCCCTTGTCGGTGACGTTGAACTTGCCGCGGCCCGGACTGAACAGCGCCACGGTGGTGGGCCGTGCGATGTACCAGGCCAGCACCGTCTCGTACACCTCACCCCAGAACGGACGCCGGTACTTGCCCTGGATGCGTGCGTTGGTCAGGCTGGCGTGGGCCATGTGCGGTACCACGAACAACAGGATGGCCAGCGCCGGTGCGTAGATGATGTACACATGCAGCAGCAGGAACGCCAGCGGCGCAGTGAGGAACACCAGGCGCGGAATGCCAGCCAGGAAATGCAGCATCGCGTTGGCATAGCAGAAGCGCTGGAACAGGCTCAGGCCCTTGCCCAGCAACGGGTTGTCGATGCGGAAGATCTGCACCATGCCACGCGCCCAGCGGATGCGCTGGTTGACGTGTGCGCCGAGGCTGTCGGTGGCCAGGCCGGCCGCCTGCGGAATGCGCAGGTAGGCCGAGTTCCAGCCCTTGCGGTGCAGCCGCAGCGCGGTGTGCGCATCCTCGGTGACGGTCTCGGTGGCAAACCCGCCGATGGCATCGATGGCTTCGCGCCGCAGCACCGCGCAGGAGCCGCAGAAGAACGCCGCGTTCCACAGGTCGTTGCCGTCCTGCACCAGGCCGTAGAACAGCTCGCCTTCGTTGGGATCGCTGCGGAACACCTGCAGGTTGCGTTCGAATGGATCGGCCGAGAAGAAGTGGTGCGGGGTCTGCACCAGCGCCAGTTTGGGATCACGCAGGAACCAGCCGCAGGTGATCTGCAGGAACGACCGCACCGGCAGGTGGTCGCTGTCGAAGATGGCCACCAGCTCGCCATTGATCAGGGTCAACGCATGGTTGAGGTTGCCGGCCTTTGCATGGCGGTTGTCGGCACGGGTGATGTAGTTGACCCCGGTGCGCTCGGCGAATGCGCGGAATTCTTCGCGCTTGCCATCATCAAGGATGTGGATGCGCAGCTTGTCGGCCGGCCAGTCCAGGCCCATCGCCGCGTACACGGTGTGCCGCACCAGCGCCAGGTCTTCGTTGTAGGTGGGGATCAGCACATCCACCGTCGGCCACTGGCGGATATCGGCCGGCAACGGCGCCGGGCGGCGCCGCAGCGGCCAGGCCACCTGCACGTAACCGAGCATCAGCACGAGCCACGAGTAGGTTTCCGCCGCCAGCAGCACCACGCCACAGACCAGGTCGAAGGTGCTGTTCCAGTTCAACGTGGCCGTATAGCGCCACCACAGGTACCGGCAGGACACGGTGATCGACAGCACGACCAGCACCAGCGTCGCATAGCGCCCCTGCATGCGCCGCACCAGCAGCGCGATGGCCCACAGCAGCACCACGAACACGAACTGCGCCAGATAGGTGAACGGCTGGGTGATGCACAGCGCCGCCAGCCCCAGCGTGGCCAACCCGACCAGCAGGGTCAGCAGGTGCCGCGAACGCGGCGACAGGCTGCCCATCTTCCGGCCGAACCATGCCGCCACGCGGCTGTTCCAGAATTCACTGGGTGCATCGCGCATGGCGCGCAGGTAGCGCAGGCGGCCGCGACCGGCCGCACCGCGCAGTTCGGCAATGCGTTCGCGCCGGGCCCGGGCCAACCGTTGCCGCCTCAGCGAGGGCTGCGGTACCAACCGCACCACCGACAGCCACATGGCCTGGATCAACAACCGCAGTGGATCGCCCGGGCGCCAGCGGCGGTCACCCTGGATCTGCGGGAAGGCGTTGCGCAGGCGCGGGGCCTGTGCCTGCCATGCCGGCCCTTCCAGGCGCAGGAACGCCCAGCCCACGCACTGCAGCAGCCACAGCAGCGAGCGGGTTGGCCAAGGCGCATGCACGCGTTCGCGCAGGCGCCCCCAGTCCAGGTAGTAGACGCGGGCGCCCATCAGCGTGTCCCCGCAACGGGCTGGCGCCGTGCGGCCTCGGCCAGGCACCACAGCACCAGGCCATCGACATCGGCAGCGGCCAGCGAATCGGTCGCATAGCGCCCCAGTGGCTGCTTGCTGGCCAGCGCGGAGGGCACCCGCGCATCCTCGTGCAGCGGCTGCGGCACCAGCCGCGGGCCGTGCGCGTGAAGCCACAGCTGCATCAGATCGCGCTGCACCGGGATGACCGGGTCATAGCGGTTGGCCAGCAACAGGCGTGTGTCCTCCGGCTGCCGCTGCAGGAACACGTGGCTGACCGGATCGACACAGGCCAGGCGCAGCGGCAGCGTGCAGCGCACGTGCTGGTTGATGGCCGCTGCATGCGCCGGCAGGCGCTGCGGCAGGTCGAACAGGATCCAGTCGAACTGGGTCTCCAGCAGCGGAATGCGTTCGGCCCAGGTGCCCGGTGCCTGTTGCAGCTGCTGTTCGATGCGAATTGCGGCCTCGCTATCGACGCGACCATAGGGCAGCACCGCAAGTCCTGCTGCAACGGCGTAGGCGGCATCACGCCAGTCCGTGCCGTCCAGCTGCGCGCGCCCCCAACCGTTGTCCACGTCGGCAGGCAGCCCCAGGTGCAGGCCGAGCATCTGGTCCGGACTGCATTCGACCAGCAGGACGCGCTGGCCCTGCGCGTGCAAGCCCTGGCCGAGTGCGGCCAGCACTGTGGTGACACCGGTTCCGCCATGGATGCCCTGCAGCGACAGCACGGTGCTCATCGGCGCGGCTCCAGTTCGGCCAGCAACGGCCAGCGCGCCAGCGCCTGGGCACGCTCATGCTGGGCAGAGAAGTCCACGTAGGGCAGCCCCGGCATGCCCAGGCTGCGCCGCAGCAGGTCGATATCGTCCTCTTCCACGGACAGCGTGACCGGTACGGCAAGGATGTCGGCAGGCATCAGCGTGCCTCCTCGGGGTAGGGGCTCCAGGCCTGGCTGCCCTGCAGCTGCAGCCAGGGCTTGCCGGCGTACTCGATGACCTTGGCGCCTTCGTTTTCCGACACCGACGGTGTCTGCGGCAGCCCCTTCAGCAGGCTGTCCCAGTTGCGCTCGCTCGGCGGCGACTGGGCATTGAGCGCGTACACGCGCGAAACCAGCTCGGACACGGCCAGGTAGCTGCTCGGTTCGGGAACATGACGCGGGCCGCCGGCCGCCGGCGCGCCCATGCCGATCAGCTTCACGCCCACCGGCACGTGGGTGATCGACGGGCTGGGAATCTCGCGCATGCCCGGAATCTGCATGCGGTCGCCATGCAGGGCCGCGCCATGCTCGGGTACCACCACGATCATCGCGCGGCGGCCACTCTTCTCCACCGCATCGACGAAACCGGCCATGTCGCCCAACACCATTTCCGCACGTGCCTTGTAGTCGGCGGCATTCGAACGGCCATCGGCGCCGACGATGCGGTTGCCATCGTGCAGCGAAATCGTGTTGTAGAACAGCGCCACCTGCTGGCTGGACCCGGCCAGCCGCTGTTTCCACCACGCCATCAGCACATCGCCATCGCGGCGCAGCGGCGACTTGTCGAACGCCACCAGCGCTTTAGGAAACGCGCTGATATCCATCGGCTGTGCCTGCAGCCCGCCGTACTGGTGCAGTTCACCGATGAAGTCGTCGAAGTGACCGTCGTGGTTCATCGCCAGCTCGCTCTGGAAGCCCAGACGCTGCAGGTTCGAGAACAGCTGGCACTCGGCCGGCACCGGATCGAACAGCCCGGTATGCGAGGTCTGGCCACAGCTGGCGCGCAGCAGGCGGATCGCCGCCGGGCCGCTGTAGGCGGTTGCCGAGTTGAAGTCGTCGAACACCACGTCCATGTGGTCGAGCAGATTGTTCTGGCGCAGCCCCACTTCATCCAGATCGCTCCATGCCAGCGAGCAGATGTTGAGGATGATGACGTCGAACGGCGCGCCGCTGCCCGGTGCCGGGAAGCTGGTCTTGAGGCTGGCCTGCTGCTGGTAGAAGCCGGCCAGCCATGCGTTGAGCGTCTCGTTGTTGGCCGGCGGCAGGCCGCCACCTGAAGTGCCTGCGACGCTGGTGGTGGCCGCGGTGGCGGTACCCTGCCCCCAGTTCCAACCCGCCGGCATCGGTATCGCCATCACAGCCAGGCCAAGCATGCCCAGCACGCTCAGAGTGGTGATGCGCAGCCACGGCTTGAGCAGTACGTAGGCCAGCACCAGCGTCGCCAGTACCGCCACCATCTGCCAGTTGATGAAGCGCTGGGCCAGCTCGAGCCAGTAATCCGCCGAGAAGTCCAGTACGCCAGGTTGCACCAACAGGCGCCGGAACGGCGGCCACCAGGTGTCCTGGTAGTACAGCGCCACGCCCACCGGTACCGCAGCGACAGTACGCGCGATGCGTGCCCAGCGCCAGCGCAGTGGAACCAGCAGCGCGCCCAGGAACAGCAGGTTGGGCAGGATCTTCAGATCCAGCGCGCCCATCCAGGCCAGTACCACCTTGGACAGGAAATACAGGTTCCAGCCGCGCAGGTCGGCCCAGGCGAAGGGCGATGCGGGAGCCACCTGCGGACTCATGCAGCCCCCCGCGGCGCACGCAGGCGTACACCGGCGCGGCGCAGGTGGCGAGGGGGCAGCCAGCGCGCGGCACGGCGGCGCAGCGCACGCCACAGCGTACCGAGCATGGCACCGAAGGGAATCATCACGAGCGCACAGGCGACGATCAGGGTCCAGAGTTGCTGGTCGGTGGTCATGCGCGATCTCCCAGTCGCAGCGGCTTCGGGACAGTGAAAACAGGCGCCTCCAGCGCCGGGGCCACCGGCGGCAGGACGGCGGGGGCTTCGGGCAGGACCTCGGCCTCCGGATCGCTGCTGCCGGCGTTCATCGCTGCAATGTCGTATTCGGCCAGACGCTGGTAGCCATCGAACAGCTCCCGCCAGGGCAGGCGGAACAGATTGCCCAAGGCCTGTTCGACCGCATCACGCCGGCACCCGAACAGGAACAGGCGCACCTGCCCGCGGTAGACACAGGCCAGATCGCCCTGGCGGCGGATGCGCAGCTGCTGCAACGTCTGCTCGGCGCGCAGGCCGGCCACCGGCTGCAACGCCAGCACGGCACTTTCCACTGCGCTGCCGTCCTGGTCGATGCGTTCGCCGGCGATCTGGCGGAAGCGTGCGGCGTTGACCAGGCCGCTTACCGGTGGCGGCCGATGCGCACGGATCAGCGGCTCCGGATCGTCAGCCAGCTGGCCCTGCCAACGCTGACGCTGCACGGTTTCCAGCAGGGTCAGCAGGCGCGGCAACGGCGTGGCTGACGGCACTACCAGGCTGCAGCCGCACTGCATAAGCAGCCGCTCATCAGCGTAGCGCAGGCAGGGCTGCAGCTCGCGCACCACCAGTTTCAGTGCATTGCCACGTTCCCGGCGCAGGCGGTGCAGCAGTCGGGCCAGTGCATCCACCTTGGCGTTCTCGTCGATGGCCAGCACTACGGTGGCCTCGCGCGCCTGCAGCGCGGCCGGCAACAATCCAGCCCAGCCGTCATACAGGTGCCAGGCTGCCGACAGTGGCGGCGCACCGTCCAGTACTTCGGTCTGGGCCAGGAAGACATCGCGATCACTGCCACTGGTGGCATCGACCCCAGTCCCGGCGGCATCGGCCTCGGCCAGATGGCGCAGCCCGCGGCTTTCCTGCTCGACGCCGAACGATCGCTGGGCCACCACGCCATGGCTGTTGGACCAGTAGTGCAGCAGCAGCTGCAGGGCACCACGATGCGGATGCAGCTGGGCCACACCGGCGCAGCTCCGGTTCAATGACAACAGGCGCGGGGCCAGGGTCGCCACTTCGCCATGGCACAGCAACAGCAGCACCTGCTGCGCCTGCCCGGCCCAGTCCTGCAGCTGCTGGCACCAGCGCGCCAGCCGGGCATCATCCCAGCCGTCCAGCGCCGCCACCGGGAACTGCACCACGCTGAGCCGGGTGCGCACCGAGGCGGTGCGCGGCAGATCGCCGGTCAGCCCGCGCAGCGCCTGCTGCATGCCGTGATGCGACCGCTGGAACAGCCGCAGGCGGGCCGGCCCCTGATCGGCCGGCAGCAGCGTCAGCATCGATTCGGCCCCCCGCCCCAGCGTGACCAGCACGGCCTCATCCAGTGCGTCGGCCGTGGCTAGCACACCGGCACCGAGCAGATCCGTCGGCGCGCTGCCCGCGGCAACGACCCAATACAGGCCCCCACTGCGCATCTCCACCAGTTCGGTAGGCAGTCCGGCAATGGCAAGGTGTGTTGCTGGCACGCCGGATCCTTTCATTGCCCCTCACCCAGGCCGACGGCCCGGCAGCGGGGGCGCTGCAGTGGAGAGGGGATCATTTCCATGACGCACATCACATTCATGTGTCTGTACGGCAATGATAGCCCTGATCTTCACGTCTGCGGGATCAAGACGCAGTCAACGCCCCCCGCGGAGCGGGCGGCGTGAGGCTCCAAACTCAGCAATGGGAGACCTGCGCTACTCGTACTGGATGGTGAACGTCGCCTGCCCGTTGGCGGTGCCCGCACCGACGGTACCTGCCTGGGTCTGCACATAGCGCGCGCGCAACGGCAACGCCATGACGCTGGTACCCGGCGCCGTAGTGCCGACGTTGATGGTCTGGCCGAAGCGCACTTCTCGCTCGGTGCTGCCGTCGCGCTGGACCATCTGGATGCCGATGCGCGTGGCGCTGTTGCTGGCCGCGCTGAGCTTGAGCACGCCCGGCATGTTCGAGCTGTCCTGGTCGGCGTCGAGGCGGATGCCGATCTTGCTCTGGTAGGCGGCCACGTTGCTGCCCTGGCAGTTCAGGCGGATCTCGAAATCGCGATCAGCGGCCTTGGAGCCGACACCGGTGAAGGTGGTGTTGGGCACGCTGCCGAAATCGACGGCGATGTTGCGGCTGCCGGCCTGCACTTCGCAGGTGGGGCTGACCACGGTGGTACCCGAGCCCTTGAACGTCGAGGTCAGCTCCGGACGGCCAGGACCGTCGCCGTCGAGATAGTAGGTGGTGAAGCGGCCGTTGGGCGCGATGATGCCCGAGCCCGTCTGCGCGGCGGTCTTGATCAGCTCCACGCGGAAGCGGCCACCATTGAGGGTCAACGTCCGGTTGCCCCCCAATTGCAGCGTGTGCGGGTAGTAGGTCTGGATGGTGCCCGAATCACGATAGACACGGATACCCACTCCCGCTACATCGGTCGCATAGACGTTGCTGAAACCCGGGACTGCGTTTTGCTGTGCGGCGTTGACGAAACGCCCGTTGGCACTACCGCCCCAGCGATCGCAGTAACCGATGCTGTCGCGCTGGTTGATCGGCACGATCAACTCCTTGATCACACCACCGACGGGCAGGCTGGGCAGGATCACGATCTGCCCCATGTCCATCTGCACGTCCTGCGCGACAAAGCCCTGCTGGGTGATATAGCAGGTCGCCAACGCCGGGCTGGCCACGGCGATACCCCCCATCACGGCCATGGCGGCAAGCAGCGTGCGGCTGCGGGAAGAAATCATCGGCATGCTGCCTCCAGCGGGATGAAGCCGGTCTTGGACGCATCGGCGCCCGACGGAACCTGGTAATCGATGGTGCAGCGCTGGTCTGCACCGGCGCCCCACTCCACCAGCAGGCGGCCCACTCCACCAGCAGGCGGCCCTGGCTCTTTTCACTGCGCACGTACAGGCGGCCGCCCTGGCTGACCATGCCCACCGGCTGGCCCTGCTCATCCTTGACCTGCGCACCGAACGGCATGCTGCGGCCATCGGCATTGCGTACCTGGATCAGCAGCGCATTGCCTTTGCGGGTATCGAAGCGCAGGTAGCTGATGGCACCGGCGAACGGCGCGATCGACTGGCTGGTACTTTCCAGCTCGACGTCATGGGCCATGCCCTGCGGGTCGAGGGTGACGGTGTTGAGGCGGTACGGCGATACGTACGGAACCACTGCATATCCACGACCATCTACGCGCAGGCCCGGGGCGTTGCTGACGATCGCATCGCGCGCACCCGGCGCTTCCACCAGCACCATGGTGTCGCCCCGCTGCGGGGTGAAGGTGAAGCCGCCCGGATGCACGACCACGCTGCCGTTGGCACCGACCGAGGCCTGGCGGAAATCGCGCGAGTGGCTGTAGGTCGCGTTCAACGCGGAGTAGCGGCTGCGGTACTCGGCGTTGCCGACCGCCGTGGTGCCACCCTCGCGGGAATCGGACAGCGCCACGCCGTAGCTGAAGTTGTTGTCGACGCCGGCCGACCCGGTGATGCCGACGCGGCTGTTGTCGTAGCCACCGCGATCGCGCATGCCCAGATCGGCGCTGAACGACACCGGGTGGGTACCCCGGCCCAGCGGCACGCTCATCGACAGCAGGTACTGGGTGTCGGAACGGCCGAGCACGCCCTCTTCGGTGCGCAGCGCCGAGAAGCCGTAGTTCACCGAACGCCAGGCGTTGTTGTAGCCCACCTGGTACTGCTTGGAGGTGCCGGAACGGTCGTAGAAGTCACGCACCGAACCGGTCACGTACAGCGCGCCGCCGCGACGTCCCAGCGGCTGGTTCAGCGTTATCTGGAACTGGCTGCGCTGACGGCCACGGGTGGTCGGATCGATGCCGCGCGTGTCCGAATCACGGCCATACAGGGCATCCTGCAGGCTGTAGAAGCCTTCGGTCGAATAGCGGTAGGCGGCCAGGGTCAGATTGGTGCCGGTCTCGCCGATCATGTTGCTGTAGCTCAGCCGCACGCTGGCGCCGGTGTGGCTGCCGTAGTGGTCGAACGAGGTACGCGCATGGGTGACGTCGGCAGCGAACGCACCGACCGGCGTGGACAGGCCGACGCCATACAGCAGCGACAGGTAGCCGTCGCTCAGCGCAGTGCCCCCGTACAGGGTCAGCTGGTTGCCGATGCCACGCTGGTAGGTCCCCTGCACCAGCCAGGGTTCGTCGGCCAGCAGCTTGTTGCGCACCTGGCCGGCGGTCAGCGAGTAGCGCGACACGCCTTCGCGCAGCATCTGCGGCACCGAGCCGAACGGCACCTTGAATTCGCGGCGGCGGCCATCGGCCTCGATCACGCTCACTTCCAGGTCACCGCCGTAGCCGGTCGGGTACAGGTCGTCGATGACGAAGCTGCCCGGCGAGACGGTGGAGGAGTAGATCAGCTGCTGGTTCTGGCGCACTTCGATGCGCGCATTGGTCTCGGCGATGCCGCGCACCACCGGCGCGTAACCGCGCAGCGAGTCCGGCAGCATGCGGTCGTCGCTGGCCAGGCTGGCACCACGGTAGCCGATCGAATCGAACAGTTCGCCGGTGGTGTAGGCCTCACCGATGGTGAGCATGCCGCGCACCTGCGGGATGCCGCGTTGTGCGTAGGTGGCGATGCTCTGCCAATGGCGGCCGTCACCCTCGGACCATGTCAGGTTGGAATCATGGCGGAACTGCCAGCCGCCCAGGTTCAGGCCGGCGTTGAGGCCGAGGTAGGCGCTGCGGTTGCGCTGGCCACCTTCCACACGGCTGTTGCTGTCGATGGCGTTGAAGCTGTAGCCGACGAAGCCGGCATTGATGCCACGGTCCCACAGCGCCGGGTTGACGTAGCCGCGCGCCTCACGGCGCAGGAACACCTGCGGGATGCTGAGGTCGTAGCGCAGGTTGCCGCTGTCATAGACACCATAGGCATTGGCCATGCGCTGCTGGACCGGCACGCAGCTGGTCTTGTCGGTGGGCACGGACGGATCCTGCTGCAGCAGCACGGCCTCGCTGTCCACGCCCATTTCTTCCAGCATCGGCAGCGGCAGGCAGGCGTCGACACGGCCCTGCGCATCGGCCTTGAACTGCAGATCGCGACGGCCCTGCCAGGCACCGTTGACGTAGACGTCGACACGATAGTTGCCGGCCACCATCGGATTGCCGTTGCTGAAGGCCGCCAGGTCGACCTGCTTGGCCTGGCCAGACAGGAAGCTGGAGTTGAACTGGGCCGATTCCGGTGCACGCGCATTGGCCGCACCACTCTGCGCCATCAGCGCCTGTTCGCCGAGATTGGCCGGTGCCGCCAGCGCCCATCCTGGGCAGGCCACACCAGCAACCAACAGGCAAAGCGCCTGATGGATCGACAATGTCAATCTGTTTCCGATCACACTGACATTCCTTCAATTCGCCGCACAGCGGCGGTGGCGGGATGCGCAGGCCAGGGGCCGGCGCGGCGCGTTCAGCCCCCGGTGCTGCCGAGGCGGATGGTGTGTTCCACCCGGCCGCCGTAGTCGTTGATGGTGATGAAGCGGACCTGGCCGGTGCCCGCCGGTGCGGCGAACTCCAGGCTCTGCTTCGGCGCGACCATCGCGCCCTTGTCCTCGACGGCCTTTTCACTGCTGCCGGTTACGGCATGTACTTCGGCCAGAGTGACGTGGAAGGGGCTCGGGTTTTCCACCCGCAGGCGGTCGCCATTGCGGGTCCAGCGCAGCGCTGCCGGCGCGTCGTTGGCGACGCCCTTCAGGCCCTGCGGCCGGTAGAAAAGCTTCAGGCGCGAACGGAACGCGACCTGCAGGTAATTCTGTTCGCCGCTTTCGGCGTTGTCCGGGGACGGCGGCACATCCAGCACGTTGAGCCAGAACACCGACTCACGGTCGGTCGGCAGCTGCGCGCCGGAGAAGATCAGTCGCAGCGCCTGGCTGCGGCCCGGCTCGACACGCGCGATCGGCGGTGTAAGCACGAACGGGGCATCGCTGGTATCGGCGGTCTGGTTGGCGTCGCCGCTGTCGATCCAGGCCTGCACCAGCGCCGGCGAATCGCCCACGTTGTCGACCTGCACGGTGACTTCGCGCGCCTGCGCCGGATAGATCACTCGCGTGCCATTGACCACCACGCCGGCCAGTGCGTTCTGGCAGAAGGGCAGCGTGAACGCTGCCAGCAGCAGCGCCCGGGGAAAGAATGCTTTCATCGGAAGTACTACGCTCGAGGGGTGTGGCCAGCGGCCGCGGAACACCGGCCGGCGCGAACGCCGGCCAGTGGGGGCATGACTGCGATCAGTTGTAGATGATCGTGTACTTGACGCTGCTGGTGACGTCGCCCGGGGTGGCGGCGGCAGTGGCGTAGTACTCAGCGTAGTAGTTCAGGTCGGCCGAGCCGTCGGTGCCGACGGTGACCCACTGCGAGTTGGTCTGGGCCAGGCCAGCACCAGCCGCCTTGATCGGCAGGAACTGGTTGTTCGAGCCCAGCAGCTGCAGCTGCACGTTGGTGGCAGCGTTGGCCGAGGCCTGGTTGACCAGGCGGCCACTGTTGAAGTCGACGGTCGAACCCGGCTCGAAGTAGGTGGCGACGTTGCCGGCGCTGCACTTGGTCAGGTTGATGGCGAACGGGGTACGGCCCGCAACGGCGCCGGCGGTGGCCAGGGTGTTCTTGGACACGGTCGGCAGCGTCACGGCGAAGTCCTTGCCGCCCGGGGTCGAGATGGTGCAGGTCTTGTCGGTCACCTTGCCATTGAAGGTGATGGTGCCGTCGGCGGCGTTGGCGGCCAGCGGAGCGGCGGCCAGCATCAGAGCGGCGATGATATTGATCTTGTGCATTCGCTTTTACCTAACCCTACTGAAGAGATGAGAAGTAGAGGAGGAAGCAAGGAGCACTGCCGGGCTAACAAGACCCATCCTTGCGTCTCACCTGTGGCCGGACTCGGACGTAGCTTTCCCTGAATCCGTGACGCAAGTATAGGTCCAAGTGTGATGAAAGTCTCATTATTTTTCTGAACGTCAATTCATTGACGCTGGAAATGTGACGTGATAGCCGAAATCAGGACCCACGGGGGTTCGGGAACCCGACGGTCGCCGGATCAGGTCAGAAGCGACCCTGGATGACGCTTCGGGTGGCGCGTTCGGCATGCACGGAAACAAACCTTTTCCCGGCGGAAATCGCCTTCTTTGATGCGCATCACTCTTTCTTGGTGATGGCCCTAGCAGATTCGGAATCGTCCTATTAAAGGCTGATCGAAGCTGTCGCTAACTAGGACACACCGAACCAGAGAACGTGTCATGAGGAATTCCATTCTGCTGTGCGTGGCCCTGATGTCCGTCAGTGCGCTGGCCCAGGCCAGCAGCGGCAGCATCCGTTTCAGTGGCCGCATCGCCGAGCCGGGCTGCACGACGAATCTGTCCCAGGGCGAGCTGAGCCTGGCCGCCTGCCCGCCGTCGGCCAAGGGCTCGACGGTGGAAGTGACGGCGCTGGCCAACGGCCAGGCCGCGACGCTGCGCGACGGCAAGCGCCACGGCCAGAAGCTGTCGGTGTCGGCCAGCGCGCTGCGCGCCGGCGATATCGCCTTCTCCGAGCGTTACAGCGTGCAGGCGTCGACGCAGCAGCCGCTGCAGGGCGCCTATCTGGTGGTGGTCGACTACCTGTAAGCCGGCACGCTTACGCCGGCGGCAGCTCGAACACCTGGCGCAGGTAGGCCAGGTAGCCCGGGTCGTCGCACATGCTCTTGCCTGGCGAATCGCTGAGCTTGGCCACCGGCTGGCCATTGCAGCGGACCATCTTGATGACGATGTTGAGCGGCGTTGGCCCCAGATCATTGGTCAGGTGGGTGCCAACGCCGAAGGCGACCTGGCAGCGACCACGGAAGTAGTCGTACAGGCGCATCACCTTGGCGATGTCGAGCCCATCGCTGAACACCAGCACCTTGGTGCGCGGATCCACCCGGCGCTGCTGGAAATGCGCCAGCATGCGGTCGCCCCAGTCGAACGGATCGCCCGAGTCGTGGCGGACACCGTCGAACAGCTTGCAGAAATACATGTCGAAATCGCGCAGGAACGCATCCAGGCCGACCACGTCGGACAGCGCGATGCCGAGGTCGCCGCGGTACTCGCGTGCCCACGATTCCAGTGCCGCCACCTGCGAATCACGCAGGCGCGGGCCAAGTGCCTGGAATGCCTGCAGGTACTCATGGGCCATGGTGCCGTGCGGGGTCATGCCGTACAGGCGGGCGAAGTGCACGTTGCTGGTGCCGACCAGTTGCGGGCCGAGCGCATCGCGCAGCAGCGGCAGCAGGCGCGCATGCCAGTCACGCGAATAACGGCGGCGGCTGCCGTAGTCGGCAATGCGGCACTGTTCGAAACCGGGAGTATCACGCAGCAGCGCGGCCTTGGCCTGCAGCCGACGCTCGCCCTCGGCAAAGTCGGCGGTGGTGGTGTTGCGGAACCAGACTTCGTTGATGATCGCCAGCAGCGGGACTTCGAACAGGATGGTATGCAGCCACGGGCCAGTGATGTCCAGTTCGATTTCGCCGGGCACGGCCGTCGACGCGCGCAGCTGGATGTACTTGCGGTCCAGATGGAACAAGCCGAGGAAATCGGCGAAGTCGGGCTTCACGAAGCGCAGGCCGCGCATGTAGTCCAGTTCCGCGTCGCTGAAACGCAGGCTGCACAGGTGGTCGATCTCTTCGTCGATCTGGTCGATGTAATGGGCCAGGTCGATGCCGGGCGTGCGGCACTTGAACCGGTACTGCACCTGGGCACCGGGGTGCTGGTGGAGCACCGCCTGCATCATGGTGAACTTGTACAGGTCGGTGTCGAGCAGGGACTGGATGATAGGCATGAGGCGGATTATGCGCCCGGACGGGTGAACCGGGGTGGCCGCGGGCACGCTCGGCTCTCCGCGTGGGTAGATCCGCGCCATGCGTGGATGCAGGTTCGGCCCTACAACGACCTGCGCAACAGGCGCGGTACCAGCATCAGGGCGTGCCCCCAGATCGCGGCCCACACCGCCACGCGCACCGGCAGCGAGCGCTGCCTGGCCTCGAACTTCTGAAAGTAGCGCCACAGGCCCCTGTGCTTGTGCCATTCAACGAAGAACGGCCGCGATCGGCTCGAGACGCCACGTACATGGGTGACCTGCAGGTCGTTTGCAATCGCCACCACGGCCCCGGCTTCGCGTGCACGCCGGCACAAGTCCAGGTCTTCGGCGTGCAGACGATACCCGGCGTCCCAGCCTCCGATCCGGTCGAACAATGCACGCGGCATCATCAGCAGTGCGCCAGACAGTGCCGGCACCCGCTGCAGCACCTGCTGCGGGTCACGCGGCAGCGCCAGCTTCGAGCCCTTTCCCGGCGAGCGCAGCATCATCAGGAAATCCGGGTCGCGGCGGCGCACGGCTTCGTCGGCATGGCCCTGCTCGTCCACCTGCTCGACACCGAGCAGGCAATCGCCCAGTGCTTCCGCCCGGCTGCGCAGTGCGGCCAACGTCTCCGGCTCGACCATCAGGTCCGGGTTGATGAAGGCCAACCAGGGGCTGCGCGAATCGGCCACGCCCTGGTTGTTGGCAGCGGCGAAGCCGGGATTGTCCGGGTTGCCGACGAAACGCACGCGCGGATCGTGGCTGGCATGGCGCTGCACGATGTCCAGCGTGCCATCCATCGAGCCATTGTCGATCACCCGGATCTCGGCCACGTCCTGCGCCTGGCGCAGGCGCGAGAGGCAGGCATCGATGGTGCTGGCACTCTGGTAGGTCACGACGATGGCGGCGATGGCAACATTCAAGCGAGTGACTCCGGCGCGGAAGGAACGAACAGGTCGCCCTGTTCCTTCGGCATTATCGCCTGCCGCATGCGCTGCTGCAGGTCGGCGCGCAGCCCGTGCAATGGATCGTGCATCAGGAAATCGGCCAGGCGCGGCACCCAGCCAGGCCAACGCGCAGCCAGCGCCTCAAGGTCGCCATCGCGGCTGGCCGCCTCGCCCGCCCGGCTCACAAAGGCGGTCTCGCACAGTACGTTGCGCCAGCCCAGGCCGGCCATGCGCAGGCTGAGGTCGACCAGGGCCGCGTTCCAGCCAGCGTAGCTGTCCACATCCAGGCCACCGGCGCGGCGGCGCGCATTGCCACGCACCAGAACCGCATGGGTGACCGCCGATGGCAGTTCCGGGTGCAGCGCCGGCAAGGCGGCGCAGGTCTGTGCCAGCAGCGCCGCATCTTCGGGCTCGGGATTGATCTCGCCCAACCGTGGCCACGCTGCGGTTTCGCCGGCATTGCACCACGGGGTTGCGGTCGCGATGGCGGCATCGCGGGCGAAGGCGTCCTGCAATTGTTGCAGCCAACCCGGCGCAGGCACGCTGTCCGGTGCCAGCACGGCCACGTCCAGGCCATCGCAGGCGCGCAGCATCTCGTCCAGATGGGCGACCTCGCCCAGTGGCCGCGCGCGCCGGGTGTACTCGGCCTGTAGTGGCGTATGTGCCAGCCAGTGTTCCACCACCGCCTGCGCACGCGGCCCGGTCTGCGCATCGTCGGCCAGCCAGACTGCGGTGCCCGGCGCGGTGCCCGCATCCAGTGCGGCCAGGCAGCGGTCGAGCGCGGCATCGTCCACGCACAGCGGCAACAACACGATCGCCCCCATCCCGCCTCCGTGGTTGTCGGTGGCCACAGCCTAGCACCGGGAGGGTATCGGCCGGGTTGCACCCGGCACCCGCTTCAGGCCAGGGCAACAGCAACAGCCGAAGCAAGAGCTGGGTTCCTGGGGTTGGCGGGGTGGGTCCGGTTGCGGGGGACGCTGCAAGTCCCCCTCCGGGGCCCGGCCCAGCCGCTGGCGGCTGTGCGTTCGGGCGCTTGCGAAGCAGTGCTTCGCAAGCAAAGCGCCCTCACCCATGTAAGCTCGGTCGCCGCATCCATGCGGCTCACGCCCCCACAACCGGACCCACCCCACCTTCGACAGTTTTCCGCGACCTGCCTGCTCTTCTGTAGAGCCGAGCCGTGCTCGGCTCAGATCTCACAGATATCGAAATATTCGATTTCGATGGAGAGTCATCCACGCATGGCGTGGATCGTGTCGACCAAGGTCGACACCTACCAACAGCAAGCAGGAAACTGTCGAAGGCGGGGCACTGTGGGTTTGCGGGGTGTGAGCCGCATGGATGCGGCGACCAAGCCTACATGGACGTATTCACGGCGTCCCCGCAAACCCGCAGTGCCCCGCCATCCCTCAGTAAACCCGCTGTTGCTGTTGCTCCGGCCTCGGCGGGTGCCGGGCGCAGCCCGGCCGCAAACCCCTTACTTCTTTGCGCGCGGCTGGTTCAGTGGCTCCATCGCGCGGAAACGCTGGCTGTACTCGTCGGTCAGATTCCGCGCTTCCAGACTGTTGCGCACGATGCTCGGGGTCAGCAGCACGATCACTTCGGAACGGCGGCTGGAGCGGCTCTTCTGCCCGAACAGCGCGCCAACCACCGGAATCCGGCTCAGGCCGGGAATGCCGCTGCTGCCATCGGTGCCCGAATCGGTGATCAGGCCGGCCAGCATGATGGTGTCGCCGCTCTGCACCGCCGCTTCGGTCGACAGCTTCTTTGTGGAAATGCGCGGGTTGCAGTTGCGCTCGGTCGGATTGCAGTTGTCGGGCACGTTCGAGGCGCTGCTCACTTCCTGCACGATGTCGAGGAACACCGTGCCGTCGCGGGTCACGCGCGGGCGCACCTTCAGGATCACGCCGGTGTCGATGTACTGCACCGAGCTGTAGCTGCTGGTGCCGATGCCGGTATTCACCGTGGTGGTGTTGATCGGCACCTTGTCACCGACGTTGAGCGTGGCCTCGGCGTTGTTGCGCACGAACACCGAAGGCGTCTGCAGCAGGCGTACATCCGTGACCTTGTCCAGCGCACTCACCACCGCCGCGCCATTGTGGCCGGTGAATGCCCAGCCCAGGCCTTCGCCGCCCGTTGCGGCACCGGCGAAGCTGCTCCACGAGCCACCCGCTGCCGCCGGCAGGGTCACGCCGCCCAATGCGCCCGTCAGGGCACGCCCGGCCACGGCGTTGTCGAAGAACCAGTTCACGCCGTACTTCAGGTCGCCATCGAGCGAGACCTCGGCCACCTGGGCTTCGATGTGCACCTGCAGGGGCATCACATCCAGCTTCTCGATCACCTCGCGGATCGACCGCCAGGCCTGCGGGGTCGAACGCACCAGCAGGGTGTTGGTCTCCTCCACCGCCGACACGCCCACGCGGTCGCCTTCCACTTCCAGGCTGACACTGACGTTGCCGGACTGGCGCTGCGGCAGGTTCATGCTGCCGTTGCCACCGCCACTGGAGCTGCTGCCCGGGACCGAGCCGAAGCTGCTGCTGTTGTTGTTGGTGCTGTCCATGCCACGATCGGAGTCGCTGCCCAGCTGCGACGGCATCGCCCCCGGGGCCAGCGAGGCCGGACTGGAACCGCCGCGGTTGCCACTGCTGGCAAATGCTTCACTGAGCCGTTCGGCCAGGTCACGCGCCTTGATGTACCGCAGCTCGTAGGAAAACAGGCGGGCACTGCCACCGGCGGTATCGATGCGGTCCAGCCACTGCTGGATCTGGTCCAGGTAACGCACCTGCGGGGTGATCACCAGCACCGCGTTGGCGTTTTCCAGCGGCAGGAAGCGGAACATGCCGGCACTGGGCGTCTTGCTCTCCTCGCCGAATACTTTCTCCAGGTCGGCAGCCACCTGCTCGGCCTTGCCCGACTGGATCGGGAACACGCCCACCGACATGCCCGACAGCCAGTCGACGTCGAAGATCTCGACGGTGCGCATGTAGTTTTCCAGCTCGGCGCGGGTACCACCCAGGGTGATCACGTTGCGGCCGCTGTCGACGTTGACGATCGCATTGGGCCGCGCATACGGCTCCAGTACCTTCTTCATTTCGGTGGCGGAGATGAACTGCAGCGGGATGACCCGTACCTCGAAGCCTCGCGCACTGGCAGCGGGCGCCGTGCTCGGCGCGACCGTACCGGCCAGCGCCTGGTCGGCGGCGACGATGTTGTAGCGGCCACCGCTGTAGACCATGCGTGCGTTGTTCCAGCCCAGCACCATCTCCAGCAGGTTCAACGCCTGCGCCGGCGACACCGGCTTGGGCGTGGCCAGGGTGACCGTGCCCTGCACCCCCGGTGCGATCACGTAGTTCTGGCCCAGCATGTCACCGAGGATGGCCTTGACCACCGCATGCACCGATTCGCCTTCGAAATTGAAGGTTGCTTCACCGGTGCTGGCGCCATGCAGTGCCGGTGCCGGTGCGCGTGCTGCTTCGCGGTTGATCATGGTGCCGGTGCCACGGCGGATCACTGCCTGCGGAGCGCCCTGCGCGTCACGGGCAGCATCCGCGGCGACATTGGCCGCCTGGCCGGCCTCGGCAGTGGGCGACAGATTGCCCTTGCGCTGCACGTGCGGCGCGGACACGGTGCTGCAGCCGACCAGCAGCGCGAGGGCAAAGGACCAGGGAAGGAAACGCAGGCTCATGCATTCACTCTATCGGTTGGTGCCATCGCCCGGGGGCGGCGACGGTTGTTGCTGCTGTTGTTGTTGCTGCAGCTGGCGGCGACGGGCCTGGATGCGTTCGCGGATGGCCTGCATCTGCGCTTCGCTGGGGCCGTTGTTGGTGGCAGGGGCGGATGCCGCAGCCGAGGGCGCTGGCGCACTGCCAGCAGGCGACGGCGATGGGGTTGCCGCAACCGGCGGCGGTGCCGGCGGAGCGCCTGCCGGGGGCGGCACAACGATCGCACCTGCCGGCGGCACACCATTGGCGCCGCGCAGTACGGTCGGCGGTTCACCGCCCTGCCCGTTGAATACCGCCAGTTCCAGCACCTGGTTGCCACCGGGGCCGATCACGGTGGCCTGGCGCGGCTGCAGCGCCACCAGCTGCCAGCCGTCGACAGCTTCACCGTTGAGGCGCAGGCGCAGCGAGCGGTTCTGCTCGGTGGTGAAAGTGGCCATCCCGAAGTTGCCGGTCAGCAGCACGCCGGTCAGGCGCAGCGCGGCACTGGCGGCGGGCTCGCTGCCACCGAGCAGGTAGGGCTTGGGCCTGCGGTCCTCGGCGAACAGCGGCCGCTCGCTGATTGCGCTGTAGCTGTCGGCGCTGGGCATGCGTTCTGCAGCCAATGGCGGCAGCACCGGCAACGAGGGCACCGCGTCGGCATTGCCGCCGGCAGCTGGCAGCTGGCTGCCCAGCCCGAAGCCGGTGGCCAGCCAGACCGCTGCCGCCCAGCCGGCCAGTGCCAGCAGGAAACCGGTGCGCAGGCTGATCTGCTCAAGCTTCATCGGCCACCTCCTGCCCCTCTTCCGGCGCAGCCGGTGAAGGTGCCGGTGCAGCCGAAGGCGGTTGCGGCGCCGCGCCCGGCTCGGCTGCAGGTGCCGCCGCAGCGTCATCGGCAGCGGCACCGGGCAGCAGGTAACCGGCCAGTTCGAACGACACGTCCAGGCCGAGCCCGGATTCATTCGGCGACTGCTGGAAGCGCTGCGCGATCAGGTTGAGGTTGTCGACGAACAGGCGCGGGCTGCCGGTTTCCAGGCTGTGCAGCACCGTGGCCAGTTCGGCCACACCGCAACGCAGGCGCACCTGCATGGCAACGCGCACGAACTCGGCGTCACGACGGTTGTCGGTCAGTGGCGTGCGGTTGCTGATGGTGCAGCTGCGGTTGCCCGGGCTGGCCATCGCCACCGCATCCTGCAGCTTCGCGCCGAGCGCAGCGGCTGCAGCTTCGGCGGTGGCTTCACGCAGGAAACCCGGCCGCTGCTGCAGTGCCTCGCGGGTGGCGCGCAGGCGTTGTTCGATCTGCGGCTGCTGCTGCAGCTGCGCCTGCACGCGCTGTTCGCGCTCGCGCAGGGCGGCCACGTCGGCATCGATTTCGCGCAGCGGCTGGGTGAACCAGGGGTGCACCAGCAGCAGGTAGGCCAGGCCCAGCACTGCCAGCAGCAGCGCCAGTGCCAGCCAGCGGTCACGGCGTGCGCTTGGCATCGGCATCGGCCGCCTCCCGGGTCGGGGCCGCAGCCGGCAACGGCTGCAGTTCGGCGGTCATGGTGAAGCGGTCACGGCCACTGGCGGCGCCATCGGCCTGCAGTACGCCGGTCAGATTGACCTTGCGCCACTGCGGCGCATCCTGCAGCAGCTGCACCAGCTGCGAGGCCTCGCGGCTCAGGCCGATCAGCTGCAGGTTGTTGTTCTCGATGGCCAGCTTTTCCAGGTAGGTGCCCTCCGGCAGGCGCCGGGTCAGTTCATTCCAGATTTCCACCGTTCCGGCACGCTGGCTGCGCTGCTTTTCCAGGAATGCGGCACCATCGATCAGCGCCTGCAGCTGCGCGCGTTCGCTGGCGACACCACGCGCACTGCGTGCACTGCGCTCGACCTGCGCACGCAGCGCATCGGCAGCGTCACGGCGGTTGTCGAGCAGCTGCACGGCGGCCAGCACCAGCATCACCAGCGCGGCCACCGCCAACAGCACATTCCAGCGCCGCATGGGATCCGCGCGCAACTGGCGCTGCGCCGGTGGCAGCAGGTTCACCTGCAGAGGCTCACCCTCGCTGTCGATGGCATCGACACCGGCCAGTGCATCGGCCCACTCGCCCACGCTGGCCCGCCACGCTTCCAGCTGGCGCAGCGGCCAGGCGATCAGTTCGACCTGCAGCTGGCCCTCGGCTGCGCCCCCCAGCTCACGCACGTCAAAGCTGACCTGGCTCGATTCGAACGGCGTCTGGCGGTCGATCTCGAAACCGACCACGGCGCGCAGGCGGTCGGCCGCAGCCGCGGGCAAGCGCAGATGACGACGCAGTACCTCGCTGGCCGGCAGCAGCCACACCCGTGGCAGGCTGCGCAGCCGCGGTTCCAGCACGCGGTCCAGTTCCACCGGCGACAGCGGCCATGGCACGCTGGCAACCGCTTCGCGGCGTTCACCGGCCTCACGCCAGACCTGCAGCTGGTCACCCTGGCGCTGCAGCAGCAGGCGCGCCTGTGCCCAGCCCAGCGCCCACTGCCAACGGGCCGGCACCCACGCCAGCAGCGATTGCCGCCACCAGCGCAGGAAACGGCCGGCGCCCGGGCCGATCCGGCCCTGCACCTGCCGCACACTGTCCTGCCATGCCGTCATCTTGCTGTCATTCCCTGCTCCCAGCGAAGCACTGTGTAGGACCGCCCGGGAACCCCGCCCGAGCCATTGCGTACCACTGCCTGCAACACCGACCGGCGTCCACTGCTGTCGGTTGCACGGGACTCGATACTATAGGTGCCGCTGCTGCTGGCAAGCGTTGTCGCACCGCCAGCGGTATCTGCGTCACGCTCCTGCTGGGCGCGCTGCGCCAGCACGGTATCCGCATCCAGCCCCAGTGCGGTCAGCACCGGCGCGCTGGCGAACTGGGGATCCGGGCGCGCCTGGCGGCTGTACAGGGTCAGGTGGGGCAGCATGGCCTTGTACAGCGGGCCGCGCATGCCCAGCACCCGCTGCAGTTCGCCGAGTGTCTCAAAGCGCTTGTTGCGCGGGCCATACGGCAACCCGGCCGCCGCGTAGTCCGGCGCTTCGGCACCGCCACCGGGCTGCAGCAGGCTGTCTTCATCACGCCAGTCAACAATGGCGCCGGCCATCTGCCGGGCAGCGCCTTCGTCTTCACCGAGTGCCTTGAGGAACGCCGTCAGCAGGGTCACGTCGGCCAGGTTGAGGTTGATCTTGCCATTCTCGTCCAGCACCTTGATCTCGATGCTGGCGTCATCGAACTGCCAGCGGTAGGTGCGGCCATCGGCACGCCAGGGCGCCCGCAGCGGATCAGCGGACAGGCGCAGCAGCGCGTACTCCAGGCCGGCGCGCGCACGTTCCTGCCCGCGTGCATCGTCATCCAGTACCCGCTGCTGCAGATGCTCGACCCGTGCGCTCAGCGCGAACGCACCGACCAGCGCGGTCATCAATGCGATCAGCCACAGCACCAGCACCAGCGCCGCACCGTGTTGCCGGTTCATCGCGCACCTCCACTGCCACCGGCGCGCGGTGCCACCACCAGCAATGGCCAGGGCGCGCCCTTGGCGGGCACGATCCTGATCTCCACCAGCATCGGCAGCCGCCGGGTATCGTCCCAGCGCGGCATCCAGTCACTCATCTGACCGGTGCCCGCATCGATGCCGCGATAGCGCAGCTGCACCGACTTCAGGTTCTCAACCAACACCTCCGGCGGGCGTGGCGGATTCTCGGCGATGCGCTCGCCTTCCTGCAGCAACACTAGGTCCAGCAGCAGGCGCTGTTGCCCCTCGCGTCCGTCCACCTGCAGCGCGTGCAGGTAGGAGCCTCCACGGCCGAGGTAGCCGGGCAGGTCGGCGGCGAACAGCATGCGCTGTTCTTCCCCTTGGAAGAACACCGGTTCGCGGGTGGGGTCCGGGACCTCCAGCGGGGTGCGCAGTGCGCCGGCCAGCTGCCTGCGCAGCAGAGACTCGACCGCCCGCATGCGTTCACTTTCGGCGGCGATCTGTTCGCCGCGCTGGCTGACCGCCATCGCCGAGCGCACGCTGGCAAAGGCCAATGCCAGGCCGCCGGCCAGCAGCACGGTGGCCAGCATTACTTCGACCAGGGTGAACCCTGCGGCGCGGCGCTTCACCGCGCATTCTCCAGGTCGGGCGGCAACAGGCGCAGGCTGCGCCAGCGCAGCTGTTCGCGCTCGCTGTCACCCCAGCGCACCTGCAGCTGCAGTTCGGCCAGCCAGGGGGTTCCCGGTGACGTTGCCTGCGCGACATTGCCTGCGCGCGGCTCCGCCCACGGCTGGACCTGCAATTCCCAGTGGTAGCGCCCCTGCTCCCAGTCTCCCTGCCGGCTGCCTGCCTGCAGCGGCGAGGCGACGCCGGTTTCGGCCAGCAGCGACTGCGCATGCAGCACCGCGCGCGTGCGCAGCTCGGCATCGCGCACCTGTTTTGCGCCACCGGACAGGCTGCCCAGCAGCAGCGTCAGCGCCAGGCCCAGCAGGGCGAAGGCGATGATCACTTCCAGCAGGGTGAAGCCGCGGGCGCGCCGCTTCATTGCGCCCGCCAAGGGCCAGAGCGGACCTCACCGGTCAGCCAGCCCACGTCGATGCGCCATTCGGCGTCGTCACGCTGCAGCCGGATGCGGCCACCGCTGGAGCCGCCATCGGGGTGGAACTCGATCACGCCCTGCCCCGGCGCGGTGGCCAGCTGCGCGGCGCCTTCGAACTGCACCTGCAGCTGTGCCGGCACGTCACCGTGGCGCTGGTTGGCGCCTTCCCAGCGCCGCTTGGCCGGCTCGATGACAAAGCGCTGCGGCTCGCCGCGGGTGATCGCCTGCGCGCGCACCATGCGCAGCTGGTTGGCGATGTCCTTGCCGGCGCTGCGCAGCTGCATGCCAGCGAAACCGCGTGACAGGCCGGCAGCGGTGATCAGGCCGATCGCGGCGATCAGCGCGATCACCAGCAGCATTTCCAGCAGCGACAGGCCCGCTGCGCGCCTGCCGGGCAGGCGCGGGCGTTGCAACCGGCGCGGCAGGAAACGCGACATGCCCGGTTACGGCTGGTAGCGGATGTCGGCGTCGACACTGCTGCCACCGGCCTTGCCGTCCTTGCCCAGGCTGATCAGCTCATACGGCTGGCCCTCGCCCGGCGTGCGGTATTCCAGCGCATGGCCCCACGGATCGTTCAGATCGGCCGGCTTGGCATAGGGCCCCAGCCAGCCAGCCACGCCAGCCGGTGCAGTCACCAGATCATTGAGCGAGCCGGGCAGCTTGCCGGTATCGATCTGGTAGTTGTCGACCTTGGATGCGACGGTCTGCACCTGTGCCTTGGCAATGTTGGCCTTGCCGCGGTCGGCGCCACCCAGCACGCGGCTGGCGACCAGGGTCAGCACCGCGCCGATCAGCACGATGACGATGATGATCTCCAGCAGGCTCATGCCCGACTGGTTGCGCGCTGCGGTGAAGGAAAGGCGGATCGGTCGACGGGAAGCAATCATGGTCGGTCCTTTCAGTTGCGGAGTGTCGGGGTTGCGTAGGGATCCATCGTCAACCGATGGCATTGGTCAGGTCGTACAGCGGCACCAGCACGGCAACGATCACCGCACCCACCACCGAGGCCAGCACCAGGGTGATCGCCGGCACCATCGCCGCCAACAGGCGGTCGATGCGGCGGGCGCTGTCCTGTTCGAAGGTGTCAGCCGCTTTCAACAGCATGGTATCGAGCGCGCCGGACTCCTCGCCAACCTGGATCATCTGCAGGGCCAGGCGCGGGAAACGCTTGCCTCGCGACAGTGCCAGCGACAGGCCGGCGCCGTTCTTCACTTCATCGGCGGCCGTTTCCACGTCGGCTGCCAGCGCGCGGTTGCCCAGTACGTTGCGGGCGATGCCCAGTGCACCCAGCAGGGGCACGCCGTTGCGCAGCAGGGTGCCCAGCGTGCGCGCCAGGCGCGCGGTTTCCAGTTCACCGACGAGACGACCGATGCCGCGGCGCTGCAGTAGCCAACCATCCAGCGCCAACCGGAAGGCCGGCTGCCGCGCCTTGCGTTCGAAGAACAGCGCCACCAGCGCCGGCACCACCAGCAGCAGCACCCACCAGTCACGCACGAACAGGCCCAGCTGCAGCACTGCGTTGGTGAACCACGGCAGCGCCACGTCCAGGCTCTCGTACATCTGCGCGAACTGCGGCACCACGTAGCCAAGCAGGAACAGCAGCGCACCACCCACCACCACCAGCAGGATGGCCGGGTACACCAGCGCGTTGATCACCTTGCCCTGCAGGGCCCGGCTGCGTTCGAGGTAGTCGGCCAGGCGCTGCAGGGTTTCGTGCAGGCTGCCGCCGGCCTCACCGGCACGCACCATGTTCACGTACAGGCGCGAGAACAACCCATGCTGGCGTTCCAGTGCGATCGACAGCGGCGCGCCACCGCGCACCACATCGCGGATGTCGGTGATCGCGCGACGCGAACGATCGTCTTCGGGCAACCCGAGCAGGATCGACAGCGCGCGGTCCAGCGGCTGGCCCGCACCGAGCAGTGTCGCCAGCTGCTGGGTGAACTGCAGCAATGCCGCGCCCTGCAGCGGCCGTTGGCGGAACAGGTTGCGCCAGGTACCGCCACCGATCGCACCGCCATCGGCCAGCTGTGTCTCCATCGGCAGATGGCCCTGGTCCTGCAGGCGCGCGACCAGCTCGGCCTCGCTGGCCGCTTCCATCTGCCCGTCGAAGATCTCGCCGTGCGGATTCAGTGCCTTGTAACGGTAGGTCGGCATGTCAGCCCCGTCGTCCTGCGCGCATCAGCTTTCCTCGGTGACACGCAGGACTTCCTCGATGGTCGTCTGCCCACTGAGGGCCTTGGACAGGCCGTCTTCGTACATCGTGCGCATGCCGGCTTCGCGGGCAATGCGTTCGATCTCGCCCATGCCGTCGCGGCGCATCACCGCACGCCGCAGCGCATCGTTCATCACCAGGAATTCCATGATGGTGGTACGACCGAGGTAACCGGTCGGCGCCAGCGCCGAGGGCCTGGGGCGGAACAGATGGATCGGCCCTTCCGGCTGCAGGCGGCGCAGCTCGAAGCGTTTGATTTCCTCCGGCGAAGCCTCGTAGCGCTCGGCGTGGGTCGGTTCCAGCCGGCGCACCAGGCGCTGGGCCAGAATCCCGTTGATGGTGGAGGTGAGCAGGTAGTCTTCCACGCCCATGTCGAGCAGGCGGGTGATACCACCGGCGGCATTGTTGGTGTGCAGGGTGGACAGCACCAGATGGCCGGTCAGTGCCGACTGGATCGCGATGCGCGCGGTTTCCAGATCGCGCATTTCGCCGATCATGATGATGTCCGGATCCTGGCGCACGATGCTGCGCAGCGCGTTGGCGAAGTCCAGGCCGATCTGCGGCTTGGCCTGGATCTGGTTGATGCCCTCGATCTGGTACTCGACCGGGTCCTCGACCGTGATGATCTTGACGTCGGCGGTATTGAGCTGGCTCAGCGCGGTGTACAGCGTGGTGGTCTTGCCCGAGCCGGTCGGGCCGGTCACCAGCAGGATGCCGTGCGGCTGTTCCAGCACCTTGCGGAACTGCGGCAGGAACGCATCGGTGAACCCCAGCCGGTGGAAATCAAACACCACTGTCTCGCGGTCGAGCAGGCGCATCACCACGCTTTCGCCGTGCGCGGTCGGCACGGTGCTCACGCGCAGGTCCAGCTCCTTGCCCTGCACGCGCAGCATGATGCGGCCGTCCTGCGGCAGGCGGCGCTCGGCAATGTTGAGCCGGGCCATGATCTTGATGCGGCTGATCACCGCTGCGGTGAGGTTGGCCGGCGGGCTTTCGCCCTCCACCAGCACGCCATCGACACGGTAGCGGACCTTCAGGCGGCTCTCGAACGGTTCGACATGGATGTCCGACGCGCGCAGTTCCACCGCACGCTGGATCACCAGGTTGACCAGGCGGATCACCGGCGCTTCCGAGGCCAGGTCGCGCAGGTGCTCGATATCGTCGACCGCGCCGCCCTCGCCGTCTGCGGTCTCCACGATCGCGCCCATCGCGCTGCGGCCCTGGCCGAACCAGCGCTCGACCAGGTCATCGATCTCCGCGCGCATGCCCAGCACCGGTGTCACCGGAACCCCCAGCGCCAACTGCACGGCCTGCTGCGGATAGGCATCGTGGGCATCGGCCAGCCACAGACGCACCCCGTGTTCATTCAACTCCAGCGGGCACACATGGAACTGCTTCAGGAAGCGCAGCGACAGTGGCATGCCCTCGGCCAGTGCCTGTGGCGGGGCCTCCGGCACCTGCCTGCCCTCCAGCAGCGGCAGGCCCAGCACCTCCGCGCTGGTCTGTGCCTGGTCGCGTTCAGACACCAGGCCCAGGCGCACCAGCAGGCCCAGCAGGCTGCCGCCGGCCTCGGCGTGCAACGGCCGCGCGCGCGCCAGGTCTCCTTCCTTGAGCCGGCCGCGTGCCAGCAGCGCATCCAGGATGCGGCCTTCGGCATCGTCGGTAACGGTTGCAGCGAGCGCGTTCACGTGACTCTCCTGTCAATCGGACCGACTTTAGCAGTTAAGCCATGATTTCCGCCGCCCTGCGGCCAGCTTTCGTAAAAAGACGAAGCCCGTCACACAGGATGACGGGCCTCGGCCGTTCAACTACGACACGTCAGGCTTACTGCGTGGCGAGGATGCTCACGCCGTTGTAGGCCGCTTCGCCCACTACCTTGATGTAGTAGGTGCCTGCCACCGGCTTGTTCACCCGTACCGTTTCGGACGTGCCGGGACGGGTCGACTTGCCATCGTTGTCGCTGGCGCTCGGCTCGCGACCCTGGGCGATGTAGACGGACACGTTGCCGGTGCCACCGTAGGTGATCACGCTGAGCTGCTTGCCAGCGGCTGCCTCGAAGCTGTACAGGCGGCTGCTGCCGGCCGTGCCGTTCAGCCCCCCCACGGCGGCCTTGTTGGTCAGCGGCGTCGCCACCGGTCCACAGTTCTCGGTGCACGGCTCTTCCAGCGCCTTGGCCAGCGCCGCCTTGGCATCGACGATGCCGGTGCCGATCGGAGTGGCGGTCGGGATGCTGACCGGGAACGGACGCGCGGTTTCCTTCAGCAGGGTGCGCATCGCGGCGGGGGCCAGCGGATCCTTGCCCTTGGCGATCAGCGCGCTCTGCACCAGTGCAGCGACGGCAGCCACGTGCGGCGAGGCCATCGACGTGCCGCCCATGCCCATGTAGCTGTAGCTGCCCGACTCCGGCGTGGTGGCCGCATCGGAACCGGACTGCCAGACGTAGCCGCCGGGATTGCCATCGACGCTGCCACCACCACCCGGACCGGACAGGTCCACGCGGGTGCCGTAGTTGGAGTAGTAGGTGATGCCGCCGGTAATGCGGGTGGCGCCGACGGTCACCACGCCGTCGCAACTGGCTGGACGGTATTTGGAGGCGTTGTCGGTCTCGTTGCCGGCCGCCACGACCACGGTGGTGCCACGCGAGATCGCGCCATTGATCGCTTCCTGGTAGGTCCCGTCGCAGCTGCCGCTGCCGCCGAGGCTCATGTTGATGACCTCGGCCGGGTTGGCATTGGCGGGTACGCCGGCCACCGTGCCGCCGGAGGCCCAGGTGATGGCGTCGGCTATATCGGAAAGGTAGCCACCGCACTTGCCGAGCACGCGGACCGGCAGCACCTTGGCCTTGTGCGCGACACCGGCCATGCCGACGCCGTTGTTGGTCTGCTCGGCCACGGTACCGGCCACATGGGTACCGTGCCAGGAGCTGTCCTCGGCGACGGAGCCGGTGTAGCACTCGTTGTCGTTCTCGACCCAGTCACCATAGTCCTGCGCGCCCGGCACGCGGTCGTTGGTGGCACGGCGCGACGTCTCGGCATCGCTGATGAAGTCGTAGCCTTCCAGCAGGTTGCCGACCAGGTCCGGGTGCTGCGGCAGGATGCCGGTGTCGAGTACCGCCACCACCACGCCTTCGCCCTGCGATACATCCCACGCCGACGGTGCGTTGATGCCGCCGGTGGCGTTGTGCAGGTGCCACTGGTACTGCTGGTAATAGGGATCATTCGGCGCCAGCGCCGGCTGCACGTCACCGGCACGCAGCTCGGTACGGCGCAGCTTCACATCGGCCTCGGCGTACTGCACGGACGGATCGGCCTTCAGTTCCTTCAGCACGCGCTGCAGTTCGGCAGGCGCCAGGCGCCCCTGCAGGCGGATCAGGTCGGCACCGACGCCCAGCCTGCGCACGACCTGCGGGCCGAGCGCGCTGGCGCGGGTAGTGCCACCGGACAGGCTGGCGCGGGTCAGCGCGGACTGCACGGTGGACAGCTTGGCCGACCGGTCGCCCGCCGCAGCGGTGCCGGCACGGTACTTGACGATGATGCGCTGGGTGCCCGGCTCGGCGGTGCTGGCCTGGCGCACCGGTTCACGGGTCGGCAACCCGGCGGCGTGGACGGCACCGACGGCGGTCATCGACAGCACGGCGGCGGCAAGCACATTGATGCGAAGGTTCTGCTTCTTGATCACGTCGAATTCCTCTTCTGGGTCATGGATCGAACCAACACTGCGGCCATCATTCCTTGACGACTCCCGGCCGGCCCAGCCGGGATTGCCGTGACCTCCCCCCAGGCCCTGTTTGCAGGTTTGGCGCCGGCGTGGGTGGCCGCCGGCGCAGTGGTTTGGCTTACCAGCCGAAGCCGGCACCGACGCCAACCGAGCTGTCGTCACTGCTGAAGGCACCGCCGAAGGTAACCGTGGCGCGATCGCTGATCGCACGCTGGTAGCCCAGCGACAACGCCGACTCGCCGCCCTGGAAACCGATGCCGACGCCGACCCGGTTCTGGGTGCGGATACCGGCGGCACTGGTGGCCATGTTGAGCATCGCCGCACTCATCGCACCCTGGCGGTCGATGCGGCGGTCCATGTGGCGCAGGCGTCCATCGATTTCGCCCTTGAACACATCGAAGCTGTCGGCGACGGCCTGGACGCGGCTGTCGGTGTAGCTGTTCGCCGTGGCTACGCCACGGTCCAGCTGGCCCTTGTTGACGGCGTCGGTGGCGGTGGTGCCGGCGGCGACGTTGGTGACCTGGCGTTCGTTGCCTTCGCTGCCGACCGACACGGTGTTGGCACGATCGGCGACCGAACCCTGGCCCAGTGCCACGGCGTTGGCAGCCGTGGCACTGGCACCCTGGCCGACGGCGGTGGACGACGCGCCGCTGGCGACGGCGCCCTCGCCCATGGCCACCGCATTGGCGCCGGTCGCCGGGGTCCCGACCGGAATGCCAGCACCCGCCGCGGCGGCCGTCGGCGTACCCTGCACCCGCGCGGTGCCGGCCGGTGCTGCATCGGCTGTTGCACGC
The DNA here is from genome assembly GCF_049384845.1 of Stenotrophomonas sp. CASM101. Lineage (NCBI taxonomy): Bacteria > Pseudomonadati > Pseudomonadota > Gammaproteobacteria > Lysobacterales > Lysobacteraceae > Stenotrophomonas > Stenotrophomonas sp. CASM101. Next base: position 11,485 of record NZ_JBMRFR010000017.1, on the reverse strand, counting down.
GCATCCGCGGCGCTGGCCAGCGGGCTGTCATCCAGCGAGGCACTCATCGCGCGCAGGCTGGCGGTTCCGGCACGCGTGCCACCGGCGGTGCGACGGTCGATCTCGCTGACCTTGCGGTCCAGCGCGCCCAGCGCATCGCCGACGTTGCTGTAGGTGGCGCCCTGGATCACGTAGTTCGGCGCCACGAACACGCCCTGCATGCCAACGCTGGCGCCACCGCCGAGGAAGCTGGCGGCATCACTTAGCGACTGGAACAGCTGCCCGCCGTTGATCGCCTGGCGGCTACCGGCGGCGATGCTGCCGGCACCGACGTTGTCGATGGTGGTGCCCTGGAAACCGGACAGGGTCAGTCGGTCACGGCTGGCGTCGTCGTAGCCGACCGCACTGGCCGCCGTGGTCTCGACCGTCGCGATGCGCGAGTCGAAGTCACCCACGCGGGTTTCCACTGCTCCCACCCGCTGGTTGGTGACGTTGAGCTGGGAGCCGGTGATCGCATCGGTGCTGCCGGCAGCGATGCGGCCGTCGGCGACGTTGACGATGCGCCGCGTGGCCGGACCGGCGGTGCCGTTGCCACCGCCGACCGAGACCACGTTGGCCTCCAGCGCGCGCGAACCGGCACCCAATGCCACCGAGTTGTTGCCGCTGGCGCCGCTGTTGGCACCCAGTGCCAGCGTCGCATTGCCGATGGCCGCGGCACCGCTGCCCAACGCATTGCTGCGGCCGCCACTGGCGTTGGCGTTGCCGCCAATGGCCACGGCATCGGTGCCGGTGGCACTGGCGGTACCCGAACCGTTGGCCTTGAAGCGTTGGCCGACCGCATCGGCGGTGGCGGCCACTGCATCGAGCTGGCCCTTGTTCACCGCATCGGTGGCCTGCGTACCCGCCGCGACATTGGTGAGCTGGCGGTTGATCGCGCTGTGGGTGACGCCGGCGGCATCGAGCCACTCCTGCGCAGCACCCACCGACACCGTGTTGGCGCGGTCGGCCAGCGAGCCCGCGCCCAACGCGACGCTGTTACCGGCGTCCTTGGTGGTCCAGGTGTTGCTGCCGAGCACCGTCGCGTTGCTGGCCTGCGCATAGCTGTTGTAACCGACCACGGTGGCGCCATCTTCGGTGGCCCACGCTTCACTGCCGATGGCGGTAGTGAACTGGCCGGCGCTGGCGCTGGCGGCATCCTGTCCGGCCAGTGCGTTGAAGCCGACCGCCACGCCGTTCAACCCGGTGGCGGCGTTGTTGCCCAGAGCGGTGCCGTACTCGCCAGCCTTTGCCTGCACGCCGAAGCCGGCGCCGGCGATCTGCGCGATGGTGCCCTGGCCCACCGCCGTGGAAACATCGGCGGCCTGCGCAGCACTGCCTACGGCGGTGCCGAAGAAGCCGGCGCTGGCACCTGCACCAAACGCCGTGGCGCGCCAGCCGCTGGCCTGCGCGAAGTTGCCGACTGCGGTCGTTTCGCGGCCATCGGCGATCGCGCCGTAGCCCACTGCGGTAGCCGCAAGGCCGGCGGCCTCGGCCATGCCACCGACAGCGGTCGCCCCGATGCCCTGCGACTGCGACTGCGCGCCGATCGCAATGCTGGCGGCGCCGCCGCTGCTGCTCTGTGCACCCAGCGCAACGGCACTGTCTGCGGTGCTGCTGGCACCGCTGCCGATGGCCACGCTCTGCTCGGCCGTGGCCAGTGCGTCGACGCCGACCGCCGTGGCATTGGCAGCGACCACCGTTGCGCCGCTGCCCAACGCCGTAGCGCCGTTGCCAATTGCATTTGCCGCATTGCCAGCGGCGAGCGCGTTGTCACCCTCCACCAGTGCGCCTGCTTCGCCATCGGCATTGCCGCTGGCCTGGAACTGGCGGCTGGTCTTGTCGGCAACGCTGGCCACCGCGTCCAGCTGGCCCTTGTTCACCGCATCGGTGGCTTCAGTGCCGGCTGCAACATGGGTCACCTGGCGCTCACCGCCCGCGGTTCCCACAGCCACGGTATTGTCGCGCTCGGCCTTGGAGCCGGCGCCCAGCGCCACGCTGTTCAACCCACTGGCGGTGGCACCGGCACCCAGCGCAGTGGCATCCGCCGCATCCGCCCACGAGTTCCAGCCGATCGCGGTCGCGTAGTCTTCGGTCGCCCACGCACCCGCACCGAATGCCGCTGCACCAGTGCCGCTGGCACGCGACGGGATCAAGCCGAAGAAGGTGCTGCCACCAATGGCCACACTCTCCTCGCCACTGGCCTCGCTGGACTGACCTACGGCCACGGCACCGGTACCGGCCGCGGCAGCGCCGAAGCCGACTGCCGTGGTGTTGGCACCACTGGCCGCCGAGCCATAGCCCAACGCGGTGCCGAGGCGTCCGCTTGCTTCGGCATAGCCACCGACGGCGGTGGTGCCATCGGCCGAGGCGGCGCTGCGGAAGCCGCTGGCCAGTGCCTGCGTGCCGCTGGCGTTGGATTCAGTGCCGGTCGCGGTGCTGTATGCACCACTGGCCTGTGCACGCGCACCCACGGCACTGGCACCCAGCTCGCTGGCGCTGGCGCCGGTGCCGAGCGCAAGGCTGTCTTCGCCGGTGGCCTGTGCGGCACTGCCCAACGCTGCGGCGTTGTCGCCGGTGGCCAGCGCATCGAGGCCCACCGCCGTGGCGTTGGCCGCCAGCGCATTGGCGCCGCTACCGAGTGCGGTGGCGCCGTTGCCGATGGCGTTGGCCGCATCACCGGCGGCCAACGCGTTGTCGCCCTCAACCAGGGCGCCGGTTTCACCATCGGCGTTGCCACTGGCCTGGAACTGCCTGCTGGTCTTTTCCGCTGCAGCGGCTACGGCGTCGAGCTGGTTCTTGTTGACCGCATCAGTGCCCTGCGTGCCAGCAGCCACGTTGGTGATCTGGCGGGTATTGCCACCACCGCCCACCGACACGGTGTTGTCGCGGTCGGCGATCGAATCGGCACCCAGCGCCACGCTGTTGGACGCGCGCGATTCGGCGGCGTTGCCCAGTGCGGTGCTGTTGATGCCACCGGACCAGGCGCCACCACCGACGGCGGTGGAGTAGTTGCCCGATGCTTCGGTGGCCAGCACGCCGAACAGCGAACCGCCGACGGCAACACTGTTGGTGCCGGTGGCCAGGCTGCCCTGGCCGGTGGCCGTGCTGTAGGCACCGGAGGCTTCCGCATCGCCACCCACTGCCACACTGTTGGAACCGGAGGCATTGGCGAAGTTGCCGAAGGCGGTGGCGTTGAACGCCGAGGCCTGCGCATAGCCACCGATGGCGGTGCTGTAGCCACCGGTCGCTTCTGCACCGATGCCGAACGCTGCCGACGCGGTGCCGCTGGCCACGCTCTCGCTGCCGACAGCGGTGGCCGCATCGCCGCTGGCATTGCTGAAGTAGCCCACGGCTACGGCCTCTTCACCGGACGCTTCGGACAGAACGCCATTGGCAGTGCTTCCGGCGCCACTGGCAACGCTGGCCGCGCCGAACGCCGCGCTCTGCTCGCCGCTGGCTTCGCTTTCCGCGCCCTGTGCGGTGGCGTACTCACCGGTGGCCTGCGCGTTGGCGCCGACGGCGCTGGCGTTGGCGGCGCTGGCCAGCGCGTTGAAGCCGATCGCCTGCGCGTTGTTGGCCAGCGCATTGGCACCACTGCCGAGCGCGGTGGCGCCGTTGCCGATGGCGTTGGCCGCATCACCGGCGGCCAGCGCGTTGTCACCGTCTACCAGGGCACCAGTCACGTCGTCGCCGTTGCCGCTGGCCTGGAAGAAGCGGCTGGTGGTGGTGGCGGTGGTTGCCACTGCATCCAGCTGTGCCTTGTTCACCGCGTCCGTGGCTTGGGTACCGGCAGCGACGTTGGTGACCTGGCGTTCGTTGCCGCTGCTGCCCACCGACACCGTGCGTGCACGGCTGGCAACTGAACCGGCACCGAGCGCGACAGCATTGCTGGCGCTGGCGTTGCTGCCGGCGCCCAACGCGATCGCACTTTCGCCGCCGGCCACCGTATTGGTACCGATGGCGATGCTGTTGATGCTGTTGCCCAGCGCCTGGAAGCCCAGTGCCACGCTGTTGTCGCCATAGCCGAACGCACCGCGGCCGACCGCAGTGGAACTGGCCCCATTGGCCCAGCTGTTGTAGCCGATGGAGGTTGCGCCGCTGCCACTGGCCCAGGCCGCGTTGCCAAAGGCCGACGCGTTGGTGGCGGTGGCCCACGCACCCGAACCGAACGCTGCTGCGCCACTGGCCGTCGCCCAGCTGTAACCCCCTACCGCGGTGCTGTCATCGCTGCTGGCGAAGGCGCTGTCACCAACCGCGACCGCATAGCTGCCGGTTGCACGCGACGTGCCGCCAGCAGCGAAGCTGTTGTCCCCGCTGGCCTTGGCCGCATTGCCGAACGCGCTGCTGGCGGCGCCGGTGGCCTGTGCGCCGCTGCCCACTGCGGTGGCGTTGGCGACGGCGGTGGTGCCTACCTGCTGCGCCGTGCCGTCGGCACCGATGATCGGCTGGTTGTACTCGTCGTAGGCCTGGCCGAGGCCACCGATGGCAACACCGCCGTTGCCGGTGGCGCTGCTGTTGCGACCCACCGCCACGCTGTCATCACCGATCGCCGAAGCGGCGGCGCCATGTGCAACCGCACCGACGCCGATCGCATTGCTCGACGAACCGGACGCCACCGCGCCTTCGCCCTCGGCGAGCGCACCGGCATTACTGCCCGCTTCCGGCTGGGCCTGGAAGAAGCGCGCGGTGTTGTCCGCGGTACTGGCCACGGCGTCCAGCTGCGCCTTGTTCACTGCATCGGTGGCTTCGCTGCCGGCAGCGACGCTGGTGATCTGCCGTTCGTTGCCGGCACTGCCGACGGCCACGCTGTTGGCGCGCACCGCTTCGGAATTCGCGCCAAGCGCGACGCTGTTGGCGCCACGCGCGGTGGCGTAGTACCCGACGGCCGTGCTCTGTGCGCCGCTGGCCCAGGTCTGCGCGCCGAGTGCGCTGGCATTCTCACCCGGGGCGTAAGCGAAGTAGCCAACGGCCGTGGCTTCAGCACCGGAGGCTTCGGTCAGGCTGCCGTTGGCCACCGCGCGGTCACCGCTTGCGATGGCACCGGCACCGACGGCTGTCGCCGCTTCGCCGCTGGCCTGGGTCTGCACGAAGAAACCCAGGCCGGGAATCAGGTCGGCCGGGCCACCGATGGCCACGCTGCTGGTGCCGGTGGCGTTGCTCTGCGTACCCAGCGCCGTGGAGTAATCACCGATGGCGTTGGCGACCGCACCGAACGCGGATGCCTGCGCGCCGGCGGCATAGGCACCTACCCCGTAGGACGACGCCGCAAAGCCGCTGGCTTCGGCACTGGCGCCCACCGCGGTGCCACCGACACCGGCACTGGTGGCGCCGGTTTCCACCGGTACGCCGCCACTGGTGATCAGCGGATTGCCATCGGCATCGACAGCGGCACCACCGACGGCGACGCTGCCCGGGCCGTTGGCCTGTGCGTTGTTGCCGAACGCGGCACTGTTCTGGCCCGAGGCCAGTGCGTTGTTGCCCACGGCGGTCGCGTTCTGCGCAATGGCGTTGGCGCCCGCGCCCACAGCGGTGGCGCCGTTGCCGATGGCGTTGGCCGCCTCGCCGGCCGCCAGTGCCTCGTCACCTTCGGCCAGCGCGCCGGCATCGCTGTTGCTGCTGCCAGTAGCCTGGAATCGCTTGGCGGTGGCATCGGCCACGGTAGCCACGTCCTTCAGCTGGCCGACATTGACCGCGTCGGTATCTTCAGTACCTGCCGCAACGCTGGTGATCTGCCGGGTCAGGCCGTACTCGGTCGCACCGACGGACACCGTATCGACACGGTCGGCCAGCGAGCCTGCGCCCAGCGCCACGCTACCGGTGGCAACCGCCGCCGAATTGGAGCCCAGTGCGGTGCTGTATTCGCCCACGGCGGTACTGAATGCACCCACCGCAATCGAGGCTTCGTTTGCGGCAGTGGCGCCTCGACCCAGTGCGGAACTGCCTGGGCCCATCGCCACAGCGCCACCACCTACGGCAGTGGCGCCGTCGGCGCTTGCTTCGGACAACGCACCCAGCGCGGTGGCCGCGCCGTTCTCGCTGGCGGCATAGGCGCTGGCGCCAACGGCGGTGTCACCGAGACCGAACGCTGCGGCGCTCTGCCCGACCACCACGCTGGCATCGCCGATCGCCAATGCGCCTTGTCCGAACGCACTGGCGCCGAGACCGGCGGCAATGGCCTGGGTGCCGATGGCGGTGGTGGCATTGGCCAGGGACTGGGCGCCGGCACCGGCGGCTACCGCGCCTTGCCCGTCGATCTTGGCCGCGTCGCTGTCATCACCTGCGCCATCAGCCTTGAAGTAGCGGTCCCCAGCTGCGGCGACATCCGCCAGCGCGGCCTGCGTGGCGCGCGCCTGCGCATCCAGCTGCCCCTTGTTCACCGCATCGGTGGCCTGGGTACCGGCGGCCACGTTGGTGATCTGCCGTTCCTTGCCGGCATCGCCGACAGACACCGTGTTGGCGCGCGTAGCCTTGGAGCCTGCGCCCAGCGCAACGCTGTTGGCTGCACTGGCGCTGCTGTTGCCACCGATCGCCACCGCGTTGCTGCCCTTGGCACTGGCCGTGCCTTCAACCAGGCACTTTTCCAGCAGCTTGCCGCTGAGTGCCACACAGGTGGCGCTGCCACCGATCTGCACCGACTGTGCAGCGGCGGAACTGCTCATGCCCAATCCCAATACCAGGCCCAGTGCCACCGCCAACAGCGCGGGCGTGGCCTGTGTCGTATCGCGGCGCTGGTCGACAACACCACCGCTGCTGTCGGAGGAGGCCAGCTCCGAGGCCACCACCAACTGACCCAATGCTTTGTTCCAGACCTTGCGATAAATCCGATTCATCGGTACGGCTCCTGATTGGACTGGTTTTGGGCAAAGCGACGCCATTGCCGAGCCTTCTGGCCCAGCGTCCCCTGGGGGCGTCTATTCGCGTGATTTACTGCGGGTAATGCCGAACGGCGCGCAGCGACAGAAACCCGAGCGCATGCGCCAAGCGGTTACTGCGAAATGAATGATTCTGAAACGGGCTTCAAGTGTTAACGGCAACTTTGCAGATCGTCAAGACTTTGACACGGCAAATCCTATTGCCGTGAAGCAGTTCACCATTTCGCGTGTTTATAAAAGAACTTCGTTATGCACACGTGACGAACTGCTGGCGCATGAAAATCGATGTAACTAGCGGGCGCGACAAGGGTTTCGCGCGCGCAAAGAAAAACCCGCCGGCAACGCGGCGGGTTTTCCATACGCGATGGCATTGCGCCGTGCGCGCAATGCTGCGATCAGCCGCACCACACCCGTGCGTTGCGGAACATGCGCATCCACGGCGAATCACCCTGCCATTCGGCCGGCGCCCAGCTCATGTTGAGCGCGCGCGGGGTGCGCTCGGGGTGCGGCATCATGATGGTGACCCGGCCGTCGCTGCTGGTGAGGCCGGTGATGCCATCCGGCGAACCATTCGGATTCAGCGGATACTGGCTGGCAACGTTGCCATGGCCATCAATGTAACGCAGCGAGACGCGGGCCGCGGCCTGGTCGACGGCCGTGTCGAACACTGCCTGGCCTTCACCATGCGCCACCGCCACCGGCAGGCGCGAGCCGGCCATGCCACGCAGCAGGATCGACGGCGACTCCACCACTTCCAGCAGTGCGGTACGGGCTTCGAACTGCTCGCTGGCATTGCGGCGGAACTGCGGCCAGTGCTCGGCACCCGGAATGATGTTCTTCAGCTGGCTCATCATCTGGCAGCCATTGCACACGCCCAGCGCGAAGCTGTCTTCGCGTGCGAAGAACGCGGCGAAGGCATCACGCAGTGCGCTGCGCTCCAGGATCGAGGTAGCCCAGCCACGGCCGGCACCGAGCACGTCGCCATAGCTGAAGCCACCACAGGCCACCAGGCCGGTGAAGTCCTGCAGCGCCACGCGGCCTTCGATCAGGTCGCTCATGTGCACGTCGAAGGCGCGGAAGCCGGCGCGTTCGAAGGCGTTGGCCATTTCGATCTGGCCATTGACGCCCTGCTCGCGCAGCACGGCCACGCGCGGGCGCGCACCGCTGCTGATGAACGGTGCGGCCACGTCTTCGTTGAGATCGAAGCTGAGCTTCGGCTTCAGGCCCGGTGCGTTGAAGGCACGTGCCACCTCGCGCTCTGCGTCGGCATTGGCCGGATTGTCGCGGCGCTTCTGCATCGCGTGGGTAACCGACCACCACGCGTCGAACAACGCTTCCCAGCGCCATTCGGCCAAGTTTTCGCCACCCAGCGACACGCGCACCACCGGTGCGGTGGTCGGCTTGGCGATGCGCTGCGCGCATTCGGTCAATGCATGGCGTTCGACAAGGTCGGCAAACGCGGCGCGGTCTTCGCGTGCGATCTGCACCACCGCACCCAGTTCTTCGTTGAACAGGCTGCGGAACGGATCGTCACCCCAGGCATCGAGGGTGATGTCCAGGCCCAGGCGCGAGGTGAAGGCCATTTCGCACAACGCGGCGAAGGCACCGCCGTCGCTGCGGTCGTGATAGGCCAGCAGCAGGCCGGACTGGCGCGCATCGCGGATCAGTTCGAAGAAACCCCGCAGGCGCTGCGGATCGTCCAGGTCCGGGGCGGCACCGGCAAAGGCCGGCAGTTCGCTGTGGTCGGCATGCACCTGGGCCAGGATCGAACCACCCAGGCGTTGCTTGCCGGCCCCCAGGCCGATCAGCCACAGCTCGCTGTCCACCTCCCGGTCGAGCAGCGGGGTCAACTGCTGGCGCACGTCGGCCACCGGCGCGAACGCCGAGATCACCAGCGACACCGGCGACACGCTCTTGTGCGCCTCACCCTGGTCGTGCCACTGCGCCTGCATCGACAACGAGTCCTTGCCCACCGGGATGCTGATGTCCAGCTGCGGGCACAGTTCCATGCCCACTGCCTTCACAGCGTCGTACAGCAGTGCGTCTTCGCCCGGGTGGCCGGCCGCGGCCATCCAGTTCGCCGACAGCTTGATCTCATCCAGCGCATCGACCGGCGCCGCGCACAGGTTGGTCAGCGCTTCGCCCACCGCCATGCGTGCCGAAGCAGCCGCATCGAGCAGGGCCAGTGGGGTGCGCTCGCCGATCGACATCGCTTCGCCGGCGACGCCGTCGAAGTCGGCCAGGGTGATCGCAACATCGGCCACCGGCAGCTGCCACGGACCGACCATCTGTTCGCGTGCGGTCAGGCCACCGACGCTGCGATCACCGATGGTGACCAGGAAGTTCTTCGAGGCGACCGTCGGGTGCGCGAGCACGCGCAGGCCTGCTTCCTGCAGATCCAGGCCACCGGTCTTCAGCGCCGGCCAGCGCGGTGTCGGCGGGTGCGCAGTGTCGCGGTGCATCTTCGGCGGCTTGCCGAACAGCACGTCCATCGGCAGGTCGATCGGTGCGTCGGCCGGGGTGTGGCCCGGCACGGCGCCATAGGCCACCACCAGATGTTCCTCGGCGGTCGCCACGCCAACTGCAGCGAACGGGCAGCGCTCACGAGCACACAGCGCGGCGAACTCGGCCAGGCGCTCCTGGGCCACGCCCAGCACGTAGCGTTCCTGCGATTCGTTGCACCACAGCTGCATCGGCGACAGCGACGGGTCATCGGTGGGCACCTTGCCCAGATCGATCACGCCGCCGACCCTGGAGTCGTGCAGCAGTTCGGGGATGGCATTGGACAGGCCACCGGCGCCGACATCGTGGAAGAACTTGATCGGGTTGTCGGCGCCCATCGCCACGCAGCGGTCGATGACCTCCTGGCAGCGGCGTTCCATTTCCGGGTTGTCGCGCTGCACGCTGGCGAAGTCCAGGTCCTCGGCGCTTTCACCGGAGGCCACCGAACTGGCGGCACCGCCGCCCAGGCCGATCAGCATCGCCGGGCCACCCAGCACGATGACCGCATCACCGGCCTGCAGCGGGATCTTGTCGACCTGCACGCGGTCGATCGCGCCGAGGCCACCGGCCAGCATGATCGGCTTGTCGTAGGCGCGCACCAGATCGGCGCCTTCGGGCAGTTCGAAACTACGGAAGTAGCCGAGCAGGTTCGGGCGGCCGAACTCGTTGTTGAACGCCGCGCCACCGAGCGGGCCGTCGGTCATGATTTCCAGCGCCGGTGCCATGCGCGGGTTCAGCGCGCGCGGCGCCTCCCACGGCTGCGGCAGTTCCGGAATGCGCAGGTGCGAAACCGAGAAGCCGGTCAGGCCGGCCTTGGGCTTGCCGCCGCGGCCGGTCGCGCCTTCGTCGCGGATCTCGCCACCGGCACCGGTCGAGGCGCCGGGGAATGGCGCGATCGCGGTCGGGTGGTTGTGCGTTTCCACCTTGATCTGGAACGCGCTGGGCACCTGCGGCTCGCGGCGGTACTCGCCGCTGGCCGGATCCGGGCGGTAACGCGACGCCGGATGGCCTTCAATCACCGCGGCGTTGTCGCTGTACGCGCTGAGCGTGTGCTGCGGGGTCTGCTGGTGCGTGTTCTTGATCATCCGGAACAGCGAGCGGTCCTGCTCCTGGCCGTCGATGGTCCAGCTGGCGTTGAAGATCTTGTGGCGGCAGTGCTCGGAATTGGCCTGCGCGAACATCATCAGTTCCACGTCCGACGGCGACCGGCCCAGCGCAGTGAAACGCTCGCGCAGGTAGTCGATCTCGTCCTGGGCCATGGCCAGGCCGAGGCGCTGGTTGGCGGCCTCCAGCTGGTCCACCGGCACGCGCTCCAGTTCACCCCGGGCCGGTGCCGAGAACAGCGCCTGGCCCTGTTCCACGGTCTCCAGCACGGACTGCGTCATCGGGTCGTGCAGCGCCTTGACCAGCGCCTGCTGGGCGGCGGCATCGGCCGGCCAACCCTGCACGTCGATGCGCAGGCCACGCTCGACCCGGCTGACCGGCTGGCCGGCACCGCGGACCAGTTCGGTGGCCTTGCTCGACCACGGCGACAGCGTGCCCAGGCGCGGCACCACGATGCGGCTGACTGCGCCTTCGGCCACGGCTTCGGCCTGCGGCGCCGCTTCGAGGATGCGGCACAGGGTGGTCAGGTCGGGGGCGGCGCTGCCTTCGGGCTGCACGAAGTAGACGTGCCAGGCACCGCTGATGCGCAGGGAGGGAGCGATGGACTGCAGGCGGGATTCAAGACGTTCGCGGCGGAACGGCGACAGGGCGGGCGCGCCCTCGAGGACCATCATGTCCGGGGAACCGTAGTTGGGAAACGGGCCCGACATTGTACCGGAAGCGGGGGAAGGGCTTTGGCCGGGCGGCGCCCGGCACCCGCCGAGGCAACAGCCGAAGCAACGGCAACGTCCACGGCCCAAGCAAGAGCTGGGTTCCCGTGGGATGGCGGGGGGGTGGGGGCCAGCAGGACACGCCGTAAACCCCGCTCCGCGGTCCGGCCCAGCCGCTGGCGGCTGGGCGTTCGGGCGCTTGCGAAGCAGTGCTTCGCAAACAAAGCGCCCTCACCCATGGGGGCTCGATGGCGCCATCCATGGCGCCAACGGTCCTGC
>NZ_JBMRFR010000016.1:0-85298 GCF_049384845.1 Stenotrophomonas sp. CASM101 | reverse complement strand
ATGTGCAAACGTTCCGACGACATGAGGGTGCCGGCCGCTGGCCGGCACCCTCATGTCGTCGGAACGTTTGCACATTTGCCGGCCAGCGGCCGGCACTACCGGGCTTTATTCTTCCTCTTCCGGCACGTCCTGCGGGTTCAAGGTCTTGCTTGCCCGCTTCGGCGCGGTGAACGGCGTCGGCGTCGGCACGCCCTGGCCGGAGTTGCCGAACACCATCTTGGCGCCGGCATTCAAGCCACCACCGGCAATCTCCAGCTCAAAACGCTCGGCATCGCGGCGACGGATCTGCTCGGCAATCTCCACCGCATCGTCTTCATCCGCACCCAGTTCCACCAGCGCGGCCTGGCCGAACAGCACCGCCGATTCAAACGTCTCGCGGATCTGGAAATCGACACCGGCATGGATCAGCCGCAGCGAATGCTCGCGGTCGAACGAGCGCACCATCAGCTTGGCCTGCGGGAACTCGTGCGACACCAGCTCAACAATGCGATCAGCCGCCTCGGCCTTGTCCACGCACACCGCAATCGCACGTGCGGTGGCCGCGCCTGAGGCATGCAGCACGTCCAGTCGCGTGCCGTCGCCGTAGTAGATCTTGAAACCGAACCGCGCCGCGCTCTGGATCATCTCCACATCGTTGTCGATGATGGTCACGTCCACATCGCGCGCCAGCAGCGACTGGCTGGCAACCTGGCCGAAGCGGCCGAAGCCGATCAGCAGCACACTGCCGGACAGGCCCTCGGCCTCGTCCACGCCGTCCATGTTCACCGTCGGCTTCGGTGCGATGCGCTTGTAGAGCAGCACCACCAGCGGGGTCAGCGCCATCGACAGCACCACCACGGCGGTGAAGTTGGCATTGATCTCCAGGTTGATCACACCGGCCGATGCCGCGGCGGAGAACAGCACGAAGGCGAACTCGCCGCCCTGCGCCATCAGCACGCCGCGGTCCAGCGCCTGTGCGTGGTCGCTGCCCATGATGCGCGCGACCACGTAGATGCACAGCGCCTTGGCCGCCATCAACGCCAGCACCAGGCCAAGGATCAGCTGCCAATTGCCGGCCACCACGCCCAGGTCCAGCGCCATGCCGACGCTGAGGAAGAACAGGCCCAGCAGGATGCCGCGGAACGGCTCGATGTCCGCTTCGATCTGATGGCGGAAGGTCGACTCGCTCAGCAGCACGCCGGCCAGGAACGCGCCCATCGCCATCGACAGGCCGGACAACTGCATCAGCAGCGCCGCACCCAGCACCACCAGCAGCGCGGCGGCGGTCATCACCTCGCGCGCCTTCGATTCTGCCAGCACGCGGAACAGCGGATTGAGCAGGAAGCGGCCGACCAGCACCAGGCCGACGATGGCGCCGACACCGATGGCCACCGACAGCCAGCGCGAACCCTCGCCATCGGCACTGCCCGCGCTCGGCGCCATCCACGCCACCAGCGCCAGCAACGGCACGATCAGCAGGTCTTCGAACAGCAGGATGGAAACGATCTTCTGCCCCGACGGCAGCGCGATGTCGCCGCGCTCGGCCAGCAGCTGCATCACCACTGCGGTGGAGGTGAGCACAAAGCCGGTGGCACCGATGAAGGCCACCTGCCACGGCAGGCCGAACAGCTTGGCGATGCTGGTCAGCACCAGCGCACAGGTGACGATCTGCAGCGTGCCCAGCCCGAAGATCTCCTTGCGCAGGCTCCACAGGTGCGAGGGCCGCATTTCCAGGCCGATCACGAACAGGAACATCACCACGCCGAGCTCGGCGGTATGCAGGATCGCCTGCGGGTCGGAGAACCAGCCCAACCCGAACGGTCCGATCGCCAGGCCAGCGGCGAAGTAGCCCAGCACCGAGCCCAGGCCAGCCCGGCGGAACAGGGGCACCATCACCACCGCCGCGCCCAACAGGGCGACGACCTTGACCAGTTCGCTGGTCGCTGCTTCTACCGCCATGCGGTGTTTTCCCCAGATCCAGAATCGGGTTCAACAATAGAGCAATGCCGATGACGGCAATAGCACGCATGTTGCGCCGGATTGTCTTGGAGGTGGAACGATGATGGGCGCCCGCCCCGGCATCATCCCGAAACCGTTGCAAGTCGCTGTAGAGCCGAGCCCACGCTCGGCTGCTCTTCGTGCCGAGGCCAGAAGCAGCCGAGCATGGGCTCGGCTCTACAGTAGATCCACGCCATGCGTGGATGACGCACAGCCGTAATGCCCCAGTAGATCCACGCCATGCGTGGATGACGCACAGCCGTATTGCCCCAGTAGATCCACGCCATGCGTGGATGACGCACAGCCGTAATGCCCCAGTAGATCCACGCCATGCGTGGATGACGCACAGCCGCCGCGCCCCGGTAGATCCACGCCATGCGTGGATGAATCCCCGGCCAGCCTCACCCACCCCGGCAGAACGCGGCGTAATCGATATACCCCGGGAACGGCACGCCCGGCGCACACACCGGGCAATGCGGGTCCGGCCGGATGCCGGTCTCGCGGAAGCGCATGCCCAACGCATCGAAGCGCAGCAGCCGCCCCACCAGCGGCTCGCCAATGCCCAGCAGCAGCTTCAGCACCTCGGTGGCCTGCAGCACCCCGGCCAGGCCGGGCAGCACACCCAGCACACCGGCCTCGGAACAGTTCGGCGCGAACTCCGGCGGCGGTGGCTCCGGGAACAGGCAGCGGTAGCACGGCGCCACGCCGCGCTGGCGGCCGGCGTCAAACACGCTTACCTGGCCATCGAAGCGCTCGATGGCGGCGTACACCATCGGTATCGCGTGCTTGATGCAGGCGTCGTTGAGCAGGTAGCGCAGCGGGAAGTTGTCCGAGCCGTCCAGCACCACGTCCACGCCGTCCAGCAATGCATCCACGTTCTCGGAGATGACCCGCTCCGGCACCGCCTCGACCTCGATCGAGGGGTTGAGCGCCAGCAGCCGCTCGCGCGCCGAATCGACCTTCAGCTGGCCGACGCTGGCTTCGGTATGCACGATCTGCCGATGCAGGTTGCTGCGCTCCACGCGGTCGTGGTCGGCGAAGCGCAGGTGCCCTACCCCGGCGGCGGCCAGATAGAAGCCGGCCGGCGCACCAAGGCCGCCCGCACCCAGCACCAGCACGCGCGCCTGCTGCAGCCGGCGCTGGCCGACCTCGCCCACCTGCGGCAGCAGCAGGTGGCGCGAATAACGATCAAAGAAGTCGCGGTCGGCGGCGCTGGCCAGCGGCTGCACCAGCGGCAGCGACTGCTCGCGCCAGGCCACGGTGCCGCCGGTCACGGAAGCGACCTGGGTGTAGCCGGCCTGCAGCAGGAACTGCGCGGCATCGGCCGAGCGCTTGCCGCTCTGGCAGATCAGCAGGATCTCCTGGTCGTGCCGCGGCAGGTGTGCGGCCGGGTCGGCCTGCAGCTCGCCCTTGGCCACGCCGCGCGCGCCCTCGGCCATCCCGCCGGCCCGTTCGTGGGCCTCGCGCACATCGATCAGCACCGCGCCGTGGGCCAGGCGCTCGCGTGCCTGCGCGGGGGAAAGCTCTTGGATGCTCATGGCCGCATTATCGCGCAGACACCTTCGCCGCGCCTTGCCCCGAACATGGCACCATGCGGGCGTTGCCCCTTGCATCCCGGAACCGCTGCATGCGCTCTGCCACCGAATTCTGGCGTGACCCGCGCATGCCCTTCGTCGAAAGCCGACGGGCGTGCGACAGCCGCGCCTGCCATCGCCCGCACAGCCATGACACCTTCTCGATCGGCGCCGTGGACGCCGGCAGCAGCCTGTTCACCGGTGCTGTGGAAGGACCGCGCCTGTTGCAGCCCGGCAGTCTGGTCGGCGTACCTGCAGGCCGCGTGCATGCCTGCAACCCCCTGCCCGGCCAGGTCTGGAGCTACCAGATGCTGCATCCGGACCCGCGCTGGATGGCCGAGGTTCGCGCCGAGTATGACGACCTGCCCGAACCCGACTGGCAGCAGGAACCGATCCGGATTTCCAACCATCGCCCGCGCTACCAGCAGTACTGCCAGCTCAACGAGACGCTGTTCTCCGACGATCCGCTCAGCGTCAAGGAAGCGGCCCTGATCGCATTCGTCGGCGATCTGGATGAACACGATGGTGTAGCCGTCGCCGGCCCGGTTGAAGATGCCGCATTACAGCAGCGCTTGCAGCCGGTGATGGACGTTCTGCGCCAGCGGCTCGAACACACCCCGGCCCTGCAGGAGCTGGCATCGCTGGCAGGCATGAGCCGCTACCAGCTGATCCGCGCCTTCCGACGCGCCACGGGCCTGACACCGCACGCCTGGCAGATCGACCAACGCATCCAGGAGGCCCGCCGGCGGCTGTGCGAAGGGCAGGCACTGGCCGTGGTCTCGCATGCGCTGGGTTTTGCCGACCAGAGCCATTTCCAGCGGGTCTTCAAGGCCCACGCCGGTGCGACCCCGGGCCGGTACCGGCGCTGAGCCTGCAATAACGTTCAATACGGTCGCGCGGCGCATCCCCACACTGGCGCCCCAGCCAGCCGCCGCCGGACCCGATGGAACAATTCCTGGTCATCGCCACCGTACATTTTCTCGCCCTGCTCTCACCCGGCCCCGACTTCTTCCTCGTTGCACGCACCGCGATCACCTCGGGATGGCGCACTGCCAGTGGTGCCTGCGCAGGCATCGCCGTCGGCAATGGCGTCTTCATCGTGGCCGCTTTCACCGGAACGGCCATGCTGCGCCCAGGCAGCGCAGGGTTCATTGCGGTGCAATTGGCGGGCTGCGGGTTCCTGCTGTACCTCGGCACGCTGTTCCTGCGCCATGCGGGTTCGACGACGTTGCAGGCACCTGAAGCTGCCGACGGATCGCCAGCGGGTGGTGCCCACGGATGGTGGAGGGCGGCTGGGCTGGGCGCCCTGTCTGCGCTGCTGAACCCGAAGAATGCGCTGTTCTACGCAACGCTGGCGGCAATGCTCAACGGTCCGCAGGCCAGCGCCGCAACGAAGTTCTTCTATGGCGCGTGGATGTTCGGCATCGTCCTGCTCTGGGATCTGCTGGTTGCCGCGCTGGTCGGCCACCCGTGGGTGCTCGGTCGATTCGCGCGTGCCCTGCCCTGGCTGGAACGGGCCGCAGGGCTCCTGATGATTGCGCTGGCGCTATGGATCGCCGCGTCGCTGTGGCTGGGCTGATGCCGGTAATTCGCGCCTGTCGCAATAGCGTTCAATACGGCGCGTCCGCCGCAGCCCACACTCGGCACTTTCTGTAGGTCGGTGGCAGGTTTTCGTGCAGCAGTTCTTCATCGTCGCGGTGCTGTACGGCTTCGCCCTGCTCCTGCCTGCGTCGAATCACGCGAAGATCCTGCGCACCGCGATGGGCGCTGGCGGGCACGCCGCCGTGGCCGCATCGTTCGGTATCGCCATCGGCACGGGCATCATCTGCGCCACGGCCTTCGTTGCGGCGGGCACGCTGGGAAACCGCGGCCTGCGGACGCTGGCGATGGAGTGCGCGGGCTGCCTGCTGCTGCTGCGCTTGGCGGGCATGTGCCTGCGCGACGCCGGGCTGACCTCCCTCTCTCCGCTTTCCCTGCAGATGCCCTGGGGCCTGAAGGCCCGCTCCCGTTGGCCGCATGCCGAGGCTGGATGCCTGTTGGCGCTCGCCAGCATCAACAACTGGACGCTGCAGTCCGCGGTTGCAGCCCTGGTCAGCGGCCTCGTTGCCGACATGGATACCAAGGCCGCTTACGTGGCCTGCCTGGCCGGCGTCGCGCTGTCGCTCGGCCTGCTGATGGCGTGGCTTGGCAACCACCCGCGCCGGGCACAGGGGTGTTGCCGATTGCTTCCGTGGCTGGAGCATGCCGCGGGTCTGGTGATCGGCGCGGTATCGGTGGCGTACCTGGCAGGAGTACTGGCTACCACCCTGGTCTGGGCAAGCCTCACGGGGCAGGCGCAGCTGTCCGAATCGATGATGGCCGCACCCCGCAGCGCCCCATGCGCGTTGCCGCATTGCCGCGCTCGTCGCAACAGTTCGCCATGATTGAGGACTGTTGACGTAGAGGTAGTGCCGGGCGCTGGCCGGCAACCTCGTGAACACGCCAGGCATCATCGGGTTGCCGGCCAGCGGCCGGCACTACCACAGACAAGAAAGGCGGCCCTGCGGCCGCCTTCCCGTGAATCACTTGCCCTTGACGTGCTTCATCAAGCGCCGCTTGGCCTTGACCTGCCGCTCAGTGAGGACGTTCTTCTTGCCCTCGTACGGGTTGGTACCCTCGCGGAAGATGAAGCTCACTGGCGTGCCGATCAGCTTGAAGCGCTTGCGGAAGAAGTTCTCCAGGTAGCGCTTGTACGACTCCTGCAGTTCCTTCAGGCGGGTGCCGTGCACGATGAAGGTCGGCGGGTTGGAACCGGCCGGATGCACGTAGCGCAGCTTGGAGACATGGCCGCGGATGGTCGGCGGCGGGTTGGTCTCGTAGGCCACTTCCAAGGCCTTGTTCACTTCGCTGGTGGTGAAGGTCTTGTTGGCCGATTCGTGCGCGCGGTGCACCGCACGGAACAGCTCGCGCAGGCCCGAGCCGTGCTTGGCCGAAATGCGCACCGATTCGGCCCAGGGCACGAAGCCCAGCTTGAGCGACAGCATGGTTTCAGCCTGTTCGCGCTGGTACTCGGTCAGGCCATCCCACTTGTTGATGGCGATCACCAGCGCGCGGCCGGCGTCGAGCACGGCACCGAGCACGGTGGCGTCCTGGTCGGTCACGCCTTCGGTGGCGTCGAGCATCAGCACGGCCACCTGGCACTGCTCGATCGACTGCATGGTCTTGACCACCGAGAACTTCTCGACGACCTCGTCCACGCGCGAGCGACGGCGCAGGCCGGCGGTATCGATCAGGCGGTATTCGCGACCGTCGCGCTCCAGGTCCACTGCGATCGAGTCGCGGGTGGTGCCCGGCACGTCGGAGGCGATCATGCGCTCCTCGCCGAGGATGCGGTTGACCAGGGTCGACTTGCCCACGTTCGGGCGGCCGACGAAGGCGATGCGGATGCGGTTCGGATCGTTGTCCAGCTCTTCGCCGCTGCCTTCTTCCGGCAGGCGCTGGATCACTTCGTCCAGCAGGTCGTCCAGGCCCTGGCGATGCGCGGCCGAGACGGTCAGCATTTCGCCGAAACCGTAGCGGGCGAACTCGGAGCGGACGCTGTCCTCGTCGGTACCGTCGATCTTGTTGATCAGCAGCAACGTCGGGCGCGACAGCTTGCGCAGCCACGCCAGGATCTCGTCGTCCAGCGCCGAGGTGCCCTCGCGGGCATCGACGACGAACAGGATCAGGTCCGCTTCGGCAGCCGCCGCACGCGCCTGGCGGGTGGTGGCACCGGCCAGGCCTTCGTCCTCACCGGCAATACCGCCGGTATCCACGACGAGGAAATGATTGTCCTCGTCGAGGCGGCAGACGCCGTAGTTGCGATCACGGGTGACGCCGGGCTGGTCATGGACCAGGGCGTCACGGGTGCGGGTCAACGCATTGAAAATGGTCGACTTGCCGACATTCGGCCGTCCAACCAGGGCGACCAAAGGCAGCATCGCGAGTACTCCGTATTAATTTGCCAACCGGAAGGCGGTCAGCTTGCCATCCACGTTCTGCACCAGCAGCACCCCGTCTGCGACGACCGGCTGGGCCAGCAGGGCGTCACCGCCACTCTTTGCCCGTGCCGCCATCGCACCATCGGAGGCCTGCAACCAGTGCACGTATCCCTTGTAGTCGCCGACCACGACGTAGTCGCCATGCAGCGCCGGGCCGGTCAGCGAGCGACGGGCCAGTGCCGTCTGCGACCACATGGCTGCGCCGCTGGCCTTGTCCAGGCCGAACACGCCGCCCTTGTTGTCGGTCACGAACACATTGCCCGACGACACCGCCACGCCACCCGCACCGCCGTGGTCGCGCGCCCACAGCGGGCGACCGGTCGGGCCTTCAATGGCCATCGTCTGGTTCTTGAAGCTGCTCACGAACAGGGTGTTGCCATCCAGCACCGGCGCGCCGTCCACATCGGCCATGCGCTCCAGCTCGGTACGGCCTTCACCGTTGCCCACGTTCTGTTCCCACAGGGTGCGGCCATCCTGCTGGGCCAGGGCGGCAACCGCGCCCTCGTCCTTGCCGATGAACAGCACGCCCGGGCCGGTCACCACCGGTGCGTTGCCACGCACGGTCAGCGCCGGCAGCTCGCTCGGGTTGAACCACTTCTGGGTGCCGTTGCCGGCATCGAACGCAGTGATACGGCCGTCGTTGCTGCGCACGTAGACCGCGCCCTGGGCGATGGCCGGCGCGGCGATGACTTCACCCGGAACACGGGCGCGCCACTTTTCGCTGCCGTCGTTGATGTCCAGCGCGATGACCTGGCCATCGAGCGTGCCGATCACGACCAGGTTCTCACCGACACCCGGGCCACCGGACAGGCGCAGCTTGGCCTTCTTCTTTTCCTTCTGCGGCTCCCAGGTCCAGACCTTCTTGCCGGTCTGCAGGTCGATGGCGTGCACGCCACCGGTGATCGCCGCAGCGAACACGTGGCCGTTGGCCACGGCCGGGCCCTGCCGCACGCCGATGCGGCGCTCACCCTTGCCGAGGTTGACCGACCAGGCCTTGTTGACCTTCAGGGTCGGCTCGAACTTGACCAGCTCAGCCGGTTCCTGTGCCTTCTTCGCGGCCGCGTCCTTGCCGGCGAACCAGCCCTTCATGGTGCTGCAGCCGGTCAGGGCCATGCCCATCAGGAGCACGGTGGCGACGCGGGTGATCATGACCTTCTGACTCATCAAACCGACTCCGCAGGGGCGGCGACGGTGCCGCCGGCGTCCATAACCTTGGTTTCCAGCAGGCGCCGCTGCGGCGCTGCCACGTCCAGCGTCTTCAGCGCCTTCTCGTACTGTGCGCGGGCCTCATCGCGCTTGCCCTGCGCCATCAGCGCATCGCCATGGATTTCCAGGCTGCTGCTGTCGGTGGCGCTGCCCAGCAGCTTGATCGCCTCGTCGCTCTTGCCGGTGGCCACCAGCAGGCGGGCCACGCGCTGGTCGACCACGCGCTGCAGGTCACCTTCAACCTTCACGCCGCGCAGGGTAGCCAGGGCTTCTTCGTTCTTGCCCGCGTCGACCTGGGCCTTGGCCAGCTGCAGCGCCGCCAGGTCGCCGTAGATGCTGGACGGGCCGGCTTCGAGCGCCTTGACCGCCTTGGCGGCGTCGTCGAGCTTGTTCTGCTGCAGGCCAACGAGCGCCTTCTGGTACTCGACATTGGCCGAGGCCAGCTTGCCGCCCTGATCCTTCTGGTACCACTGCCAGCCGGCAATGGCACCGATGGCGATGACCACGCCACCGAGGATGCTGGCGCCATTCTTCCGCAGCCAGCTGCGGACGCGTTCACTTTGTTCGTGCTCGTCGAGCAGATCGTCGATCGCCATGCGTACTCTCGCCCCGCCCATCGGGAGGGACCATTGGAATTAATCGAAGGTGGTGAAACCGCGCCTCAGTGCGAAACCGGGACTACGGAGCCTTCAGAGGATACCTGAAAGCGTGCCACGTTGGCTCGCTGGTAGGGGGTCAGATCGACGATAGCGCCGTTCTGCTGAACCTGGACCGCCGAGGCGTTGCCCAGGGTCACCCGGGTCACCTGGCCCGGCGTGAAGCTGCGGCTCTCGCCGGATTTGATCAGCGCCTTCTCGACTGTGCTGCCGTCCGGGCCGCCGATATCGACCCAGCTGTCGCCACTGAACTGCATGTCCAGCGTATTGGCGGCAGCGGCCGGTGCCGGGGCTGGACGCGGCACCGGGGCCAGCGAGGCCACGTACGGAGTGGCGGCCGGCTTGCTGGCCGGAGCGCTCGCCACGTCCGCCACCGCGGCCGGCTCGACGCCCGCAGCGGACGGGGTTACCGGCACGGCGGCCGGGATGGCGTCCAGCGAGGCGGTATTCGGCGACGGGGTGGCACTGCCATCGAAATGGCCACGGGTGGCAAACCACACCGGCACCGCCAGCACCGCGGTGATGCCGACGTACAGCACGCGACGGCCGAGATTCTCGGCAATGCGGCGCGCACGCGGGGTATGGGTATGGCTGACCAGGGTAGGCGGCACCACCGGGCCGACCTGGGCCTGCTCCAGCAGCTCTCCCACGTCCACGTCCAGAAGCCGCGCGTAGCTGCGCAGCTGGCCGCGCACGAACACCGGCGCGCCAAGCTTCTGCCATTGTTCTTCTTCCAGCGACCTGACCACCTGGACCGGCATTCGCAGGCGCGAGCCGACATCTTCGAGGGTCAGTCCGGCCGCCTCGCGGGCCTGGCGCAGGCGGGTGCCGCAGCCGGCCGCAGTCTCGAGAGCGCTCACAGTCTGGTCATCAATCACAATGCATCAACCCTGGAGTTAGGAGCCCGCTTCCTGCGGAAATTCCTGTCGAATCCGCTGAAGATAGCGATCAGATGCCGCCCGATCACCCAGCCGCGCTTCGATTTGAGACGCAAGTTGTAACACGGAACGCGTTGCGGGTGCAGCCGCAATCCTACGTTCGGCGAAGGCCCGCGCCTCCATGAAGCGGCCCTGGCGGAAGCTGAGCTGGGCCATCGCCTCGAGCGCGACCGGGTTTCCCGGCAGCACCGACAGCGCCGCGCGCAGGTCGCCTTCGGCACGTTCAAGTTGGCCAGCGTCCAGTGCACAGCTGCCCGCATTGGCCTGGGATTCGGCCGGTGTGGCGTAGCCCGGCGCCTGCAGCGCTCGATCGAACCACGCCAGCGACTCGGCCGGCCGCCCCTGCTGGCACAGCCACGCCCCGTAATTGTTGAGGATGTCACCGCGCTGCGGCGCCTGTTCGGCCGCCCTGCGGAAGCTCTCGCCCGCTTGCTGGCTCCGGCCACGGCGCTCATCGATGCCGGCCAGCAGCACCAGCGCATCCGGCGAGTCGGGCGCCAGCTTCAGCGCCTCGCGCGCCTTGCGTTCGGCCGCATCCAGGTTGCCGACCTGCATGTCACGGGCAGCCAGCGCCAACAGATCCTGCAGGCGCACCTGGCGCCGCACGCTGTCCGGATCGCGCACCGAATAGACCGGCGCTTCGCTGGGGCCCAGCTTGGCCTTGGGTTGGGATTTGCAGCCACCGACCGCAACGGCCAGCACGCCTGCGAGAAGCGCCAGCCAGAGGCGGTCAGGCCGCGGCATCGCTCCCCTTCCCCGCCTGCAGCGTCTTGTTGAACTCCGCCTGGCGGCGGGTGCGGTCCATCACCTGGCCCTTGAGCTGGCCACAGGCGGCGTCGATGTCGTCGCCACGGGTGCGGCGGACCATCGTCAGCACGTTGCTGTCGAGCAGGATCTTCTGGAAGGCGCGGATGTTGGCCTCCTCGGAACGCTCGTAGCGGGTGCCCGGGAACGGATTGAACGGGATCAGGTTGACCTTGCCCGAATCCTTGGCCTGCACCGCGTTGTCGAACTGGCGCATCAGGCGGGCCAGCTCGCGGGCATGCTCGGGCTTGTCGTTGATGCCCTTCATCAGGGTGTATTCAAAGGTGACCGATTCGCGGCGCTTGTTG
Source organism: Stenotrophomonas sp. CASM101 (assembly GCF_049384845.1). Lineage (NCBI taxonomy): Bacteria > Pseudomonadati > Pseudomonadota > Gammaproteobacteria > Lysobacterales > Lysobacteraceae > Stenotrophomonas > Stenotrophomonas sp. CASM101. Next base: position 73,816 of record NZ_JBMRFR010000016.1, on the reverse strand, counting down.
GCGCGCAGGTAGCGTGCGCACGAAGCCATCAGCTCGGCGATCGGGTACTTCTTGTTGAGCGGCACCAGCGTCTCGCGCAGTGCGTCGTTCGGCGCATGCAGCGACACCGCCAGCGACACGTCGCTTTCGGCAGACAGGCGGTCGATCTGCGGCACCAGGCCGGAGGTCGACAGGGTCACGCGCTTGTTGGCCAGGCCGTAGCCCAGGTCGTCGCGCATCACGCTCATGGCGCGCACGACGTTGTCGAAATTCATCAGCGGCTCGCCCATGCCCATCATCACCACGTTGGTGAGGCGGCGCATCTGGTGCGGCACGTTGCCCAGGTGGCGTGCGGCAACCCACACCTGGCCGATGATCTCGGCGGTGGTCAGGTTGCGGTTGAAGCCTTGGGTAGCAGTGGAGCAGAACGTGCAGTTCAGGCCGCAACCGACCTGCGAGGACACGCACAGCGTGCCGCGGGTCTTGTCCGGGATGTACACGGTCTCGATGGCGTTCTTGCCATCCACGCCCATCGCCAGCAGCCACTTGTGGGTGCCGTCGGCGGAGGGCTTGTCGAACACGATGTTCGGAACCAGCACCTCGGCATGGGCCTGCAGCTTGGCGCGCAGGACCTTGCCGAGGTCGGTCATTTCATCGAAATCGGTGACGTAGCGATGGTGGATCCACTTCATCACCTGATGGGCACGGAACTTCTTCTCGCCGAGAACCTCGACGAAAAACTTCTCCAGGCCCGCGCGATCGAGGTCGAGCAGGTTCTGCTTGCCAGCCGTGGGTGCCGACTTCGGCAGCGGCTGGATGGCGGGGGACTGTACGACCTCGTTCACGGCATTACTCTCAGCGCGAGACGACTTCGGTGGCGGCGAAGAAGTAGGCGATCTCAATCGCGGCATTCTCGACCGAGTCCGAGCCGTGTGCGGCGTTGGCATCGATGGATTCGGCGAAGTCGGCGCGGATGGTGCCCGGCGCGGCTTCCTTCGGGTTGGTGGCGCCCAGCAGGTCGCGGTGGGCCAGGACGGCGTTCTCGCCTTCCAGGGCCTGGATCATCACCGGGCCGGAGATCATGAACTCGACCAGCGCGTTGAAGAACGGACGCTCGCGGTGCACGGCATAGAAGCCTTCGGCTTCACGGCGCGACAGCTGCTTGTACTTGGCGGCCACGACCTTCAGGCCGGCCTTCTCGAAGCGGGCGTAGATTTCGCCGATGACGTTCTTGGCAACGGCGTCCGGCTTGATGATCGAAAGGGTGCGCTCCAGCGCCATGGGATGTCTCCAATGGAATCGGGCCGCTGATGGCCCGAAGGGTAACATGAAAAAAACCCGCGTCGGGACGCGGGCTTAGCCTGATAAACGTAGGCGAATTGTAAAAGATAACGTGGCCGGGTGGTAGAGGGCCATGTGGCCCTGTTGTAGCGCCGAGCCCATGCTCGGCTGGCCTTTGGGCCGAAGAGCAGCCGAGCGCGGGCTCGGCTCTACAGGTTCAGGTCCACCCATTCACCCACCTGAGTGAAATCTGACCGGAGCGGCCGATTTTGCTGCACTGCAAAATGCCATACGCTACCGTCTGGTCCTAGTATCAAACAATCGTTTGATTAAGGTCTGCCCGCCGATGGCCAAACCCGCCCACTTCTCGACCAAGGACCGGATCCTCGGCGCGGCCGAGGAGCTGTTCGCCCAGCACGGCTTCGCCGGCACCTCGCTGCGCCAGGTGACCAGCCAGGCCGACGTCAACATCGCCGCGGTCAACTACCACTTCGGTTCCAAGGAAAATCTGGTCAATGAGGTCTTCCGCCGCCGCATGGACGATATGACCGGCGCGCGCCTGGCGCAGCTGGAGCGGGCCCGCAGCGAACACCCCGGCGAACTGCGCCCGGTGCTGGCCGCCTTCGTCGAGCCGGCCCTGGCGCTGGCCCAGGACCGCCAGAACGGCGGCGCCTTCGTGCGCGTGATTGCCCGCGCCTACGCCGAGAAGAACGACAACCTGCGCAAGTTCCTGTCCGACCACTACGGCCACGTGCTGCGTGCGTTCGGCAAGGCCATCGGCGAGTGCGTGCCCGGCCTGAGCAAGGAAGAGTTGTACTGGCGCCTCGACTTCCTGGCCGGCTCGCTCACCTATGCCATGGCCGACTTCGGGCTGATCAAGCGTCCCGCCGGTGTCACCGAAGCGGCGCATCGTGCCCATGCCGCCCACGAACTGATCCATTTCGCCGAAGCCGGGTTCCGCGCCGCCGCACGTGCCAGCGCCCTGCCCGCTTCCCTTTGATTCCACCCAGTAACTGCTGACCAACAAAGGCCCTACACCATGTCCAATTCCCTGCTAGTCCGCCGCGCCGCCGTGCTGGGTGCCGGCGTCATGGGTGCCCAGATCGCCGCCCACCTCACCAACGCCGGCGTCGACACCGTGCTGTTCGACCTGCCTGCGAAGGAAGGTCCGGCCGATGGCATCGTGCTGAAGGCGATCGCCAACCTGGGCAAGCTGAGCCCGGCGCCGCTGGCCAGCAAGTCGCTGGCCGAAGCCATCACCCCGGCCAATTACGACTCCGGCCTGGAGCAGCTGAAGGACTGCGACCTGATCATCGAGGCCATCGCCGAACGCATGGACTGGAAGCAGGACCTGTACAAGAAGATTGCGCCGTTCGTGGCCGACCACGCGGTGCTGGCCTCCAACACCTCGGGCCTGGGCATCAACAAGCTGGCCGACGTGCTGCCCGAACAGCTGCGCCACCGCTTCTGCGGCGTGCACTTCTTCAACCCGCCGCGCTACATGCACCTGGCCGAGCTGATCCCGGCCACCACCACCGACGCCGCCGTGCTGGAAGGCCTGGAAGAGTTCCTGGTCACCACCCTGGGCAAGGGCGTGGTGTACGCCAAGGACACCCCGAACTTCATCGGCAACCGCATCGGCGTGTTCTCGATCCTGTCCACCATCCACCACACCCAGCAGTTCGGCCTGGGCTTCGATGAAGTGGACGGCCTGACTGGCCCGCTGGTCGGCCGCCCGAAGTCGGCCACCTACCGCACCTCGGACGTGGTCGGCCTGGACACCATGGCCCACGTCATCAAGACCATGGGCGACACCCTGCCGAATGACCCGTGGCATGAATTTTTCAAGTCGCCGAAGTGGCTGGACGCGCTGATTTCCAAGGGCGCGCTGGGCCAGAAGACCGGCGCCGGCATCTTCCGCAAAGTCGGCAAGGACATCGTGGTACTGGATCTGGAGAAGCAGGACTACCGTCCGGCCGACCGCACCGCCGCACCGGAAGTGGTCGAGATCCTGAAGATCAAGAACCCGGCCGAGAAGTTCGCCAAGCTGCGCGAGAGCCAGCACCCGCAGGCGCAGTTCCTGTGGGCGACCTTCCGCGACCTGTTCCACTACAGCGCCTACCACCTGGCCGACATCGCCGAGACCGCGCGCGACGTCGACCTGGCCATCCGCTGGGGCTACGGCTGGTCGCTGGGCCCGTTCGAAACCTGGCAGGCCGCCGGCTGGAAGCAGGTGGCACAGTGGATCGCCGATGACATCGTGGCCGGCAAGAGCATGAGCAATGCCCCGCTGCCGGATTGGGTCTTCGACGGCCGCGACGGCGTGCACGCCGCCGAGGGCAGCTACAGCCCGTCGCGCAACGCCAAGCTGCCGCGCTCGTCGCTGCCGGTGTACCAGCGCCAGCGCTTCCCGGATCCGCTGCTGGGCGAGCAGTTCGCGCCGGGCGAAACCGTGTTCGAGAACGACGGCCTGCGCATGTGGCACGACGGTGACGGCATCGCCGTGGTCAGCTTCAAGACCAAGATGAACACCGTGTCCGACCAGGTGCTGGATGGCCTGCAGGAATGCGTGAGCCGCGCCGAGAAGGACTTCCAGGGCCTGGTGATCTGGCAGCAGAAGGAACCCTTCTCCGCCGGTGCCGACCTGGCCGGTGCGCTCGGCCTGCTGCAGGCCGGCAAGGTCGACCAGTTCGAAGAAATGGTCGCCAACTTCCAGCGCACCAGCCAGCGCATCAAGTACTCGCTGGTGCCGGTGGTGGCAGCGGTGCGTGGCCTGGCCCTGGGCGGCGGCTGCGAGTTCCAGATGCACAGCGCCAAGACCGTGGCCTTCCTGGAAAGCTACATCGGCCTGGTCGAGGCCGGTGTCGGCCTGCTGCCGGCCGGTGGCGGCCTGAAGGAACTGGCCGTGCGTGCCTCGCAGGCCGCGGGCCCGGGCGGCGACGTGTTCGCCGAACTGAAGAAGACCTTCGAGACCGTGGCCATGGCCAAGGTGTCCAACTCGGCGGTCAACGCCAAGGAACTGGGCCTGCTGCGCAGCACCGACAAGGTGGTGTTCAACAGCTACGAGGCGCTGCACATCGCCAAGGCCGAAGCACGCGCCCTGGCCGAAGCCGGCTACCGCCCGCCGCTGCCGGCACGCCGCATCCAGGTCGCCGGTGACGTGGGCATCGCCACCTTCAAGATGATGCTGGTCAACATGCTGGAAGGCCGCTTCATCAGCCCGTACGACTACGAGATCGCCGAGCGCATCGCCACCGTGCTGTGCGGCGGCAAGGTCGACCGCGGCACCCTGGTCGACGAAGAGTGGCTGCTGACCCTGGAGCGCAAGCACTTCGTCGAACTGGCCCAGCAGGAAAAGACCCAGGCCCGCATCGCGCACATGCTGAAGACCGGCAAGCCGCTGCGTAACTGATCGCCCATCCCTGCTTCCGGTGGGTGCCGACCGTTGGTCGGCACTCCGGCTAAAAAATTCAAGAGATCACTGCAATGACCAAGCAAATCCAGGACGCCTACATCGTCGCCGCCACCCGTACCCCGGTGGGCAAGGCGCCCAAGGGCATGTTCCGCAACACCCGCCCCGACGACATGCTTGCGCACGTGCTGCGCAGCGTCGTCGCCCAGGCCCCGGGCGTGGACGTCAACCGCATCGATGATGCGATCATCGGCTGCGCCATGCCCGAAGCCGAGCAGGGCATGAACGTGGCGCGCATCGGCGTGCTGCTGGCTGGCCTGCCAAACACCATCGCTGCGCAGACCGTGAACCGCTTCTGCTCCTCCGGCCTGCAGGCCGTGGCGCAGGCCGCCGACGCGATCCGCCTGGGCAACGCCGACCTGATGCTGGCCGGTGGCACCGAGTCGATGTCGATGGTGCCGATGATGGGCAACAAGATCGCCATGGCGCCGAGCGTGTTCGACAACGACCACGTGGCCATCGCCTACGGCATGGGCATCACTGCCGAGAAGGTCGCCGAAGAGTGGAAGGTCTCGCGTGAAGACCAGGACGCCTTCGCCCTCGCCTCGCACCAGAAGGCCATGGCCGCGATCCAGAACGGCGAGTTCAAGGACGAGATCAGCCCGTACGAGATCGTCTCACACCTGCCGGACCTGGCCGACGGCCAGCGCATCATCACCCGCAACAAGATCGCCGACACCGACGAAGGCCCGCGCCCGGATTCCTCGGCTGAAGGCCTGGCCAAGCTGCGCCCGGTGTTCCGTAACGGCCAGTTCGGCGGCACCGTCACTGCTGGCAACTCGTCGCAGATGAGCGATGGCGCCGGTGCCGTGCTGCTGGCCTCGGAACAGGCGATCAAGGACTACGGCCTGACCCCGCTGGCCCGTTTCGTCAGCTTCTCGGTGGCCGGGGTGCGCCCGGAAGTGATGGGCATCGGCCCGATCGCCGCGATCCCGAAGGCACTGAAGCAGGCCGGCCTGACCCAGGACCAGCTGGATTGGATCGAGCTCAACGAAGCCTTCGCCGCGCAGTCGCTGGCGGTGATCCGCGATTGCGGCCTGGACCCGGCCAAGGTCAACCCGCTGGGCGGCGCGATTGCCCTGGGCCACCCGCTGGGTGCAACCGGCGCGATCCGTACCGCAACCCTGCTGCACGGCCTGCGTCGTCGCCAGCAGAAGTACGGCATGGTGACCATGTGCATCGGCACCGGCATGGGCGCGGCGGGTATTTTCGAGGCGCTGTAAGGTTCAAAGCGTTGCCGGCTGATTGTTGGTTGGCTGTGGGGCCCGGGTGGGTGAGGCTGCCCGGGACACGCCGTAAACCCCGCTCCGCGGTCCGGCCCAGCCGCTGGCGGCTGTGCGTTCGGGCGCTTGCGAAGCAGTGCTTCGCAAGCAAAGCGCCCTCACCCATGGGGGCTTGGCAGCGGCTTGCTAGCGTGCGCAATCCTGCGCACGCAGCAAGGCCGGGGTTGGGCGTCCTGCCCAACCCGCCAGGCGCATGCGCCTGGCCCATGCCGCTGACAGTCCCGGTCAGCCTCACCCACCCGCGCCACCCAACATTCCGCGCGGCGGAGGGGTGAGCAAAGGCAGGGTCAAAGGCCGGGGTCAGAGCCCTTTGCTGCGCAAAGGGATCCGACCCCGACTCGACGCTCGCGGAAACAAAAAAGGCAGCCATCGGCTGCCTTTTTGCTTTTGCTCTTGCCCTTGATTCCGCCCTTCCCGTCCGCGCCAGCAGGAAACCTGACAGGCGGGGCGGGTGGGCCTTTGCAGGACCGTTCGCCGCATGGATGCGGCGACCGAGCCCCCATGGACGGGTTTACGGCGTGTCCTGCAAAGGCCCACCCGTCCCGCCCATCACGTATCAATCAAGGCGCTGACGGAGCGCTTGATAAACCTTATTCCGCCAACATCGCCGTCAGCTTCTCCCGCGCCGGGCCGGCCAGCTTCGGGTTGTCCAGCGCGAAACGGATCGTCGCTTCGACCAGCCCCAGGTGCGTGCCACAGTCGAAGCGGGTGCCCTCGAAACGATAGGCATCGACTTCTTCGGTCTTCAGCAGCTGCGCGATCGCATCGGTCAGCTGGATCTCGCCACCGGCGCCGCTGCCGGTATTTTCCAGCAGCTCGAAGATCTTCGGGCTCAGCACGTAGCGGCCGACCACGGCCAGGTCGCTCGGCGCGTCCTCCGGCTTCGGCTTCTCCACGATCTGCGAAATGCGCCCCTTGCGGCCATCGAAGGCCTCGGTTGCGACGATGCCATAGCTGGCGGTCTTGTCGTGCGGCACATCTTCAACGGCGATGACGCTGGCGCCACTGGCTTCGTTCAGATCGGCCATCTGCTTCAGCGCGCCGTCGCCGCGGTTCCAGATCAGGTCGTCCGGCAGCAGCACTGCAAACGGCTCGTCACCGATCACGGCCTTTGCACACAGCACCGCATGGCCCAGGCCCAGGGCCTCGGCCTGGGTCACAAAGATCGCACGCACGCCGTTGGGAAGCACGTGGCGGATCATCTCCAGCTGTTCCTGCTTGCCGGCGCGCTCGAGCTTCTGCTCCAGTTCGTAAGCCTTGTCGAAGTAGTCGGCCACGGCATGCTTGTAGCGGTTGGTGATGAACACCAGCGTGTCGCAACCAGCTTCGATTGCCTCATCGACCGCGTACTGGATCAGCGGACGATCAATGATCGGCAACATTTCCTTCGGAACCGTCTTGGTTGCCGGCAAGAAGCGCGTCCCGAGCCCTGCCACTGGAAAAACTGCCTTGCGAATTCGCTTGCTCATTGGTGCCTGTTGGCCTCACGTGCCGGAAAGGGCACGACTTTAGCGGATGAAATGTAAGCATCCTGTTCGATTGGCGAGAACTCCGGCATTGTCGCGAACAGGATCTCCTGGATGCTGGTGGTGTCGTAACCAGCCACGGCATCGCGCAGGCGCGGAACATTGCCCAGCACCAGGTCACGTGAGAACCCGCGCACACCGGCCTCGAGAATCTTAGGGTGCGCGGTGGAACGATAGTCCTCGTCCGAATAGAACAGCGCCTCGTGCAGCTTCTCGCCCGGACGCAGCCCGGTGTAGATGATCGGAATGTCCTTGTATGGCTGCTTGCCGGCCAGGCGGATCATCTGCTCGGCCAGTACGCGGATCGGCACCGGCTCACCCATGTCGAGGGTATAGATCGCACCGTGCGACGCCGAGGCGGCGGCCTGCAGGATCAGCTGGCAGGCCTCCGGGATGGTCATGAAGTAGCGGCTGACTTCCGGGTCGGTGACGGTCACCGGCCCACCCCGCAGGATCTGTTCGCGGAACAGTGGCACCACGCTGCCGGCCGAGGCCAGCACGTTGCCGAAGCGCACCGTGACGAAACGGGTATGCGTGGACTTCTGGTCCAGGCTCTGGCAGATCATTTCCGCATAGCGCTTGCTGGCGCCCAGCGCATTGACCGGGTCGACGGCCTTGTCGGTGGAAATGAACACGAAGTGCTCGACGCGCGCTTCCAGGCAGGCGCGGGCCACGTTCTCTGTAGCCAGGATGTTGTTGCGCACCGCCTCGCGCAGCTGCCGCTCCAGCACCGGTACATGCTTGTAGGCGGCGGCATGGAAGGCGGTGTCGACGGGATGCAGCGACAGCGCATGGCGGATCACCGCCGGGTCGCCGCAATCGCCCAGCACTGCTTCAACCTCGACGTCCGGGAAGCTGCGTCGCAGCTCACCCTCGATGGTCAGCAACAGCAGCTCGCTGATCTCGAGCAGGATGATGCGACCGGCACCGTGACGCGCGCACTGGCGGCACAGCTCGGAGCCGATCGAGCCGCCAGCGCCGGTGACCATCACCGTACGCCCGCCCAACCAGCCACGGATCAGGTTCCAGTCCGGCATGATCGGCTTGCGGCCGAGCAGATCCTCGATCGCCACTTCCTTCAACTGCCCCGGCAGCGACTGGCCCTGCAGGATGTCGCTGAGCTTGGGCACGGTGCGGAACGGCACGCCGGTGCTTTCGCAGATGGCCACGATCCGCTGCATGCCTGCGGCGTCCAGCGAGGGGATGGCGATCACCAGCAGCTTGGCCGCCGTCTCACGGACCACGGTCGGCGCATCGTCCAGGGTGCCGAGGATCGGCAGGCCCTGCAGCTTGGCACCGCGCAGGTGCGGCGCATCGTCCAGCAGGCCGACCGGCTCGAAATTGCCTGAACGGCGCAGGTCACGGACCAGGGTCTCGGCGGCCTGGCCGGCACCCAGGATCAGCACGCGACGCGCGGATGAGTCCGACTGCAGCGCCTGGTAGTCCTTCCAGGCCCGGTACAGCAGGCGCGGCGCGCCCAGCAGCGCCGACAGCGCGAACGGATAGATCACCAGCACCGACATCGGCACGCCATCGAAGCGCTTCCACATCAGCACCAGCACGATGGCCACCATGCCGATGAAGCTGGCCTTGAAGATGTTCAGCAGGTCGCTGACGCTGGCGAACCGCCACAGCCCCCGATAGAGGCCCACGCGCCAGAACACCAGGCCCTGCAGCAGCAGCACCAACGTGGTGTCGACGTTCCAGAGAGGGAGCTCGGGGGCGTTGGCCAGGATCGAGTACCGCCCTGCGTGCAGCAGCTGCCAGCATGCCCAGACCATGAACAGGTCGTGGCAGACGATGGCCGAACGCGGCATCAGGCCGAGGATTCTGTCCCGCCAGGGTGAAGCCATAAGTCAGGTATTTCCTTTTCGGTGGCGCAATCCATTGCGCAGGAGGAGCCAGAGGACGCTCAGCGCAATGAACCACGCGATCGCCACGGCAGCCTCCCACCTCGGCTGCAAGTTGGAGCAGACATTAAGCACTGTAATACTGAACAGGCCCAAAGCAAAGTACATCCCTGTTACCCGGGCGTGACTGGCTCCTGCCTGCACCGCGCGCTGGTAGACATGCTGGGTATGGGGTTCCATCCAGCGTTGTCCTGAAATGATGCGCGCCAGCAGTGTGAAGCCCGCGTCCACAAGGAACGGCGATGCCGACACAAGCAGCAGTATCCAGTTGATGTCGGTCTTGACACTGGCCAGTGCCAGCACCGCCGCAACCGCATAACCCAGCGCGCCACTTCCGACATCGCCCATGAAGATCCGGGCCCGTGGGAAGTTGAACGGCAGGAAGCCCAGGCACGCCAGGCCCAACGCGATGGCCGCCAGCGAGTACGGCCAGGGCAGCAACGGCGCCAGCCCCAGGGCCACCACAACGGCCTGGCTGGCCGCGATGCCGTTGATCCCATCCATGAAATTCCAGATGTTGATCAGAGAGGCAGTGAACAGCAGGACCAACACGGCCAGCAGCCAGCTGCCACCATGCCCCCTGACCAGCGCGGCCAGCAGCGCGGCGGCGATGAAATGCACCATCAGGCGGCGCATGGCCGGAAGCGGCCGATGGTCATCCCACCAGCCGATACCCGCCACCAGCGCCAGGCCAAGGGCGGCCACGAGCAGGCTCGGAAGCGCTGCGGGCCAGGCCCACATGGCAACACCGGCGGTCACCAGCAGGCTGATGACGATGGCGATGCCGCCACCTCGAGGGGTCGCTACGCTGTGACTGCGGCGCTCGCCCGGCTGGTCAAACAGTTGCCGGCGCAGCGCATAGCCCCGCGCCGCCCAGGTCAGCGCCGCACTCAGCAGGGCCAGGCCCAGCAGCGCGCCCATCACGAGCCACGGCATGGATCAGAGCACCGCGTAATTCAACAGCGGCTTGACCGTACCCCACTCCTTGCAGCTCGGGCACTGCCAGTGATGGGTGCGCGCCCCGAAACCACAGCGGGTGCAGCGATAGGCCGGGTTGCGTACCAGCAACTGGTCGGTGATGTGCTTGAGGTCGTGCAGGGTCGCCGTGGAATCAGCGCCTTCAGCAAGGGTCAGGTCGATCAGCGCGGACTCGCCACGCACCGACGGGCGGTCCTTGAGCTGGCGGCCCAGGTAGGCACGGGCCGGGGCCACGCCCTCCTGCTCTTCCATCAGGCGGGTCAGCGCCAGCACCGGGGCAATGCCACGGTAATGCTCGGTCATCTCCGACAGGAAAGCGCGCGCGCCTGCCAGATCACCCACCTTGCGGTAGTTCTGCATCAGCGCCGGCAGCAGCTCCGGCAGGTACTCCGGATCATTGCGCGCAGCACGCTCGAACGCGCGTACGGCCGCTTCCGGATTGCCCGCGTCGGTTTCCAGGCGCCCTTCGATGATGCCGGCACGCACCGACATCGCATCGGCCTGGTAGGCCCGGGCGATCGCCGCCCTCGCCTCTTCCAGCTTGCCGGCACCGCGGAAGCGTTCGGCCAGTTCGCACTCGAACTGCCCGATCAGCTTGCCCATCGGCTCGCCGGTGACGTCCTCGAAACGGGTCGCGTTGTCGATCGCCTTTTCCCAGTCACGCTCGGCCTGGTAGATGCCGATCAGGTGCTTGAGTGCCTGCGGGGCACGCTGGTCCAGCTGCGCCAGTTCGGTGAACACGGTCTCGGCACGGTCCAGCAGGCCGGACTTCATGTAGTCCTCGCCCAGCGCCAGCAGCGCCTGCACGCGTTGCGCATCGCTGAGGTCGTGCCGGTTGACCAGGCCCTGGTGCAGGCGGATGGCGCGATCGACTTCGCCGCGGCGGCGGAACAGGTGGCCCAGCGCGACCTGGGTCTCGAAGGTTTCCTTGTCCAGCTCGGCGATGTGCAGGAACAGCTCGATGGCCTTGTCCGGCTGCTCGTTGAGCAGGTAGTTCAGGCCACGGAAGTAGGTGCTGGACAGGCGGCTGACCTGGTTGTCACCGTGGCGTTGACCACCACGCCGTCCGATCACCCACCCGGCCAGTGCGGCCAGCGGAACGAACAGGAAGAACCAGAACCACTCGGTGACGAAATCCATCTTCGATCAGCGTCCATCAAAAGATTGAGGGGAGGCAACCGGTGCCGGCGTGGCGGCAGCGGACTTGTTGGCGCGGCGCAGCTGGCTGTAGAGCGGAATGACCACGCTCACCAGCACCAGGCCAGCACCAACGATGACGCCGATCAGCAACGCGGCAATGATGGCCACGCCGACCGAGGTCTTGAGCTGGGTGAACAGCAGGTTGATGGTCATCTCGTCCATGTTCATGGCACCGATGATCAACCCAACAATGAGTACCGCCAGCAGGACCAGCAGACGAAAAACCTTCATGCGACAGCTCCAGTGGCAGGAGTCCGTAGCTTATCCGACTCGCGGCTGGATTCGCACGCGGTGGCGCGACGGGAGGCTCAGGCCGGATCGGCGTCCAGCGGCAGCACACTGCTGACACGCTCGCGCAGTTCCTTGCCCGGCTTGAAATGTGGGACGTGCTTGCCCGGCAGGGCAACCGACTCGCCGGTCTTCGGGTTGCGACCCAGGCGCGGCGGCCGATAGTGCAGCGAGAAGCTGCCAAAACCACGAATTTCGATGCGATCCCCGGCGGACAGCGATCCGCCCATCATTTCCAGCAACGACTTCACCGCCAGATCGACATCATCGGCCTTCAGGTGCGCCTGGCGGCGCGCAAGGATTTCGATCAGTTCGGATTTGGTCATTACCGGCTCACATCAGGGGTATCTCAGCCTGAAACGGCCCGGGCAAGGCCCGGGCCGTCCAGGAAACAACGAACAGCCTAAGGCCGATTACTCGGACTTGTTGCCGTTCAGCTGTGCACGCAGCAGTGCGCCCAGCTGGGTGGTGCCGCTGGAAGCCGAAGAGGACTGGTATTCCTCCAGCACTTCGCGCATTTCCGCGTCGTCCTTGGCCTTGATCGACAGCTGCAGGGTACGGCCCTTGCGGTCCATGCCCACGAACTTGGCTTCGACCTTGTCGCCGACCTTCAGGTGCTGGGTGGCGTCGTCAACGCGCTCGTTGGCGATGTCGCGGGCCGAGACGTAACCTTCGATGCCGTCAGCCAGCTCGATGATCGCGCCCTTGGCGTCGACTTCCTTCACCACGCCTTCGACCTTGGAGCCCTTCGGATTGGCAGCCATGTACTGGCCGAACGGATCCTGCTCCAGCTGCTTCACGCCCAGGGAGATGCGCTCGCGCTCCGGATCGACAGCCAGGACGACGGCGTCCAGGGTATCGCCCTTCTTGAAGTTGCGAACGACGTCTTCGCCGGTGGTGTTCCAGCTGATGTCGGACAGGTGGACCAGGCCGTCGATGCCGCCGTCCAGGCCGATGAAGATGCCGAAGTCGGTGATCGACTTGATCTGGCCCGACACCTTGTCACCCTTCTTGTGGGTGGCAGCGAAGGTTTCCCACGGGTTGGCGGCAACCTGCTTCATGCCCAGCGAGATGCGGCGACGCTCTTCATCGACGTCCAGCACCATCACTTCGACTTCATCACCAACCTGCACAACCTTGGACGGGTTGACGTTCTTGTTGGTCCAATCCATCTCCGAGACGTGCACCAGGCCTTCGACGCCCGGCTCGATCTCAACGAACGCACCGTAATCAGTGACGTTGGAGACCTTGCCGAAGACGCGGCTGTTGGCCGGGTAACGACGGCCGATGTTGTCCCACGGATCCTCGCCCAGCTGCTTCAGGCCCAGCGAAACGCGGTTGCGCTCGCGGTCGAACTTCAGCACGCGAACGTCCAGCTCGTCGCCGACGTTCACGACTTCCGACGGGTGACGCACGCGCTTCCACGCCATGTCGGTGATGTGCAGCAGGCCGTCGATACCGCCCAGGTCCACGAACGCGCCGTAATCGGTCAGGTTCTTGACGACACCCTTCAGGATCGCGCCTTCCTGCAGCTTGTCCATCAGCTGCTCGCGCTCTTCCGAGTGCTCGCTTTCGACGACAGCGCGGCGCGAGACCACGACGTTGTTACGCTTGCGGTCCAGCTTGATGAGCTTGAACTCGAGCTCCTTGCCTTCCAGGTAGGCCGGATCGCGCACCGGGCGCACATCGACCAGGGAACCCGGCAGGAAGGCGCGGACATCCTTGATGTCCACGGTGAAACCACCCTTGACCTTGCCGCTGATGCGGCCGGTGATGGTTTCGTTCTTTTCCAACGCTTCTTCCAGCTCGTCCCACACCATCGCGCGCTTGGCCTTCTCGCGCGACAGGACGGTTTCGCCGAAGCCGTTCTCGATCGAGTCGAGGGCGACCTTGACGATGTCGCCTTCGGCGACGTCGATTTCGCCAGCGTCGTTACGGAACTGTTCGATCGGCACGATGCCTTCGGACTTCAGGCCAGCGTTGATCACCACGACGTCGCCGCGGACTTCAACAACGGTACCGCTGACGATGGCGCCCGGCTTCAGCTTGGCCAGGTTGGCCTGGCTGGCTTCAAACAGTTCGGCAAATGATTCGGTCATTAGATTTACTCTGTTGGACACATGGGTCGGTGGCGTCCCCTTCAGGGGAATGGCGACCGCCCGCCTGTTGGTCGACCCCGGAAACGCAGGTCGTGTGTAGTAGGAAAACCGCCACGCATCAGTGCGCGACGGAGCGGGTACAGCACTGCTTTGCGCGACCACCGCCGATGCGGCTGGCAGTGCTCCCGCGCGAACGGATCAGGCAGCCGGAACCGGAAGCAGATCCATCACTCGGGCAACGACATCATCGATGCCGATGCCTGTGGTGTCGATGAGGACAGCATCGTCTGCCGGCTTCAGGGGCGCCACGGTACGCTGGGCATCACGGGCGTCGCGGGCCATGATCTCGCGCAGGAGGTCATCAAAGTTAACAGAAACCCCCTTGTCTTTCAACTGCTTATGCCGGCGCTCGGCGCGCTCCTCGGCGCTGGCGGTCAGGAAGACCTTGTGGGGGGCATCCGGGAAGATCACCGTGCCCATGTCGCGGCCGTCGGCGACCAGGCCCGGCAGCTCCCTGAATGCGCGCTGCCGCTCCTTCAGGGCGGCCCGGACCTCGGGGATGGCGGCGATGGCAGAGGCCAGGGCGCCGGTGGTCTCCAGGCGCAGCTCGTCGGTGGCATCGGTGCCGTTGACCATGACCCGCATGGCATCGCCCTGCTCGACAAACTGAACATGGGTATCGAAGGTGCAGCGCACCAGCGCCGAGGCGTCGGAGGTGTCGATGTCGGCCCAGCTTGCGGCCACGCCCACCGCCCGGTACAGCGCACCCGAATCCAGGTAATGCCAGCCCATGCGGCGCGCGATGATGCGGCTGATGGTACCCTTGCCGGCCCCGGATGGGCCGTCGATGGTCAGGACGGGAGCGAGTGGATTCATGGGGGTCCCAGAGCGTGTGAAGGGGTCATTCTAGCCCCTGCCAGACGCCCCCAGCGGGGTCTTTGTGCAACCACTTGAAACCACGAGGAAAAGCCCGGTAGAATGGCGGGCTTGAACGAGCGTCAACTGCCGATTGTCTTTCGCATATCGCGGCCACGCTCCACCCGAACAACTACTGTTTACGCCGAGGTATGCCATGAAAGTCCTGTCCTCCCTGAAGTCGGCGAAGGCCCGTCACCGCGACTGCAAGGTCGTCCGTCGTCGCGGCAAGATCTTCGTCATCTGCAAGTCGAACCCGCGTTTCAAGGCGCGTCAGCGCTAAGCCTCACAGCCTTCCGGCTGCGGCTGGCCCTACGCGGGGCCGACCCGATGCAAGAAACCGCCTTCGGGCGGTTTTTTGTTTATGCGGCTTTTTCCTGCCGTTTTTGCTGTAATCGCCTTTCTTGACCACTGGGGAGTAGATCGAGATGAAGCGTTACCTGTCCGCCCTGGCCGTGATGGCCACCCTGGCCGCCGCCACGCCGGCGCTGGCCGATACCCTGCTTGTCGACCGCGCCCGCGAGAAGCCGGCCGGTGCCGTGCCCGTGCGCGGCCAGAGCATGCAGCAGGTGCAGGCGCAGTTCGGCGCGCCGAGCGAGCAGCTGCAGCCGCGTGGCGGGCAGAAGCGGCAATGGCCGACCATCAACCGCTGGGTGTACCCGCAGTTCACCGTCTACTTCGAGAAGCAGAAGGTGATCGACGTGGTGGCCAATCAGGCGGACCCGAACGAAATCGGCCCGAAACCGCCGATCCGCTGATCCCCTTACCCGCCGTGGGCGGGCCTGTGTAGCGAGACCATGAACCAGACCCTTCGTTTTCCTGCCGAGTGGGAAGCCCAGAGCGGCGTCCTGATTGCCTGGCCCACCGCCGATACCGACTGGGCTGACCGCCTGGGCCAGGTGGAAGAGACCTACATCGCCCTGGTCGCGGCCATCACCCGCTTCCAGCCGGTGTTGATCTGCGTGGCCGACGACGATGTGGAGACCTACGCCGAGATGCGGCTGCGCTCCAACCGCATCGACATGGACAAGGTCCACTTCACCACGGCGGCCTACGACGATACCTGGCTGCGTGACTCCGGCCCGATCACCCTGCGCCGTGCCGACGGCGGTTTCCAGCTGCTGGATTTCCGCTTCACCGGCTGGGGCGGCAAGTTCGACGCCACCCTGGATGACCAGCTGGTGGGCGTGCTGGACCAGGCCGGCGTGTTCAACGACGCGCCGGTGCGCAGCATCCCGTTCGCGCTGGAAGGCGGCGGCATCGAGACCGATGGCGAAGGCACCCTGTTGACCACCTGGAAGTGCCTGCACGAGCGCCACCCGGACCGCGACCGTGCAAGCCTGAGCGCCGACCTGGCCAACTGGCTGCAGCAGGACCGCGTGCTGTGGCTGGACCACGGCTACCTGGAAGGCGACGACACCGACGCCCACATCGACACCCTGGCCCGTTTCGCCTCGCCTGACAGCATCGTCTACCAGGCCTGCGACGACGCGAGCGACTCGCACTACGCCGAACTGCAGGCGATGGGCAACGAACTGGCCGCGCTGCGTACCAAGGATGGGAAGCCGTACCGCCTGTTCCCGCTGCCGTGGGCACAGCCGGTGATCGACGAAGGCCGCCGCCTGGCGGCGTCGTACGCCAATTACCTGATCATCAACGGCGCGGTGCTGATGCCGGCCTACGGCGATCCGGCTGATGACCTGGCCCGCGACGTGCTGGCCCAGGCCCATCCGGGCCGCGAGATCGTGCAGGTGCCCTGCCGCTCCCTGATCTGGCAGAACGGCAGCCTGCACTGCATCACCATGCAGCTGCCGGAAGGGCTGTTGAAGGTCTGACGGTAGTGCCGGCCGCTGGCCGGCAACCCTGCACTGCCTGAGGGATCCACGGGATTGCCGGCCAGCGGCCGGCACTACCGATCGCACCCATTCAGCGCGCAACACGCTGCGGCCGCCCATCCGCGCTAACATGCAGGTTTTCTCCCGCAGGAACGCCCCGCATGAACTCGCGCAGCCCCCTTACCGTCGCCCTGATCCAGGAGCGCAACCACGGTGACGCCGCCGCCAACCTGGCGGTGATCGAAGCACGCGTGGCCGAGGCGGCTGCGCAGGGTGCCAAGCTGGTGCTGCTGCAGGAACTGCACAACGGTCCGTACTTCTGCCAGCACGAGTCGGTGGACGAGTTCGACCTGGCCGAGCCGATTCCCGGACCGAGCACCGAGCGTCTGGGCGCGCTGGCGAAGCAGCATGGCGTGGTGCTGGTCGGCTCGCTGTTCGAGCGCCGCGCCGCCGGCCTGTACCACAACACTGCGGTGGTGTTCGAAAAGGACGGCACCTTGCTCGGCAAGTACCGCAAGATGCACATCCCGGACGACCCGGGCTTCTACGAGAAGTTCTACTTCACCCCGGGCGACATCGGCTTCAAGCCGATCGATACCTCGGTGGGTCGCCTTGGCGTGCTGGTGTGCTGGGACCAGTGGTACCCGGAAGCGGCGCGCCTGATGGCGCTGGCCGGTGCCGAGCTGCTGCTGTACCCGACCGCGATCGGCTGGGACCCGGACGACGTGCAGGACGAGAAGACCCGCCAGCGTGACGCCTGGGTGCTGAGCCACCGCGGCCATGCCGTGGCCAACGGCCTGCCGGTGCTGAGCTGCAACCGCGTCGGCCACGAAGCCTCGCCGCTGGGTGCCTCGGGCATCCAGTTCTGGGGCAACAGCCACGTGCTCGGCCCGCAGGGCGAGTTCCTGGCCGAGGCCGGCACGGACGCCACCGTGCTGCTGTGCGATGTCGACCTGCAGCGCAGCGAGCACGTGCGCCGCATCTGGCCGTTCCTGCGCGACCGTCGCATCGACGCGTACGGTGACCTGCTCAAGCGCTACATCGACTGAGCCGGAGCCGCGCATGGCCGTCCTCATCCGTGATGCCGGCCCGGCCGACATCGACGCGATCACCGCGATCTATGCGGTGGAAGTGACCGACTTCGTCAACACCTACGAGTACGACATTCCGGACGCGACCGAGATGCTGCGCCGCATGCGCGACATTGTCGATCGCGGCTTTCCCTACCTGGTCGCCGAAATCGACGGCCAGGTGGCCGGCTACGCCTACGCCAACACCTACCGCACCCGCATTGCCTACCAGTGGACCGTGGAGAACTCGGTCTACGTCGATGCCGCGTTCCAGGGCAAGGGCGTCGGCACCAGCCTGCTGCAGGCCCTGATCGATGCCTGCGTGGCGCGTGGCTACCGGCAGATGGTGGCCGTGATCGGCGAACCGACCAACACCGCCTCGATCAAGCTGCACGAACGCTTCGGCTTCGAGCTGGTGGGCGTGTTCCGTGGCCTCGGCCGCAAGCATGGCCGCTGGCTGGACACCGTGCAGATGCAGCGCGCGCTCGGCGATGGCGCCGAAAC
Source organism: Stenotrophomonas sp. CASM101 (assembly GCF_049384845.1). Taxonomy (NCBI): domain Bacteria; kingdom Pseudomonadati; phylum Pseudomonadota; class Gammaproteobacteria; order Lysobacterales; family Lysobacteraceae; genus Stenotrophomonas; species Stenotrophomonas sp. CASM101. Next base: position 55,476 of record NZ_JBMRFR010000016.1, on the reverse strand, counting down.
CGCACCTTTCAATGAATGAACCCATGACCGAAACCCTTCCCGAGACCGGCGACGATCTGTTCGCCGGCCAGCCGGTGCGCGTCGTCGAACGCGACGGCGTGCGCTACACCCTGCTGGGCACCGCCCACGTTTCACGCGCCAGCGTCGAAGCAGTGGAGAAAGCCATCGACAGCGGCCGCTTCGATGCCGTTGCCGTTGAACTGGACCCGCAGCGCCTGCAGGCGCTGAGCGACCCGGATACGCTGGCCAAGCTCGACCTGGTCGAGGTGATCCGCAAGGGCCGCGTGGCCCTGTTCGCCGCCAACCTGGCCCTGTCCGCCTACCAGCGCCGCCTGGCCGAACAGCTCGACATCGAGCCCGGTGCCGAGCTGAAGCGCGCGGTGGAGCTGGCCCGCGAGCGCAACCTGCCGGTGCACCTGATCGACCGCGAGGTCGGCCTGACCTTCCGTCGTGCGTCGCAACGGCTGGGCTTCTTCGGCAAGCTGAAGCTGGTTGCCGGGCTGGGCGCGGGCCTGTTCTCGTCGGAAGAAGTGGGCGAGAACGAGATCGAGAAGCTCAAGCAGGGCGACATGCTCGAGTCGAGCTTTGGCGAGTTCGCCAGCGAGAGCCCGGCACTGTACGAGACCATCATCGGCGAGCGCGACCGCTACATGGCCACGCGCCTGCGCGAGGAACACGACCCGCAGCAGCGTGAAGTGCTGGCGGTTGTCGGTGCGGGTCACCTTGCAGGCCTGGCGCGTTACCTGGAAACCGACACCGAGGCACCGGCACCGCTGCGCGCCGAGCTGGAGGCGGTACCGAAGAAGCGCAACATTCCGTGGTTCACGCTGGGCATCCTGGCCATCGTGGCGACCGGCATCGGCGTGGGCTTCTACCGCGGCGGGCTGGGCGTGGGTACCGAACTGCTGGCGACCTGGGCGATGTTTACCGGCGGCTTGGCGGGCCTGGGCTGCCTGCTGGCAGGCGGTCACCCGCTGAGCATCCTCACCGCGATCGCGGTGGCCCCGTTCAAGCCGTTCCGCCTGAGCATCCCGACCGGCGCATTCTCGGCGCTGGTGGAAGCGCGCCTGCGCAAGCCGGCGTACGAAGACTTCCTCAAGCTGCGCGACGACGCGCAGAGCCTGAAGGGCTGGTACCGCAATCGGGTCACGCGCGTGGTGCTGACGTTCATGCTGACCAACATCGGCAGCATGCTCGGCCTGTGGCTGACCACGTTCAAGGTGTGGGGCAAGGTGGCGGGGTAAACCCCTCAACCGGCCACAGGATCTGTAGCGCACGAGCCCACGCTCGGGCGACGCGGTGACTCGGCGACGCGGCGAACAGCAGCCGAGCATGGGCTCGGCTCTACAGAGACAAACAGACGCGGCGAGCAGAAAAAAGGGGGAGGCCGCCCCACTACGACCGGCCTCCCCCACACCACAACACGTTGTCGCGCATTACGGTCGAGCAAGCTCGACCACTACACCGGGGTACCCGCCACGACCTCCAGGCCGCGCGCGCGGCGGATCAGCCGCGTCACGGCATTGCGCAGGTCATCCAGCACCGCATAGATCGTCGGCAGGAACAGCAGGCTGACCACGGTCGAGAACGCCAGGCCCCCGGCAATCGCGCGCGCCATCGGCGCGTACTCCGGACCATTGCCGAACATCTGCGTATTGGTCAGCGAGATCGGCACCATCGCCAGGATCGCCGTGCCCATGGTCATCATGATCGGGCGCAGGCGCTCGCGGGAGCCTTCAACCAGTGCCTGCGTTCGGCCCATGCCGCCGCGCCGCAGGTTGTTGATGTGTTCGATCATCACGATGCCGTTGTTCACCACCACCCCCATCAGCACCAGGATGCCGATGAAGGACATGATCCCGAACGAGGTGCCGGTGATCCAGAACAGCCAGAACACGCCGAAGATCGAGAACAGCACGCCGCTCATGATCGCCGCCGGGAACAGCAGCGACTCGAACACCGCTGCCATCACCACGTAGATCATCACCAGCGCGATCAGCAGATTGAACACCATCTGCTGCATGGCTTCGTCATCGTTGCCGTAGTCGCCGCCGTCGAAGGTGAAGCCATAGCCGGCCGGGAAGTTCATCGGCTTGAGCACCGACTCCATCGCCTTGCGGCCATCCGGCGCGGTGACCTTCTCGGCCAGGTTGGCCTTGATGGTCAGCGTGGTCTGGCGGTTGGTGCGGCCGATCTGGGTGGCCGACGAGCCGACGTCAACGGTGACCAGGCTCAGCAGCGGCACGCTGCGGCCGTCGCCGGTGCGCACGCTGAAACCGGCCAGGTCTTCCGGGCTGCTCTGCTCGGCGCCAGCGAAGCGCACCCATACCGGTACTTCATTGTCGCCGCGGCGGAACTCGCGCATCGGCGCACCGCGCAGGGCCAGGCCGACGAAGCTGGCGACCTGCTCGGCATTGAAGCCGAATGCGGCGGCACGCTCGCGGTCGACGCGCACCTTCAGCTCGCCGCCCTTCTCGCCGTTGTCGATGCGCACGTCGCGCAGCTCGGCACGCTGGGCCAGCAGCGGCACCACTTCCTGGCCGATCTCCTGCAGCATCGAACTGGAGTCGCCCACCAGCTGCACCTGCACGCCGTGGTTGCCGCCACCGCCGCCATCACCACCCTGGTTGCCGACGAAGTAGTCGGTACGCGCCGACTTCGGCAGGCCCTTGCGCAGCTCTTCCTGCAGCGCCTTGATGTCCTTGGCGTACTTCTCGTCCAGGGTGACCACCGTCGAGCTGCCTTCCTGCTCGCTGTACCAGGAGTACACCTGCTTGACGTGCAGGCGCTCGCGGTTGGCGTCGATCCAGTTCTCCACGCGCGCCACCTCCTCGGACATCTGCCGATAGGTATAGGCGCCCTTCCACATGTAGCCGATGAAGATGTCCTTGCCGCCATCACCGCCGAACATGTCGACCTTGGTCAGCTTCATCGGCACCAGGCTGACCAGCACCACCAGCACGATGCCGAGCAGGCTCCAGCCGCGATGGTGCAGCGACCAGTCCAGCAGCCTGGCGTAGCGGCGCTGCAGCCGCGCGATCAGGCCGGTCTGCGAGTGCACCAGCTTGGGCGTGGCCATGCGCGCGGACAGCATCGGGATCAGGCTGACCGCGACCAGCCACGAGGCCAGCAGCGAGACCGAGATGGTGATCGCGATCTGCGCCATGAAGATGCTGATGTTGTTGGTCTCGCCGAACAGGTTCGGCACGAACACGATGCAGTGGCACAAGGTGCCAGCGCTGAGCGCGATGGCCACGTTGCGGGTGCCGATGATCGAGGCCAGGCGCGGCTGTCCCGGCATGCGCTCGCGCTCCTGGTAGATGCTCTCCACCACCACCACGGCGTTGTCGACCAGCATGCCCACCGCCAACAGCAGGCCCATCATGGTCAGGATGTTCAGCGTCACCCCGACGAAGTACATGAAACCCAGGGTGATGGTGAAGCAGATCGGAATGGCCAGGGTCACCATCAGCGTGGACGGCCAATGGCGCAGGAAGAAGAACAGCACCGTGATCGACAGGATCAGGCCGACCGCACCGGCCTCGGCCAGTTCCAGCAGCGAGGAGGTCACCGCCCTGCCCTGGTTGTCGATCACCTTGATCTGCACGTCGCGCATCGATGCTTCGGCACGGATCGACTCGACTTCAGCCAGCGCCGCGCGCGACACCTCCACCAGGTTGGCGCTGCGCTCCTTGAAGATGTCCAGGCCGACGGCCGGGTTGCCGTCCAGGCGGCGCCCGTAGTTCATCCGCGCCGGCTTCAGGCGCACGTCGGCGATATCGCCCAGGCGCAGGCCCTTGGCGTTGATCACCAGGTCGCGCATTTCCTGCAGGTCGGTGATCTCGCCCACCGGCTGCACGCGCACGCGCTGGCCGTTGTCGTCGATCTGCCCGGCCGAGATCGAGAAGTTCAGCGTGCGCAGGCGCTCGCTCAGCTCGTTGATGCTCAACCCATGCGCGTTGAGCCGGTTCGGATCGATGGCGATCTCCACCTCGTTCGGCGGCGCGCCGGTGATGTCGACGCGGGCCACGCCGGGGATGCGCTCGATGCGCCGCTTGAACTCGCGGTCGAGCATGTCGTAAGCGGTGGTCAGGTCGGTGGTGCTGGCCAGGCGCACCTTCAGCACCGGCTGGTCGCTGCTGGACCACTTGAACACGTTGTAGCGCTGCAGGTCATCGGGCAGGTCGCTGCGGATCGCATCGATGCGCTCGCGTGCATCGGACGCGGCGATGGCGATGTCCCGGTCCCAGTCGCTGAACTCGATGAAGATCAGCGCCGCCTCGGAGGTCGCCGACGAGCGCATCCGCTTGATGCCGGTCATCGTCGCCAGCGATTCCTCCACCGGGCGGATGATGGTCCGCTCCACTTCCTCCGGGGTTGAACCGGTGTACGGAATCTGCACGAACAGGAACGGCGCGGAGATGTCCGGCAGCGCTTCCAGCGGCAGCCGGAACGAGGCGATCAGGCCGATCACCACCAGTGACACGAAACACATGATGGTGGTGACCGGACGGCGGATGGAGAACTCGGCAACACTCATGCCGGTTCCTCCGCACCCGCCGCGCTGCCTGCTGCACCCGGCTCGATCTCGCCGGCGTGCTTGCGGCCACGCTCGCGGTAGTAGGCGTCACCACGGCGGTCCATCAGGTCGTATACCACCGGGATCACCAGCAGGGTGAGCAGGGTTGACACCAGCAGGCCACCGATCACGGTGATCGCCATCGGCGCGCGCACTTCGGCACCCTCGCCCATCGCCACCGCCAGCGGCAGGAAGCCGAACAGCGTGCACAGGGTGGTCATGATGATCGGCCGCAGGCGCGAGCGTGCCCCTTCCACCAGGGCCTCGTGCTTGGCCACGCCGGCCTCGCGCAGCTGGTTGACCTTGTCGATCAGGATGATCGCGTTCTTGGTGACCAGCCCGACCAGCAGGATCAGGCCGATGAACACCACCACCGAGATGGGCTTGCCGGTCAGTGCCAGCGCCAGGATGGCACCGACCAGCGCCAGCGGAATGGTGAACAGGATCACGAACGGGTGCAGGAGCGATTCGAACTGCGAGGCCATCACCAGGTAGACCAGGAAGATGGCCAGGCCGAAGGCGAAGATCAGCGACTTCGCCGCCTGCGCCAGCTCCTCACCCTGGCCACCGATGTGCAGGCCGACACCCGCGCCCAGCGGCTGCTCGGCCACCATCTGCTGCACTTCGCGCATGGCCGCGCCCAGATCGATATCGCGCAGGTTGGCCGACACGACGGCCACCCGGGTCTGGTCAGCGCGATGGATCTCGCTGGGACCAGTGGTGGCGACCACGTCGGCCACCGCGTCCAGCGTCACCGGACGGGTACTGCCCGGATTGACGATCAGCCGGCGGATGCTCTCCACGCTGGCACGGTCGCCTTCCTGGGCACGCACCAGCACGTCGATCTTGCGGTCGCGGAAGCTGTAGCGGGTCGCCACGTCGCCGCGCACCTTCTTCACCACCACGTCGGCGATCTGGCGGGTGGTCAGGCCCAGCGCACCGGCACGTTCCTGGTCGAAGCGGATCTGGATTTCCGGGAAGCCCTCTTCAACCGTGGACTTCACGTCGGCGTAGTGCGCGTTGCCGCGCAGCATTGCCGCCAGGCGCTGGCCGGCCACTTCCAGCGTCGCCATGTCCTGCCCACGCAGCTCGATTTCCAGCGGCGTGGAGAAGCTGAACAACGCCGGGCGCGCGAAGTCGACCTGTGCACCCGGATGCTGGCCCATGGTGTCACGCAGGCGCTCGGTGATCTCCGCCTCGGTACGCGCGTTGCCGCCGCCTTCCATCACCACGGTCAGCTTGCCGATGTTCTCGCCGCTCTCGGTCGGGCTGGCATCCAGGCGGGTGCCGCTGCCGCTGACGCCATACAGCGAGGCCACGCCCTCGCCGTTGCCGTGGGCCAGCTGCAGCTCGCGCACCAGCGCATCGGTCTGCTTCAGCGGCGTGCCGGCCGGCAGCTTCACCGTCATTTCGAAACGGTCCTGCGCCAGCTGCGGAATCAGGTCGGCACCAAGCATCGGCACCAGCGCCATGGTCGCCACGAAGATGATCGTGGCCACGCCCAGCACCTTGCCCGGATGCGCCAGCGCGCTCGGCAGCAGTCGCAGGTAGCCGCGCTCGGCACCGGCATAGGGCTTCATCGCCAGATCGCTGGCCTTGCGCATCACCGGGCCAACCACCGCCACCACGCCACGCCACGCCCGCACGACCAGCCAGGCCAGTGCATAGAAGCTCCAGCGCGCGGTCGCCACGGCACCACGGCGACCCAGCGCCACCGGCTTCTGCCAACGGTTCTGCGGCTGCCACGGCTCGTTCGGCGCCTCTTCCGGGAACGCCAGCGGCGGCCGTCCCTTCAGCGAGCTCAGCATCGGGATCAGCGTCATCGACACCAGCAGCGAGATCGCAATGGCGATCGCCACGGTCAGTGCCTGGTCGCGGAACAGCTGGCCGGCGATGCCATCGACGAACACCAGCGGCAGGAACACCGCGATGGTGGTCAGGGTCGAGGCGACCACCGCCATGCTCACTTCGCGGGTACCTACGATGGCCGCCTGCAGGATACCCAGGCCACGCTCACGCGCCTTGGCAATGCTCTCCAGCACCACGATCGAGTCGTCCACCACCAGGCCGGTGGCCAGCGCCAGGCCGCCCAGCGACATCACGTTCAAGCTGAGGCCGAGCTGGCCCATGAAGAAGAACGTGGCGATGATCGAGACCGGCAACGACAGGCTGATCACGAAGGTGCTCCAGCCATCGCGCAGGAACAGGAAGATGATCAGGATCGCCAGCAGGCCACCGATCACCGCATCCTTCTTGACGTCGGCGATGGCGTGCTCGATGAAGCGCGACTGGTCCTCGATGGTGGTCATTTCGACATCGGACGGGAACGTGCCCTTGATCTGCTCCAGGCGCTTGCGCAGCGCTTCGGCGGTGGACACGGTATTGGCGTCGCCTTCCTTGTAGATCGCCAGTTCCACCGATTCCTTGCCGCCCAGGCGGATCACCGCTTCACGCTCCTTGTAGCCCTGGCGCACGGTGGCCACGTCCTTCAGGCGCACCGGCACGCCGTTGGCGACCACGCTGGAGCCACTACCGGACGATGCGCTCTGTGCCGCCGACGCCGCCGCGATGGCGGCCGCCGACCCGGTCGACGCGGCGATGTTGAACATCTGCTGCAACGCCGAGTCGGCCGCGCTGCCGTTCGAGCCCTGGGTGGTGACCAGCAGGTTGCGGATTTCCTCCAGGTCGGCGAACTGGTTGACGGTACGCACCAGGAAGCGCTGCGAGCCCTCCTCCAGGCGGCCACCGGAGATGTTGATGTTCTCGTCCTTCAGGCGCTTGATGACGGTGTCGATCGGCAGGTTCAGCTGGGCCAGCTTCTGCTGGTCGATGTCGACCTGGATCTCGTCCTCGAGGCCGCCACCGACCTTGACCGCTGCGACGCCGGTGACCGGCTCCAGCTTCTTCTTCAGGTCTTCATCGGCATAGCGGCGCAGGCCGGTCAGCTCGCGGATCGCATCGGCATCGGTGGCTGGCGCGTCCTTGCTCGACAGCACCAGACGCATGATCGGCTCGGTGGACGGATTGAAGCGCAGCAGTACCGGGGCCTTGGCCTCCAGCGGCAGGTTCAGCGCTTCCATCTTGTCGCGCACCTCCAGGCTGGCCTGGTCCATGTTGGTGCCCCAGGCGAACTCCAGCACCACATCGCTCTGGCCGGTGCGCGAGACCGACTTCAGCTTGCGCAGGTTCTTGACCACGCCCACCGCTTCTTCGACCGGCTGGGTGATCAGGGTTTCGATTTCAGTCGGCGCCGCACCGGTGTACTCGGTGCGCACGGTCAGCGTCGGGTAGCTCAGGTCGGGCAGCAGGTTGACCTTGAGGTTGCCCAGCGCGATCAGCCCGAACAGCAGCAGGGTGACCGTGCACATGGCGATGGTCACGCGGCGGCGGGTGGCGAATTCCACCAGGCCGCCGCGCATGCCGGCGGCGGCGCCGTCGCTCGCCGGCGAGGCACCGTGGTCGTGGCCCGGGGCGGTCATTGCTTGCTCCCGGCCTTGTCTGCCGGCTTGGCGGCCGCTGCGACCGTCTTCGCCTTTGCCTTCGGATCAGCGATCACCTGCACTGCGGTGCCGTCGCGCAGCGCGACCTTGCCGGCGGTGACCACCTGATCACCGGCCGCCAGGCCATCACGGATCTCCACCCACGGGCCCTCGGCGTAACCCAGCTTGACCGGAACGCGTGCGACCTTGCCTTCGCGCACCCGGAACACCGCCGGCTCACCGTCGTCGAGCAGCGCCAGGCGCGGCACCACGAGCGCATCGGCACGCTGGTCGTAATCGATGCGGATGCGCCCGAACATGCCGGGCTGCAGCGCGTGCGCGGCGCCATCGAAGGCACTGACCACGCGAAACGTGCCGCTGCCCGAATCCACTACCGGCGCGATGCGGTCGACGGTGCCGGTGAAGCTCTGGCCCGGCAACGCGTCGGCGGCCAGGGTTACCGGCTGACCGGCGCGCAACGTGGCCAGCTCGCGCTCGGGCACGTTGAGGGTGGCTTCCAGGCGCGAGTTGTCGACGATGCGGAAGATCGGCGTGTTGATCTGGACGAAGTTGCCGGTCTTGATCGAGCGCGAGGCGATCACGCCGGAGATCGGCGCCACCACCGTGGTATAGGACAGTTCCAGCGTGGCCAGGCGGTACTGCGCGCGGACGTTCTCCAGGTCGAAACGCAGCTGGTCGACATCGGCCGCACTGACCATCTGCTGACCAACCAGTTTCTGTGCACGCTGGTAGTTGTTCTCCAGCTTGCGCATCTGCGCTTCGCTCTGGGCTACGGCCAAGCGTGCGCGGTCCGGGTCCAGGCGCACCAGCGGCTGGCCGGCGGTGACCCGCTGGCCTTCCTCGACCAGCACCGCCAGCGCCACACCGGAGGTCTTGGCCACCACCTGCGACTCGGCGCGTGGTTCCAGCGCGGCGGTGCCTGTGTAACTGGCCGCGACCGCGCGATGGCTGGCCACGGCCACTTCGACCGGGACCGCATCGACCTTCTTCTCCTCCTTGGTGTCGGCGGCCTTGGCTTCGGAATTGGGCCCTGCGGCGCAACCGCCCAGCAGCAGGGAGGTGGAGATCAGCAGTGCGGCAGCGCAGATTCCGCTGCGACGGCCGGACAGGAAGGTTGGGTGCGACATCGTCAGGTCCCTGGAGGATGCGTGGACAGGTGTGGTAGCAAAGTAATGCACCACTTCACGGCAACACCATATCCCAAAGGTCATGGTGTCTTCACGCCGCTGGTCGGCCCGACCCCATTTCAGCTAGATGAAACCTGAGGCTATACTCGGGGCGTTCCGTACCCCACGCCGGAACGACCAGACCCGAATCCCCGGAAACGACACCATGCGCCCGCAGCCGCTCGCCGCTTGTCTCGCTCTGGCCGTCCTCCTGCCCCTTGGGGCCGCCGCACAGCCCGCTCCTGCTTCTGCTCCCGCCACACCTGCCCCGGCCCCGGCTCCTGCCGCCGCGCCGGCGCCTGCCGCGCCCACCGGCAACTTCGACAATGGCCGCGTGCTGGCCTACACCTGCCAGGGGTGCCACGGCATCACCGGCTACAAGAACGCCTACCCCAGCTACCGGGTGCCGAAGATCGGCGGCCAGACCCAGCAGTACCTGGCCCAGGCCCTGGCCGAGTACCGCCAGGGCAAGCGCCGGCATCCGACGATGCAGGCGCAGTCGATGAGCTTCAGCGAACAGGAGATCGCCGATCTCTCTGTTTACCTGTCCACCGTCAAGTAAGGCCCGCCCATGTCGAAAGCCGCGCATCCGATGCGTCACGCCATCGCCCTGTCCGTTGCCCTGCTGCTGGCGGCCTGTTCGCAGTCGCAGGTGGAAAACAGCGAGAAATCTGCCGCCGACCCGGGCCACGCCAGCGGCGAACACGGCTCTTCGTCTTCGGCCGGCCTGCCCGCCGGCCGCGAGGCCGCCGGTGAAGCCCGCGCCAAGGTGAAGGGCAAGGCCACCAACCAGAGCTGCATCGACTGCCACGGGGCCGACGGCAATGCGCCGATCGATCCGACCTACCCGAAGCTGGGTGGGCAGTACGGTGACTACCTGGCGCACGCGCTGCAGGCCTACCGCGCCGGTGACCGCCAGCATGCGCTGATGACGCCGCAGGCGAAGGACCTGAGCGATCAGGACATCGCCGATCTGGCCGCGTATTTCGGTAGCCGGCCGAGCCAGTTGCGGGATCTGCACGGGGTCAAATGACGGCCGGCCCCCCGGTCGGTGCGGACCGTCGGTTGGTAGGTGCGGACCGTTGGTCCGCACAGATTCCGGATATCCACGCATGGCGTGGATCTGCTGAGCCGAGCGTGGGCTCGGCTCTACATCAATCGGCGCGATCGCTGGCGCCGGTCAACGCTCAGCCTTCCAGCTCTTCCCAGCGCGCGTAAGCGGCATCCAGTTCGGCCTGCACCTTGGCCAGCTGCTGGGTGTGCGCCGTCACTTCAGCACTGCTGCGGGTGTAGAACGACGGGTCGTTCATCGCCGAGGTCAGGCCTTCGACATCGCCTTCCAGCTTCTCGATGGTCTTCGGCAGCTGCTCCAGTTCGCGCGCTTCCTTGTAGGCCAGCTTGCGCTTGGGTGCGGCCGGAGCTGCGGTAGCCGGGGTGGTCGGCGCAGCGGCCGCCGGCTTGGCCGCAGGGGCCGCGGCAGGCGCTGCGATGCTGGCCGCATAACGCTGCCAGTCGCTGTAACCGCCCACGTACTCGCCGATCACGCCATCGCCCTCCATCACCAGCGTGGAGGTGACCACGTTGTCGATGAAGTCACGGTCGTGGCTGACCAGCAGCAGGGTGCCGGTGTATTCGCCCAGCAGCTCTTCCAGCAGCTCCAGGGTTTCCACGTCCAGGTCGTTGGTCGGTTCGTCCATCACCAGCAGGTTGGACGGCTGTGCGAACAGCTTGGCCAGCAGCAGGCGGTTGCGCTCGCCACCGGACAGGCGGGTAATCGGCGCACGCGCACGTTCCGGGGTGAACATGAAGTCCTGCAGGTAGGCATGCACGTGCTTGCGCTTGCCGTTGAACTCGAGGAAATCGCGGCCTTCGGCGACGTTCTCGATCGCGCTCCAGTCTTCGCGGAGCACCGCGCGGTACTGGTCGAAATACGCGATCTGCAGGTTGGTGCCGGCGTTGACTTCGCCCTTGGCCGGCTGCAGCTCGCCCAGCAGGAGCTTCAACAGCGTGGTCTTGCCGCTGCCGTTGGGGCCGATCAGGCCGATGCGGTCGCCGCGCAGAATGGTCGTGGTGAAATCGCGGACCATGGTGCGCTCGCCGAAGGCGAACGAAATGTCCTTGACGTCGATGACCTTCTTGCCGGAGCTGATGCCCTGCGCGGCTTCCATCTTGACGTTGCCGCTGAGATCACGGCGCTGCGAACGCTCCACGCGCATCGCCTTCAGGCGGCGCACGCGGCCCTCGTCGCGGGTGCGACGGGCCTTGATGCCCTGCCGGATCCAGACTTCTTCCTGCGCCAGCAGCTTGTCGAAGCGGGCGTTTTCCTGCGCCTGCGCATTGAGGCGTTCCTCGCGGCGGCGCTCGTAGTTGGCCCAATCGCCTGGCCAGCTGGTGACCTGGCCGCGGTCGATCTCGACGATGCGGGTGGCCAGGGCACGCAGGAATCGACGGTCATGGGTGACGAACACCACGCTGCCGCTCCAGCCCTTCAGGAACGCTTCGAGCCAGTCGATGGCCTCGATGTCCAGGTGGTTGGTCGGTTCGTCCAGCAGCAGCACATCGGGGCTGGACACCAGCGCGCGGGCGAGCAGCACGCGGCGCTTCATGCCGCCGGACAGGCGGCCGAACTCGGCCTCGCCATCCAGGTCGAGCTTGGTCAGGGTTTCGCTGACGCGCTGGTCCAGGCCCCAGCCGTTGGCGGCATCGATCTTGGCCTGCACGTTGCCGAGGGCTTCGCCATCGAAGACTTCGGCATGGCTGAGGTGGTGGAATTCGGCCAGCCACTGGCCCAGCTCGCCGAGGCCATCGGCGACGACGTCGAACACCGAGCCGGCGGCGCCGTGCGGCACTTCCTGCTCCAGGCGGGTGACGCGCACGCCCTGCTGCACGCGGACTTCGCCGTCATCGGGCTTGTGGTCGCCGGACAGCAGCTTGAGCAGGGTGGATTTGCCGGCGCCGTTGCGGCCGATCAGGGCGATGCGTTCGCCCGGCTCGATCGACAGTTCGGCTTTTTCCAGCAACAACGGGCCGCCGACGCTGAAGTCGACGTTCTGCAGAGTAATCAGAGGCATCCGGATATTGTACGGGTTGGGGGCGTCGGCCGGGTTGCACCCGGCACCCGCGGTAGTGCCGGCCGCTGGCCGGCAACTTCAACAGCAACGTCAAAAGCTGGTTTCCTGTGGGATGGCGGGGCGGTATGGGTCTGCAGGACACGCCGTAAACCCATCCATGGGGGCTCGATGGCGCCATCCATGGCGCCAACGGTCCTGCAGACCCACCCCACCCCGCCTCTGACAGTTTCCCGCGATCTGTCGGAACGGCATTCTGCTCTGGTGGGTGTCGACCTTGGTCGACACGATAGATCCACGCCATGCGTGGATGAGCGCTGCAGGGACTGTCGATGGATGGAATCGACTAGGGGTCTGATGGCTTACTCCACGTCCCCCAACAACGCCTGCAATCCCGGCAGCCACTGCTTGCCCGGATGGCGTACCAGCCACAGCGTGCGCTGCAGGGCGGGCAGCGGGGTCTCGAGCACGCGCAGGCGGCCCAGCGCCAGCGGCTCTTCCAGCGCGTGGCGCGATAGGCAGGCCAGGCCGAGGCCGGCGATGGCGGCCTGCTTGATCGCTTCGGTATTGCCCAGCTGCAGGGTCTGCGCGAAGCCACGCAGGTGCGGCAGCAGGGCCTGTTCCACGGCTTCGCGGGTGCCGGAGCCGGGCTCGCGCAGCAGCCAGCGTGCACGGCGCAGTTCGTCCAGCGTCCAGCATGCGGGGGCGTCGGCGGCGGCCACGATCACCAGCGGGTCCTCCTGCCAGGCCGTGACCTGCAGGCCACGTTCGTGGCACGGGCCTTCGATCAGGCCGGCGTCGACGTCCAGGCGCTGCACGGCGGCGACCACGCCGGCGCTGTTGTCGATGCGCAGGTCGACCTCGGCCTGTGGTGCCTGCCGCAACAGCTCGGCGATGCGCGGTGGCAGCAGGTAGTTGCCGATGGTGGTACTGGCGGCCAGCACCAGCCGCAGCGGTGCGCCCTGCGCCGGGTCGCCGCCCGCGGCCAGCTGCCGCTCCAGGTCGGCGGCGTTGACCAGCAAGGTACGCGCCGGCTCCAGCAGTGCGCGGCCGTGCCCGTTCAGCGCCAGGCGGCGGCCGATGCGGTCGAACAGCGGGGTGCCGAAGTGGGCTTCCAACTCCTGCAGGGCGGCACTGCTGGCGGATTGCGAAAGCGCGATGGCCTGGCCGGCGGCGGTAGTGCTGCCGTGATCGGCGATGGCGACGAAGACCTGCAGCTGGCGCAAGGTCAGGCGCATGGCACTTACCTTCTTGATGGGTAGGTTTCACCTATATTATTTGTTTTACAGGTCATCGTCTCAGGCGCACGCTTGCCCCATCTCTCCAGCGCTGCCCGTGCCATGAACGCCCCCGCCCTCTCCCCCTGGTCCCTGCCCGCCCTGCGCCAACGCTGGCAGCCACGCCTGCCCGGCCTCTTGCTGGTGGGCCTGATCGCGGCGGCATCCCTGTACCTGGCCGAGCTTCCCTGGTTGCAGGCGCATGGTCTGAGTGCGCTGACCGTCGCCATCGTCGCCGGCATCGTGGTCGGCAACACCTTCTACCCGCGGCTGGCGCCGAGCAGCGCGGCCGGTGTCGGCTTCTCCAAGCACTGGCTGCTGCGCGCCGGCATCGTGCTGTACGGCCTGCGCCTGACCTTCCAGGACATCGGCCACGTCGGCGTCAGCGGCGTGCTGATGGACGTACTGGTGGTCGCCAGCACCTTCGGCCTGGCCTGCTGGCTGGGCGTGCGCGTGTTCAAGATGGAACGCGAGGCGGCGATGTTGATCGGCGCCGGTAGCGCAATCTGCGGTGCAGCGGCAGTGATGGCCGCCGAACCGGTAGTGCGTGGCCGTGCGGCGCAGGTCACGGTGGCGGTCTCTACGGTGGTGGTGTTCGGCACGCTGGCGATGTTCCTGTACCCGGCGCTGTATGCGCTGGTGCAATCGCACGGCTGGCTGGTGATGGACGCGCGGCAGTACGGCCTGTTCACCGGTGCGACGGTGCATGAAGTGGCACAGGTGGTGGCGGCCGGCCGTGCGGTCAACGAAGCTGCGGCTGATACTGCCGTGATCACCAAGATGGTGAGGGTGATGCTGCTGGCACCGTTCCTGGTCGCCCTGTCGCTGTGGCTGGCGCGTGGCGGCAAGGCCAGCGCCGACGGCAGCAAGGCCCGCATCGTGGTGCCGTGGTTTGCGTTCGGTTTCGTGGCGGTGGCCGGGTTCAACTCGCTGCACCTGCTGCCGGCCGGCCTGCAGGCCGGGCTGGTGCAGCTGGATACCGTGCTGCTGGCGATGGCGATGGCCGCGCTGGGCCTGACCACCCACGTCTCGGCGCTGCGCCAGGCGGGCCTGAGGCCGCTGCTGCTGGCGCTGATTCTGTTCGCCTGGCTGCTGTTCGGTGGCCTGGCGATTCATCAGGGCGTGCTGGCGGTGCTGGGCTGAGCAGTAGCGTGCCGACCAGCCGTCGGCACCCACCCGTAGATCCACGCCATGCGTGAATGGCGGGCCCAGTTGGGGGTCAGAGCCCTTTCCTGCGGAAAGGAGGCCGACCCCACCCCATCAGGCGGGACCGGCCGCGCAGGCAGGTACAATGCGCCATGACTGACTTCTCGACCCTGCCGCTGAGCCCGGCCCTGCAGCCCGGCCTGGATGCCCTCGGCTACACCACCCTCACCCCCGTGCAGGCGCAGAGCCTGCCGGCCATCCTCGATGGCCGCGATGTGATCGCACAGGCGCCGACCGGCAGCGGCAAGACCGCCGCCTTCGGCCTGGGCCTGCTGCAGGCCATCGACCCCAGCCTGATCCGCGTGCAGGCGCTGGTGCTGTGCCCGACCCGCGAACTGGCCGACCAGGTCGGCAAGCAGATCCGCAAGCTGGCCACCGGCATTCCCAACCTGAAGCTGTTGCTGCTGGTGGGCGGCGTGCCGCTGGGCCCTCAGCTGGCGTCGCTGGAAGGCCATGACCCGCATGTGGTGGTCGGCACACCCGGCCGCGTGCAGGAGCTGGCACGCAAGCGCGCGCTGAACCTGGGCGCGGTGCGCACGCTGGTGCTGGACGAAGCCGACCGCATGCTCGACATGGGCTTCGAGGAACCGATCCGCGAGATCGCCGGCCGTACCCACAAGGATCGACAGAGCCTGCTGTTCTCGGCCACCTTCCCCGACAGCATCCGTGCCATGGCACGCGACCTGCTGCGCGACGCGGTGGAAGTGACCGTGGAAGGCGCCGACCAGGCCCCGGCCATCCGCCATATGTTCTGCGAAGTGGAACCGGCGCACCGGCAGAAGGCGCTGGCCGGCCTGCTGCTGAAGTACACGCCGGAATCGGCGGTGGTGTTCTGCAACACCCGCAAGGACGTGGACGAAGTGGCGAACTCGCTGCAGCAGTTCGGCTTCTCGGCACTAGCCCTGCATGGCGACATGGAGCAGCGCGACCGCGAGGAAGTGCTGCTGCTGCTGGCCAACCGCAGCTGCAACGTGCTGGTCGCCAGCGACGTGGCCGCACGTGGCCTGGACGTGGAAGAGCTGGCCGCGGTGATCAACTACGAGCTGCCGACCGACGTGGAGAACTACCAGCACCGCGTGGGCCGTACCGGCCGTGCCGGTGCCAGTGGCCTGGCGATCAGCCTGGTGGCGGGCCGCGAGAAGACCCGCGCCGAAGCCATCGAAGCACAGATGGGGCAGCCGCTGGACTGGCAGAAGACGCCGCTGGCGACGGCGCGCCCGGCCGAGCTGCCGCAGGCAGCGATGCGCACGCTGCGCATCGATGGCGGCAAGACCGACAAGCTGCGCCCGGGTGACATTCTCGGCGCATTGACCGGCGACGCCGGCCTGTCAGCCAAGTTCATCGGCAAGATTGCGATCTTCCCGACCCGCTCCTACGTGGCGATCGCCCGTGAGCAGGCCAACAAGGCCGTGGCCAAGCTGGAAGCCGGCAAGATCAAGGGCCGTCGTTTCCGCGTGCGGATGATGTAAGGAACAGGGTGGTCGCCGGGCGTGGCCCGGCGCTACCGGCATGCCGTGTGTAGCGCCGGGCCACGCCCGGCGACACGCTCAGAACACCAGTTCGGTGTGCAGCGGCAGGTCCGCTTCCCAGCGCGCGCGGCCGCCGAGTCCGTCCAGTTCGACCAACACGCCGGCACCCACCACCTCGACACCCAGGCGGCGCACCAGCGACAAGGCAGCGACCAGCGTACCGCCGGTGGCCAGCACGTCATCGATGATTGCTACGCGGGCACCGGCCGGCAGTGCATCGGCATGCACCTCGATGCAGTCGCTGCGGTATTCGAGCGTGTATTCCTCGCGCAGCACCTGGCCCGGCAGCTTGCCCGGCTTGCGCACCGGCACGAAGCCCACCCCCAGTTCCAGCGCCATCGCGGCGCCGAGGATGAAGCCGCGCGATTCGATGCCCACCACGGCATCCAGCTTCTGGTCGCGCCACCGGTCGGCCATCGCGGTGATCGCGCCGTGGAAATCCCCGCCGTGGGCGAGCAGCGGCATGATGTCCTTGAACAGGATGCCGGGCTTGGGGAAGTCGGCGATGTCGCGCAGGCGGGAGGCCCACTGCGGAGCGACGAGGGCGTCGGTCATGTCACATTGACTATCTGATGGCGGCATAGGGTACCTGTTCCGGGCGCCGGCTGCCTGTTGGGGTGTTCGGCCGGGCTGCGCCCGGCACCTGCAGAGGCCACCGCGCAAGCAAAAGCGAAAACAAAAGCCGCATTCCGAGGGATGGCGGGGTGGGTCCGGTTGCGGGGGGCGCTGCAAGTACGTCCGTCTAGGCTTGGCAGCCGCTTGCTCGTGTGCGCTTTCCTGCGCACACGGCAAGACCGGGGTTGGGCGTCCTGCCCAACCCGCCCGAGGCATGCCTCGGGCCCATGCGGCTCACGCCCCCGCAACCGGACCCACCCCGCCTTCGACAGATTCCTACGATCTGTCGTAGATCCACGCCATGCGTGGATGAATTTTCATCGAAATCGAATATTTCGAGAATTGAACGAAAAGCATCCACGCATGGCGTGGATCGACCGTGTCGACCAAGGTCGACACCTACCCACAGCAGCGGGAATCTGTCGGAGGTGGGGCGGGGGGGGGGGGGGGGGCGCCATGGATGGCGCCATCGAGCCCCCAAGGATGGGTTTACGGCGTGTCCTGCAGCCCCACACCGCCCCGCCAGACCATCGACAATCCAGAGCCGCTTTGGCTCTGGCTTTGGCTCTGGCTTTGGCTCTGGCTTTGGCTTTGGCTTTGGATTCGGCCCTTGCCTCTGCAGGTGCAGGGCGCAGCCCTGCCGAAACCCACCCTCAGGAACTGCAGGACAGCATCGAGCAGCCGGCGCGGTTGTCGGCCCACGCCGGGCGCTTGCAGGCAAAGTGCTCCAGCCCGGCGCGTTCGGTATACGGGTCACGCAATACGTCCTGCAATGCGTGAACACCGCCGAGGTCGCCCTGCTCGGCGCGATCGATGGCCTCCTGGGCCAGCCAGTTGCGCAGCACGTACAGCGGATTGGCCGCGGCCATTTTCGCCGTGCGCTCGCTGGCCGACAGCGGATCCACGCGCAGCCGCGCCGTGTAGTCCTGCAACCACTGCTGCAGCGGTGCCTGCACCGACTGCTGGCGCGCCTCGTCGTAGTACGCCGCGTCAAGCACGCCCACATCGGGCGACGTTGGATCAACGCGCATCAGCGCGCGCCAGGCCAGCGTCATGTCCATGCTGCCGTCCTGCATCAGCTGCTGCCAGCGCAGGTAGAGCTGCAGGTCCTCATCATCCGCCGCTGCCAGGCCGAGCTTGGCCGCTGCATCGCGACGGGTGCAGGCAACGAACGTGGACTGGTACGCCGCCAGTCCCGCTTGCAACGGTTCGACATCGGCAAACAATGGCGACAACGCCTGCGCCAGTCGGCTCAGGTTCCAGTACGCCACCTGCGGTTGGGTGCCGAAACGATAGCGCCGGCCTTGGGCATCGGTGGTGTTCGGCGTCCAGTCCGGATCGAAGTCCTCGACCCATCCATAGGGACCGTAATCCAGCGTCAGGCCTAGCACGGACAGGTTGTCGGTGTTCATCACGCCATGCACGAAGCCGACGCGCATCCAGTGCGCGATCATCTCGGCAGTGCGCACCGCGATCTGCGCGAACCAGTCACCGTACAGCGCCTCGCCCTGCCCTTCGAGCTCCGGAAAGTCGCGGGCGATGCACGCGTCGACCAGCTGCCGCAACAAGCCAGTTTCACCACGCGAGGCCGGCAGTTCGAATGAGCCGAAGCGCAGGAACGACGGCGATACACGGCACACGATGGCGCCGGGTTCGGCGCGGGGATGACCGTCGTAGAACATGTCACGCACCACGTCTTCGCCGGTGCCGACCAGCGACAACGCGCGCGTGGTCGGCACGCCCAGGTGATGCATCGCCTCGCTGCACAGGAATTCGCGGATGGACGAGCGCAGCACCGCGCGGCCATCGGCGCCCCGCGAATACGGGGTGGGGCCGGCACCCTTCAGCTGCAGCTCCCAATGACACCCATCGGGTGCGACCAGTTCGCCCAGCGAGATCGCGCGACCGTCGCCGAGCTGGCCGGCCCAGTGACCAAACTGATGGCCGCCATAATTGGCCGCCCACGGCTGCATGCCGGGGTACAGCGCATTGCCACCGAACACATCGGCGAAGCCATCGCTCTCCACTTCATCGGCATCGAAGCCGAGCATCGCCGCCACCTCCGGCGACCTGGCCAACAGCGTGGGCGCCGCCACGGGCGTCGGCATCACCGGCGACCAGGCGGCGCCCAGCACTTCACGCATGCGCGGGCCGGACTCTGGGTCACCCGGCAGGGCATTCAGCAGGCGATTGTCGAAACGGGGGCTGTCGTTATCCATGGTGTTGAAGATGGGGGCGACGGCCGACGGCCTCAATTGCCGCTCAGCGCCTGCAGATGTCCACCGTGGGCCTCGGCGCGCTGGTAGGCCGGGCGCTCGCCAATGCGCTTGAGGAAGCCGCGCAGCGCCGGCTTGTCGTCGAGGCCACCGCCGCGCGCGGCCGCAGCCTGGATCGGAAAGCTCATCTGGATGTCGGCTGCGCTGAACCGATCACCCGCGAACCAGGGGCTTTCGGCCAGGCGGCGCTCCATCCAGTCCAGGTGCAGGCGCCGCTGCGGACCGATGAAGCCGCGCTCGGCCTTGTCGGCAACGCTGCGCGCGATCGGGCGGGCGAAGAACGGCATCGGCGCGTTGCGGATGCGGCCCATCACCAGGGTCAACAGCAGCGGCGGCATCGCTGAGCCTTCGGCGTAGTGCAGCCAGTAACGGTAGGCGATGCGCTCGGCGCCATCGGCCGGTGTCGGGGACGGCGACAGCTGGCGTTGGGTGTCATAGCGATCCGCGAGGTAGTCGAGGATGGCGCCGGACTCGGCCAGTACCAGCTCACCGTCCTGCAGCACGGGGGACTTGCCGAGCGGATGCACCCTGCGCAGCTCGGGCGGTGCCAGCAACGTCTTCGGATCACGGGGATAACGGCGCAGTTCGTAGTCCAGCCCCAGCTCCTCCAGCATCCACAGCACGCGCAGGGAACGGGAGTTTTCCAAGTGATGGACAATGCGCATGGGGATGATCCTTGGGGAGGCCCACATCGTACCGCGCGCAGTGCATGCCCTTTGTAGAGTCGAGCGTGGCTCGACTCTACAAAAAAACAACGGGCAATAAAAAACGCCGGAAGCTCTCGCTTCCGGCGTTCTGGCTACCAAACGGCAGCAGACGGATTAGACCGCCTGCACCTGGTCAGCCTGCATACCCTTCTGACCCTGGACGGCGATGAAGGTAACCTTCTGGCCTTCCTGCAGGGTCTTGAAGCCGGTGCCCTGGATGGCACGGAAGTGCACGAACAGGTCCGGGCCGCTTTCCGGGGTGATGAAGCCGAAGCCCTTGGCGTCGTTGAACCACTTGACGGTGCCGGTCTGACGATCAGACATTTGACTAACTCCTGAAACACATGTTGAAAAAAATCGCAGCCACCGGGTATCGGGGCCGAGACTGAGTTGCAGGCGTTGGTAAAGCGGATCGATGAGCGGATCGTGAGATCAACTGCACCAGGCCACGATTCACGGTGACCCTAGCAAACACAGTGGGTCGAACGATACGCGTGTTTTCTGCAAAAAGCGATAGCCGGGGCGTTCATGGGCTGGCCCCGCCCGCTAGACGTGGCAAGGGTTGGCAGCCGGTCGAGGCTAACCCTGAGCCCCCATTCAGGATTTTCCTACCCTACACTGGGTAAATGACTGAAGCTGAAACCCAAGCTGAACTGGCCCTCCCCCGTATCTGGGTGGACGCGGACGCCTGCCCCGCCGTCATTCGCGACATCCTGTTCCGGGCCGCTGAACGGGTCGGGATCGAACTGACCCTGGTTGCCAACCAGTGGATCCGCACCCCGCCGTCGCGCTGGTTGCGCTCGATCCAAGTCCCCCAAGGCCTGGACGTGGCCGACAGCGCCATCGTCGAACGGGTCGCCGCCGGAGACCTGGTCGTCACCCAGGACATCCCGCTGGCCGCGCTGGTGCTGGAGAAGAAGGCCGTGGCGCTGAACCCGCGCGGCCAGCTGTACACCCCGAACAACATGGCCGAGCGGCTGTCGATGCGCAATTTCATGGAAGAACTACGCGGCGCCGGGGTCCAGACCGGCGGCCCCCCACCACTGGGCCAGCGCGACCGGCAGCTGTTCGCCGCCGAGCTGGACCGCTGGCTGGCGCGGCGCCCGGCCCGCTGACGGGCCTAGTCGCCCTGACCCGGCAGCACCAAGCGGTGCTGGCTGCGGAAGCGCCGTCGCTCCCCGCTCAACGGATCATTGAAGGCCAAGCCCTGCGCCAGCAGCTGCAGGGGCGGCTCGTCCGCCCCTTCCGGGCGCACTCTGACCTGCGGATACAGGTCGTCGCCCACGATGGGCGCACCCAGCATCGCCATGTGCACCCGCAGCTGGTGCTTGCGGCCGGTTTCCGGCAGCAGCCGGTAGCGCCAGATCGCCCCCTCGGCTTCGACCAGTTCGACCCGGCTGCGCGCATTGGGCTCGCCCGGCACTTCAGCCATGCGGAAGAACGGCTCGTCTGGCGCCAGCCGGCTGTGCCGCAGCAGCGGGAACGCCAGCCCAGGCAGCGCCGGTGCCAGCGCCTCGTAGGTCTTTTCAATGCGGCGCTCGCGGAACAAGCGCTGATAGGCATCGCGTGTCGCCGGCTGGGTCGAAAACAACACCAGCCCCGCCGTGAGCCGGTCCAGGCGGTGCAGTGGTACCAGATCCGTGTTGCCGGTGCGGGCGACCAGGCGCGACAGCAGGGTTTCGCGCACATACCCACCGGCCGGCGTTACCGGCAGGAAGTGCGGCTTGTCGGCCACCAGCAGGTGCTCATCCAGATGCAGGAGGGCCTCGGCGAAGGGAATCACCGGCTCGTCGGCAACCTCGCGGAAGTACTGGATTTCCAGCCCCACCTGCCAGGGCATGTCCGGCGCCAGTGCCCTGCCCTGCGCGTCCTGCACACGGCCTCGGGCGAAGCGGTCCTGCCATTGCGCGCGACCGATGCGCGGGAAACGCGCGCACAGGCCATCGAGCAGGCTGGGCCAGTGGCCGGGGGGCAGCTGCAGGTGGCTGGGCAGGGTCATGGCGTCCATTCCGGCCACGGGAAAGAGCGCCAAGAGTGCCACCGTTGACACTGCGCAGACAGCCCGGCAACGGACACCCTTGGAGCAAACCTCTATCATTGACGTCTTTAGTCCACGGATCCCCCATGGCTCTTACCGCCACCATCCGCAAGGCCGAACTGCAGATCAGCGACATGGATCGCGGCTACTACGCGACCCACAACCTGACCCTGGCCCAGCACCCGTCCGAGACCGACGAACGACTGATGGTGCGCCTGCTCGCCTTCGCGCTGAACGCCGGCGACCGCCTGGAATTCGGCCGCGGCCTGAGTACCGACGATGAGCCGGACCTGTGGGAACACGACTACACCGGCGACATCCTGCAATGGATCGACCTGGGCCATCCCGACGAATCCCGCATCCGCAAGGCCAGCAACCGCAGCCGACAGGTGCAGGTGGTCAATTACGGCGGCAATGCCTCGGAGATCTGGTGGGGCAAGCAGGGCAAGGGCCTGGCGCGCTTCGACAACCTGTCGGTGGTTGACCTCGATGGTGCCTTCGTCGAACTGTGGGGCCAGCAGATCCAGCGCGCGATGCGCTGGAGCGTGCTGATCCAGGACGGTGAAGTGCAGCTGCTCAACGATCAGATGCAGCTCGACGTGATCCCGAACTGGCGCAAGCGCGCCAAGGCATGAGCACGATCCGTTGCGACGTGGTGGTCATCGGCGCCGGCGCGGCCGGGCTGATGACCGCGATCACGGCTGGCGAGCGCGGCCGCCAGGTGCAGGTGATCGACCATGCCAACAAGGTCGGCAAGAAGATCCTGATGTCCGGCGGTGGCCGCTGCAACTTCACCAACACCGGCACCACCCCGGCCAACTTCCTGTCGGCCAACCCGCACTTCTGCAAATCGGCGCTGGCGCGCTACACGCCCTGGCACTTCATCGAGCTGGTCAGCAAGCACGGCATCGCCTATCACGAAAAGGAGCTGGGCCAGCTGTTCTGCGACATCTCGTCCAAGCAGATCGTGAAGATGCTGGTGGACGAATGCCAGGCGGCCGGTGCCCAGATCCGCACCGAATGCAGCGTGCAGCGCATCGAGCACGGCAGCGACGGGTTCCGCGTGCACACCACGCAGGGCCTGTTCCACTGCGCCTCGCTGGTGGTTGCCACCGGCGGCCTGTCGATTCCGAGCATGGGCGCCACCGGCTTCGGCTACGAAATTGCCCGCCAGTTCGGCCACCAGGTGCTGCCGACCCGCGCCGGGCTGGTCCCGCTGACGCTGAGCGGCAAGCACCAGGAGCGGCTGGCCGACCTCAGCGGCGTCGCACTGCCGGTCGAGGCGCGCTGCAACGGAAAGAGTTTCCAGAACTTCATGCTGCTGACCCACCGCGGCGTGAGCGGCCCGGCCATCCTGCAGATTTCGTCGTTCTGGCAGCCCGGCGATGCGCTGGAGCTGGACCTGTTGCCGGGCCAGGATGCGGGCGAGTGGCTGCGCCAGATGAAGCGCGAGCGGCCCGCCGCCGAGCTGCGCACGGTACTGGGTGAGGTGCTGCCCAAGCGACTGGCGCAGCGCCTGTGCGAGCACTGGCTGCCGGACCGCCCGGTGCGTCAGCTGGACGAGCCGGTGCTGCGCCAGGCCGCGCAGCTGCTGGGCGCGTTCCCGCTGGTGGCCAGCGGCACCGAGGGCTATCGCACCGCCGAAGTCACCCTGGGCGGCGTGGATACCGCCGAGGTGTCGTCCTCGACAATGGAATCCAAGCGCGTACCCGGCCTGCATTTCGTCGGCGAGGTGATGGATGTGACCGGCTGGCTGGGCGGCTACAACTTCCAGTGGGCCTGGGCCAGCGGCCACGCGGCCGGTGGCGTGGTGTGAACCACATCGCCGTTCGTTGCGCGCAAGGGGTGCGCGCATGGACGGTTCGCCGCGCATCGTGTATCTAGATTCGCAGATTGGGGAGCAGTGCATGCAGAACGCGAACGACATCACCATCCGCCTGCTGATCGTCGATGACAGCGGCGAGAATGCCGAAGCCATCGTCAGCACCCTGCGCAACAGCGGCATCGCGGTGCGTCCGTGGCGCCCGCAGGATGCTGCCGAGCTGGCCCAGGTGCTGGCCAGCCAGGCCATCGACCTGGTGCTGGCCTCGCCTTCGCAGGGCATTCCGCTGCCGCTGGTGGCCCAGCATATTGCCGCCAGCGGCAAGGATATTCCGCTGGTACTGCTGGCCGAGCGCATCGACGAAGACGAACTGGTACAGGCCAGCAGCCATGGCATCCGTGCCCTCGCCCTGCGCCAGCGTTCCGAGCACCTGCTGGCCGTGGTCCGTGACCAGTGGGTGGACCTGCAGGCACGGCGTGGCCTGCGCCGCATCGAGGCGCAGATGCGTGAGACCGAGCGCCGCTGCGATGCGCTGATTGCCTCCTCGCGCGATCCCATCGCCTACGTGCATGAAGGCATGCACATCCGTGCCAACGACGCTTACCTGGAGATGTTCGGTTACGAGCATTTCGACGATATCGAAGGCATCTCGCTGCTGGACATGGTTGCCGCGCAGCACGTGGAAGGCTTCAAGCAGCTGCTGAAGGGCCTCAGCCGCGGCGAAGCGCCGCCGCCGCAGTACCAGCTCGACGCGCGCCACCAGGATGGCAGTGCGTTCCCGGCGACGATGGAATTCACCGCCGCCACCTACGAGGGCGAATCCTGCCTGCAGGTGGTGCTCCGCCGCCGCATGGAGTTCGATCCCGAGTTGGCACGCGAGGTCGAGGACCTGCGCCAGCGTGACCAGGTGACCGGCCTGCTCAACCGACCGACCTTCATGCTGCAGTTGGAAAGCGCAGTGGCCCAGGCCGGGCGCAGCGAGGGCCAGTTCGGACTACTGCTGATCGAGCCGGACCACTATGCGCGCCTGCTGCCGGACATCGGCCTGGCCTCGGCCGATACGCTGATCGGCGCCCTCGCCGGCCTGCTGGCCGAAGTAGTTGGCGCGGACGCGCAACTGGCCCGCTTCGGCGAACACAATTTTGCCGTGTTGCAGGCCGGGCCCTACGCGCAGACCGTGGCGCTGGCCGAGCGCATCCGCGAAGCCTACGCCGCACACGTCTTCAGCATCGGCGCGCGTTCGGCCACGGTAACGGTCAGCATCGGTGGCGTGCAGGTGGGCGAGAAGATCGCCAGCATCGGCCAGGTGCTGGCACGCGCGAGCGAATGCACGCAGGCCGCCGCCGAACTGGGCAACACCTGCCGCATCTTCGACCCGGCCGCCGCCGACCGGGTCGAGGAAGAGCGCGTGCTGCGCTGGGTCGCCCGCATCCGCGAGGCGCTGGCTGGCGACGGCTTCCAGCTGCACTACCAGCCGGTGCTGAACCTGCAGGGCGAGCCACTGGAGCTGTATGAGGCCTACCTGCGCCTGGAACACAATGGCGAACTGCTGAGCCCGACCGCGTTCCTGGGCATCGCCGAAGAACACGGGCTGCTGGCCGACATCAACCGCTGGGTGGTCTCGCAGGCGATCGCGGTGCTGGGTGAACGCGCGCGTGCGGGTCATGCCACCCAGGTGCTGGTGAAGGTCACGCCGGAATCGTTCGATGACCCGCAGATGATCGCCACCCTGCGCCGCGAGCTGCAGGCGCAGGGTGTACCCGGCGAACGGCTGTGGCTGCATGCGCCGGAAGCCAAGGTGTTCACCCACCTGCGCAGTGCGCAGCAGTTCCTTGCTGAAGTGGCGCCCCTGGGCTGCCGCATCGGCCTGGAACAGTTCGGTTCCGGACTGGATTCGTTCCAGCTGCTCGCCCACTTCCAGCCGCAGTTCCTCAAGCTGGACCGCGGTTTCACCAGCGATCTGGCGGCCACCCGCGAGAACATCGATCGCATCAGCCAGATCACCGCACGCGCGCAGGAGGCCGGTATCCGCACCATCGCCGAGTTCGTCAGCGACGCCAATTCGATGACCCTGCTGTTCAGTGCCGGCGTGGATTACGTGCAGGGCGATTTCGTCGGCCCGGCGTTGCCGGAGATGGGTTTCGAATTCGGGTGACCGAGGGTAGTGCCGGCCGCTGGCCGGCAGCCTCTGGTACCCGGGGTTGCCGCCCCGCGCCCGGCTCTACACAAAGAGAAGGCCGGCTTTCGCCGGCCTTTTCGTTGATCAGGTCATGTCGACCAGGTTGTCGATCTTCACGTCCGGATTGACGTCGGCCTCGTAGTCGACGCCCTCCACGCCAAAACCGAACAGGCGCAGGAAGTCGGCCTTGTAACCGGCCAGGTCGCTGATTTCGTACAGGTTCTCGTTGGTCACCTGCGGCCACAGCGCGACCACCTTGCCCTGCACGTCCGCCGCCATTTCCTTGTAGTCGGCACGCAGGCGGCCTTCCTCGTCGACCAGCGCAACGGTGTGGCCATCGCCATCGACCAGATCGTGGCGCAGGCGGTCGACCGCCGTGCCATCGGCCCTGCCGCCGTAAAGGATGTCGTACAGCACGTCGAGCTGCTCGATGCAGCCTTCGTGAGTACCCTTTTCCTTCATCACCTTGAACAGCAGCGACAGGTACAGCGGCATGGTCGGAATGGCCGAGCTGGCCTGGGTCACCACGGCCTTCAGCACCGACACGCGCGCGTCGCCGCCGATTTTCGCCAGCTTCTCGCGCAGGCCCAGCACCTTGGTGTCCAGGTCCTTCTTGGCGGCGCCGATCGAGCCGTTCCAGTAAATCGCCTGGGTGATCTCTTCGCCCACGTAGGTGAAGGCCGTGGTGGTGCAGCCGTTGGCCAGCACGCCGGCATCGGCCAGCGCGTCGATCCACATCTGCCAGTCTTCGCCACCCATCACCGCAACGGTGCCGGCGATCTCTTCCGGCGTGGCAGGCTGCAGAGTGGTCTCGGTGATCACTTCCTTGTCGGTATCCAGGCCACGCAGGGTGATCGGCTCGCCGATCGGCTTCAGCGTGGAGCTGATGATCTCGCCGGTCTTGGGGTGCTTGCGGCGCGGTGCAGCCAGGCTGTACACGACCTGGTCGACCTGGCCGAGATCGGCCTTGATCATCTCGATGGTTTTCGCCTTCACCTCATCGGAGAAGGCATCGCCGTTGATGCTCTTGGCATACAGGCCGGCTTCGTCGGCGTACTTGTGGAACGCGGCCGAGTTGTACCAGCCGGCGGTACCCGGCTTGGATTCACTGCCCGGGCGTTCGAAGAAGATGCCCAGCGTTGCCGCGCCACTGCCGAACGCGGCGGTAATGCGTGCGGCCAGGCCGTAGCCGGTGGAGGCGCCGATCACCAGCACGCGCTTGGGGCCGTTCTGGATCGGCGGGCGCGCGCGGATGTAGTCGATCTGCTGCTTGACCGCGGCTTCGCAGCCAGTCGGGTGGGTAGTGACGCAGATGAAGCCGCGGACACGCGGTTTGATGACCATGGATACCTCGGGTTGGCAGATGCGGCGCACGGGGCGCTCAGCAGGAATACGGGCGCGCGCCTGTGCGCGCGAACCGCAGGATCGTAGTGTGCGGGGGCCGAATGCACAACCGACGCTGGCGTAGGGTGGGGTTTCTTTGCAGGGTTGCACCCTGCACCTGCGGTAGTGCCGGCCGCTGGCCGGCAACCTCAACAGCAACGTCAAAAGCCGGGCTACTGAGGGATGCCGGGGTGGGTCCGGTTGCGGGGGACGCCGTTAACCCGTCCATGGGGGCTTGGCCGCGGCATCCATGCCGCGGACACCCCCGCAACCGGACCCACCCCGCCTTTGACAGTCTTCCGCGATCTGTCGGAACAGCTCTTGGGGTCAGATCCGTTTTTCGAAGGAAAACGGATCTGACCCCAGAATTGTTTCGATATCTGACAAATGTGTCGACCAAGGTCCACACCTACCCACAGCCGTGGGGATCTGTCAGAGGTGGGGCCATGTGGGTTGGCAGGACCGTTGGCGCCATGGATGGCGCCATCGAGCCCCCAAGGATGGGTTTACGGCGTGTCCTGCCAACCCACATGGCCCCGCCACCCCACGGAATGCACGCTGCTGCTGTTGCAGGCCAGCGGCCGGCACTACCGCGGGTGCAGGGCTGCAAGCCCTGCACACAAAAAACCCCGCTTGCGCGGGGTTCTCTGTGTGTTGCGTGCAGCAGGCGTTTACGGGCGACGGGCCAGGGCCTCGACGTCCTTCGCCTTCGGCAGCAGGTCCTGCTTGCTGACGCGCAGGAAACCGATCGTCAGCATCGGCACCGCCACCAGGATCGAGGACAGCACCACGATCACTGCACCGATCATGTGCGTCTCGGCCAGGCCTTCCATCGAGCTGCCACCGTACAGGTACAGGGCCAGCGCGGACAGGAAGAACATCACCGCGGTGATCACCGTACGCGACAGCGTCTGGTTGATCGAGCGGTTCAGCACTTCCATCGAGTCCACGCGCAGGCTGCGGAAGTTCTCGCGGACGCGGTCGAAGACCACGATGATGTCGTTGATCGCAAAGCCCATCACCGAGAGCAGGCCGGCCAGCACGGTCAGGTCGAACTCACGGCCCAGCAGGGACACGTAAGCCACCGTCACGATCAGGTCGAACATCGCCACGATGCTGGCGGTGACCGCGAACTTCCATTCGAAGCGCACCGCGATGTAGATCAGGAAGCCGGCCAGCATGAAGATGGTGGCGTACAGGCCATTCATCGCCAGGTCCTTGCCGATCTGCGGGCCGACGAACTCGTTGCGCAGCACGGTGGCCTGGTTGTCAGCCGTGGACAGTGCCTTCACCACGGCAGCGGCAGTGGCCTTGTCCTCGGCAGCGGCATCACCGGTGCCCGGCGCATGCTCGCCGTGCGGCGCCAGGCGGATCAGCAGGTCGGTGTTGCCACCGACGCTCTGCACCTGGGCACCGTCGAAGCCGTTCTGCTCCAGCTTGGCGCGGACCTGCTCGACGTCCACGGCCTTCTCGAAACGCGTTTCGATCAGGGTGCCGCCGGTGAAGTCCAGTGCGTAGTTGAAGCCCTTGATGCCGATGATGGCGACCGAGGCCAGGAACACCACGATGGTGACTGCCATGGCGACATGGCGCCAGCGCATGAAGTCGATCTTGGTGTCGTTCGGGAGGATGTGCAGCGGAAACAGTTTCATGTGCGTGTCGTCCCGTCAGATGGCCACGTTCTGGAGCTTCTTGCGGCGGCCGTAGATCAGCGTCGCCAGCGCACGCGACACGGTGATCGCGGTGAACATGGAGGCGAAAATACCGATGATCATGGTCAGCGCGAAGCCCTTCAGCGGACCGGTACCGAATGCAAACAGCGCCACACCGACGATCAGGCCGGTCAAGTTGGCGTCGAGGATGGTGCCCGAAGCACGCTCGTAACCGGTCACGATCGCGGTCTTGCCCGGCACGCCGGCACGCAGCTCTTCTCGGATACGCTCGTTGATCAGCACGTTGGCGTCCACCGACAGGCCGACCGACAACGCCAGGCCGGCGAAGCCCGGCAGGGTCATGGTCGCGCCGAACAGCGACATCACCGCCACCACGATCAGCAGGTTGAACAGCATTGCCGCCGAGGTGATCACACCGAACATGCGGTAGTAGATGCTGAAGAACACCAGGGTGAACAGGAATGCGAACACGACCGCGCGCATGCCGTTCTTGACGTTCTCGGCGCCCAGGCTCGGGCCGACCACGCGCTCTTCGACGAAGTCCATCGGCGCAGCCAGCGAACCCGACTTCAGCAGCTTGGCCAGGTCCTCGGCTTCCTTCTTCTGCAGGCCGGTGGTCTGGAAGTTCTTGCCGAACACACCATTGATGTTGGCCACCGAGATCACTTCCTCGTTGACCTTGAAGCCACGCACTTCCTGGCCGTCGACGACGGTCACGGTCGGCACGCGCTCGGTGTAGACCACCGCCATCGGCTTGTTCACGTTGGCGCTGGTGAAGTCGAACATGCGCTGGCCGCCGACATTGTTCAGCGTCACGCTGACGGCCGGAGAGCCACTGTTCGGATCGGTCACCGCCTGCGCGCCGACCATCTGGTCACCGGTGACGATCACGCGCTTGTTCAGCAGCACCGGGCCCAGGCCGTCACGACGCTGGTACACCTTCGCCTCCGGCGGGATGCGGCCGGAATTGATGGCGTCCTGCGCATTGCCCTCGACCACCGCGCGGTACTCCAGGGTGGCGGTGGCGCCGATCATGCGCTTGGCTTCGGCGGTGTCCTGCACACCCGGCAGCTGCACGACCACGCGGTCTGCACCCTGCCGCTGGATGATCGGTTCGGCCACGCCCAACTGGTTCACACGGTTGCGCAGGGTGTTGATGTTCTGCTCGATGGCGCCATTGGCGATCTGGGTGATCTCGGTCTCCGGCACGGTGACCGTGATGCGGTTGCCACTGACGTCATAGCCCAGCGTCGGCTGCGCCTTCACCAGGGCGGCGCGCGCACGCTGCGCGGCGTCGTCGCCGGCGGACGGGCTCAGGTTGGCCACGATGCTGTTGTCGGCACGGCGTTCCACCGACTGGTACGGAATGCGGGCGTCGCGCAGCGTGCTGCGCACGTCTTCGGTATAGGCATCCAGACGCTTGTCGAGGGCAGCCTTCTGGTCGACCTGCAGCACGAAATGCACGCCGCCCTGCAGGTCCAGGCCCAGCACCATCGGGCGACCGCCGAGGTTGGCCAGCCAGTCCGGCACGGTCGAAGCCAGGTTCAGCGCCACGGTGTACTTCTCGCCGACGGTGTCACGCAGGACGTCGCTGGCAGCGGACTGCGACTTCAGGTCCGACAGGCGGACGATCAGGCTTTCCCCTTCCTTTTCGGCACCGATGGTGGCGATGCCGGCCTTTTTCAGGTCGGCCAGCACACGGTCGCGCAGCGCATCGTCGATCTGCCCGCCACGGTTGGCGGTGATCTGGATGGCCGGGTCCTTCTGGTAGATGTTGGGCAGCGCGTACAGCGCGCTGAGCGCCAGTACGATCAGGATGACGACGTACTTCCAGCGTGGAAATTCGAGCATTGCTTGGGTCCCGCGCGGCGCCATCCCCGGCGCCGCGGTTGTGCTTCGGAAAGGGAGTGGCTTACTTGGCCGAATCCAGGGTGCCGGTCGGCAGCACGCTGCCGACAGCGCCCTTCTGCACGCGGATGCGCACGTTGTCGGCCACTTCGACGGTGATGAAGTGGTCGCCGATGTCGGTGACCTTGCCGGCGATGCCGCCGTTGGTCAGCACTTCATCGCCGCGCTTGATCTTCTCCAGCATGGCCTTGTGCTCCTTCTGCCGCTTCATCTGCGGGCGGATCATCAGGAAGTACATGATGGCGATCAGGATGATCGGGAACAGCAGCGTGGTCAGGCCCATGCCCTGCGGTTGGCCGCCGGCGGCCTGGGCGTGGGCGGCGGGAATCAGGAAAGCAAGCAGGTTCATCGTTGGTCCTTTGGTTGGGCGGCGCTCCCGTCCCTTGAGGGGCGGGGGTGTCGACCGCGGATCTGGGTCAGCCTTGAAGTATGCCACGGCCCCGGGCGTTCGTCCTTGGACCGTTTGGCAGGGGGCGTCCGGGTTAGAGGGGCGGGGCCACCGCCCCGCGTGCCGCGTAGAAAGACTCACGGAAGGCCAGGAAGGTTCCCGCCTCGATGGCCGCACGGATGTCGACCATGAGCTTTTCGTAATAGAACAGGTTGTGCAGGGTGCCCAGCATCGGCGCCAGCATCTCGTTGCAGCGGTCCAGGTGGCGCAGGTAGGAACGGGTATAGCCACCGGTGCAGGCCACGCAGCCGCAGCCCGGCTCGATCGGGTCCATGTCGCGCGCGTACTGGGAATTACGGATGCGGACGGTGCCGAACGAGGTGAAATAATGGCCGTTGCGCGCATTGCGGGTCGGCATCACACAGTCGAACATGTCCACGCCACGTGCGACACCCTCGACCAGGTCCTCCGGCCGGCCCACACCCATCAGATAGCGCGGACGGTCGCTTGGCAGCTCCGGGTCCAGGTGGTCGAGCATGGCGTTGCGCTCGTGCTCCGGCTCGCCCACGGCCAGGCCGCCGATGGCATAGCCGTCGAAGCCGATCGCCTGCAGGGCCTCGGCCGAACGGCTGCGCAGATCGGTGTGCACGCCGCCCTGGACGATGCCGAACAGGGCCGCGTCGTTGCCGAGCTCGTCATGCGCGTTGCGGCTGCGCTGGGCCCAGCGCAGGCTCAGCTCCATCGAGCGGCGCGCCACATCCTCGGTGGCCGGATAAGGGGTGCACTCGTCGAAGATCATCACCACGTCCGAATCGAGCACCTTCTGGATCTTCATGCTCTCTTCCGGGCCCAGGAACACGCGGGCACCATCGGTGGGCGAGGCGAAGGTCACGCCCTGCTCGGTGATCTTGCGGCGGTGGGCCAGCGAGAACACCTGGAAACCACCCGAATCGGTCAGGATCGGGCCATCCCAGCGGCAGAAGCCATGCAGGCCGCCGTGGTCGGCGATGATGTCCAGGCCCGGGCGCAGGTACAGGTGGAAGGTGTTGCCGAGGATGATCTCGGCGCCCAGCGCCCGCACCTGGTCCGGCAGGATGCCCTTGACCGAGCCATAGGTCCCCACCGGCATGAAGGCCGGCGTTTCCACCGTGCCACGCGGGAAGGTCAGGCGGCCACGGCGGGCACGGCCGTCGCGGGTCTGGAGCTGGAACTGCAATCGGGACATGGAGCGGTCATTCGGGCAAATAGTTGCCCATTGTCTCCCAAAACCGCCCTCCCTGCTCCGGTAGCGCCGGGCCACGCCCGGCGGAGCGGTTTGCCCGGGATGGCCGGGGCTACCGGATTCATCACGCATGGTGTGGATCTACCTGGGCAGTAGAGCCACGCCATGCGTGGCTTTCCTGGTCTCCAGGCACCTGCAAGTGCGCACCAACGGTGCGCACCCACCACAAGCAGGCAGAGGTCAGCGCCCTACCCCCGCCTGCGGGAACAGCAGCATCGCGTCGCCGTAGCTGAAGAAGCGGTAGCGCTGCTCGATCGCGTGCCGGTAGGCCTCGAACACCCGCTCCTTGCCGGCAAACGCGGAAATCATCATCAGCAGGGTGCTTTCCGGCAGGTGGAAGTTGGTCACCATCGCGTCGACGCTGCGGATGCGGTAGCCCGGGGTGATGAAGATCTGCGTTTCACCGGCAAACGGCAGCAGCTCGCCATCGCGCATCGCGCTTTCCAGCGCGCGTACCACGGTGGTGCCGACGCCGATCACCCGGCCGCCGGCGGCGCGCGTGCGCCGCACCTGCTGCACCAGTTCGGCGCCGACGTTCAGCCACTCGCGGTGCATCACGTGGTCCTTCAGGTCATCGGCGCGCACCGGCTGGAAGGTGCCCGCGCCGACGTGCAGGGTGACATGGCCGAAGTCCACGCCCTTCTCCTTCAGCGCGGCCAGCAGCGGTTCGTCGAAATGCAGGCCGGCGGTCGGTGCCGCCACCGCGCCCACTTCGCGCGCGAACACGGTCTGGTAGCGCTCGCGATCGTCCACGCCCGGCTCACGCTGGATGTACGGCGGCAGCGGCAAGCGGCCGGCGTGCAGCAGCCACTGCTCCAGCGACTCAGGCACGTGGAACTGCAGCACGTAGAACTCGCCGTCGCGACCCAGCACCTCGGCCTCCCCACCGGCATCCAGCGCAATGCGGCTGCCGGCCTTCGGCGACTTGCTGGCGCCGACCTGGGCACGGGCCTGCTGGCCACCGAGCAGGCGCTCGATCAGGATCTCCACGCGGCCGCCGCTGGCCTTCTGCCCGAACAGGCGCGCCGGGATCACGCGGGTGTCGTTGAACACCAGCAGGTCGCCCGGCTGCAGCAGGGACGGCAGGTCGCGCACCTGCAGATCGGTGAAGGCCGCAGGTGCGGCCGGCACCAGCATCAGGCGGCTGGCGGAACGTTCGGCCAAGGGAGCCTGCGCGATCAGTTCAGCCGGCAGGTCGTAGTGGAAATCGGACTTCTTCAAGGCAGTGGGCGGCAACAGGTCGACAATGGCGCGCATTGTACGTCCAGCGTCTGCGAGCCGGCGCGCTTCGCGGCGAACGTCGCGCAAAATGCTGCTATGCAGCAGGTTTCTGCGGGGTTATCGCGCAAAAAAACAAGTGCTAGCATCGAGTTGGAAGTCCGCTGCACGAGCCTGCCCCCAAGCGCGCGTGATGACGCGCGTTTTGCATTTGAAGGCCCGTGCGACCCATCGTTTCAGGAGATCTGCAATGAGCTTCATCGAACGCCTCGCCCCCCTGCGCGCCCAGCCCGGCACCCGCCTCACCTCCGGCCTGGACGACGCCACGCTGACCGCCCTGTCCGCCAACCACCCGCAGCTGATCGCCGCGGTGGACGCCGCCGCCGAGGAATTCGCGCGCGTGCAGGCCGACCTGGGGCCGCTGCTGGCGCAGGACGAACAGGCGCAGATCGACGCGATGCAGGATGGTTTCGTCAACTTCTACGCCGATGACGCGGTGACCCCGTACGTGGCACTGGCTGCGCGCGGCCCGTGGGTGGTCACCCTGAAGGGCGCCGTGCTGTACGACGCTGGCGGCTACGGCATGCTCGGCTTCGGGCACACCCCGGACGCCGTGTTGGAGGCAATGGCCCGCCCGCAGGTGATGGCCAACATCATGACCCCCAGCCTGTCGCAGCAGCGCTTCATCACCGCCCTGCGCGCCGAGATCGGCCATCGCCGTGGCGGCTGCCCATTCGCCCGTTTCATGTGCCTGAATTCCGGCTCCGAAGCGGTCGGCCTGGCCGCGCGCATCGCCGACGTCAACGCCAAGCTGCAGACCGACCCGGGTGCGCGCCACGCTGGCGCTGCGATCAAGCGCGTGGTGGTCAAGGGCAGCTTCCATGGCCGTACCGACCGCCCTGCCCTGTATTCCGATTCCAGCCGCAAGAGCTACATGCAGCACCTGGCCAGCTACCGTGGCGAGGATTCGGTGATCACCGTGGCGCCGTACGATGAGGCCGGCCTGCGCAAGGTGTTCGAGGACGCCGCACGCAACCAGTGGTTCATCGAGGCGGTGTTCCTGGAGCCGGTGATGGGCGAAGGCGACCCGGGCCGCTCGGTGCCGCCGTCGTTCTACGCCGTGGCCCGCGAACTGACCCGTGCGCATGGCAGCCTGCTGCTGCTCGACTCGATCCAGGCCGGCCTGCGCGCGCATGGCGTGCTCTCGGTGGTCGATTACCCGGGCTTCGAAGGCTTGGACCCGCCGGACATGGAAACCTATTCGAAGGCGCTGAACGCCGCGCAGTACCCGCTGTCGGTGCTGGCGGTGACCGAGCATGCCGCGCAGCTGTACCGCAAGGGCATCTACGGCAACACCATGACCAGCAACCCGCGTGCGCTGGACGTGGCCTGCGCCACGCTGGCCCAGCTGACCCCACAGGTGCGCGCCAACATCGCCGAACGTGGCGCCGAAGCCGTACGCAAGCTGGAGCAGCTGAAGAACGAGCTGGGCGGCCTGATCACCAAGGTGCAGGGTACCGGCCTGCTGTTCTCCTGCGAGCTGGCGCCGCAGTTCAAGTGCTACGGCGCCAATTCCACCGAAGAATGGCTGCGCCAGCACGGCATCAACGTGATCCACGGTGGCGAGAACTCGCTGCGCTTCACCCCGCACTTCGGCATGGACAGCGAGGAGCTGGACCTGCTGGTGGGGATGGTCGGCCGTGCCCTGCGTGAAGGCCCGCGCCGCGAACAGGCCGCTGCCGCGTAAGCCTGCTTGGCGTTTGTAGAGTCGAGCCATGCTCGACTCGGCCTTTGCCGCGATCTGAACGAAGAGCAGCCGAGCATGGCTCGGCTCTACAGAAGGGCTCATAATCCAAGGACACCCCGTCCCCGACCGCCCTGCGGTTGGCGACGGGGCGTTTTCGTTTCCGGCCAAGAGACAGGAAGATCCATGAAATCGATCTGTGTGTACTGTGGTTCCAACGCTGGCAGCAAGCCGGCCTACACCGAACGCGCCATTGCCCTGGGCGACCGCATTGCCCGCGACGGCCTGCGCCTGGTGTATGGCGGCGGCAACGTCGGCCTGATGGGAACCGTGGCCAATGCCGTGCTCGCCGCTGGCGGCGAGGTGACCGGCGTGATCCCGCGCCAGCTGGCCGACTGGGAAGTGGCCCACCGCGGCCTGACCGAACTGGAGATCGTCGGTTCGATGCATGAGCGCAAGTCGCGCATGTTCGATCTTGCTGACGGCTTCGTCGCCCTGCCCGGCGGCTTCGGCACCATGGAAGAGATCTTTGAAATGCTGACCTGGCGCCAGCTGGGCATCGGCAACAAGCCGTGCGCCTTCCTCGATGTGGAAGGTTTCTACGCCCCGCTGATCGGCATGATCGATCGCATGGTGGAAGAGCGCTTCCTGCACCCGGACCAGCGCCAGGACCTGTGGTACGGCTCGGACATCGAAGCGATGCTGGAGTGGATGCAGAACTACCAGCCGGCCCAGGCCTCGAAGTGGATCGACGAGAAGCGTCGCGCTGCCCTGCGTTGATGCAGCCGCACGCGGTGGGCTCAGGCCGCCGCGTGCGACCACGGGGCGGGCCGCCCCAACAGGTAGCCCTGGCCGTAGTCGCAACCCAGTTCGCGCAGGGTCTGCCGCTGCGCCTCGGTCTCGATTCCTTCGCCGATGGTTTCGATGCCCAGCGTGCGCGCCAGCGACAGCACGCCCTCGACCAGCGCGCGCGTGCTCTGCACTTCCGGCCCATGCAGGCCAGCGATGAAACTCTGGTCGATCTTCAACGTGCTGATCGGGAAACGGTGCAGGTAGGACAGCGCGGAGAAGCCCGTACCGAAATCGTCCAGCTGCACCTGGATGCCGCGCTCGCGCAGCCCCTGCAGGATGCGCAGGGTGTGCGGGGCATCATCCAGCAGCGCCACCTCGGTTATTTCCAGCCGCAGCCGCTGCGGATCGGCCCCGTATGCGTCCAGCAGGCCGAACAGGCGGCCGCTGAACTCCGCAGAGCGGAAATGCCGCGGTGATACGTTGACCGATACATAGCTGTGCCCGCCTTCGGCGAGGCCAATGATCACCTGTTCGTAGATCAGCCAGTCGACCTGCTCGATCAGGCCGCTTTCCTCGCCCAGCTCCAGGAACGCGCCGGGCAGCAGCAGGCCACGGCGCTCATGCTGCCAGCGCAGCAGCGCCTCGTGGCCGACCACTTCACCGTCGGACAAGCGCACGATCGGCTGGTAGAACGGTACGAAATCGCGGTTGTTGATCGCACGGCGCAGGTCGGCTTCCAGGTCCAGGCTGCGCATGGCTTCTTCGCGCATGTCCTCGTCGAAAATCGCACAGCGGTCATGGCCCTGCGCCTTGGCCCGGTACATGGCCGCATCCGCATCGCGCAGCAGCTCTTCTCCGGTGCGGTAGCGCGGATTCCACAGGGCAATGCCCAGGCTGCCGGACGGAAACAGTTCGCGCCCGGCGATCCACATCGATTCCTGCAACGCCAGCAGCAGCCGCTGGCCGAAATCCAGTGCCTGGGCCAGACCTTGCGGGCATTGCAGCAGCACCGCGAATTCATCACCGCCCAGCCGTGCCACCACGTCGTCGGCGCCGGCCATCGATACGATGCGCTTGGCCACTTCCTCCAGCATGCGGTCGCCGGCGGCATGCCCGATGCTGTCGTTGACCAGCTTGAAGCGATCCAGATCGAGGAACAGTACGGCGAACACCGGGCCACCCTCACGCCTGGCCAGCACCAGCGCATCCTGCAGTCGATCCAGCAGGTGCAGGCGATTGGGCAGGCCGGTCAGCGCATCGTGCATGGCCTGATGGGTGAGCCGCTGCTCGGCCCGCAGCCGCTCGCCGATCTGCCCGAGCAGCTTTTCGTTGACCTCGGCCAGCTCGCGGGTACGTTCTTCCACGCGCTTTTCCAGTTCGGCATGCGCCGAACGCAGCCGCTGCTGGTCGCGTTGACGGGCCAGGCCGGTACCGATGTTCTGCGCGACGAAGGTCAGCAGGCGCTGGTCGTGAACGCTGAACGTGCTGTTTTCGCTGTAGCTCTGCACCACGATCGCGCCGACCACTTCGTCGTCGCGCAGCAGCGGCACGCCCAGCCAGCAGTGCGAACGTGCACCGGATTCACGCACCTCGCCACTGGCCAGCAGCGCATCGATCTGCGCGCGCGAGGCCAGCAGCGGGCGCCGGTTGCGCACCACGTATTCGGTCAGGCCCCGGCTGAAGGGCCGTGGCGCGCGGCTGGCATTGTGCTCGTCCACCGAATACACGAAATCCAGGCCGTTGCCGGCCGGGTTGACCAGGGCGATGTAGAAATTGCGCGCGTCGAGCAGGCGCCCGACCACGCCGTGCACCTGCCCGTAGAACTGAGCCAGGCTGTCGGCCGACATCGCCATTTCGGCGATGTTGTACAGGGCGGTCTGCAGCTGTTCGGCACGACGACGCTCGGCTACCTCGTCCTGCAGGCTGTGGTTGGCCCGCTGCAGTTCCTGGGTGCGCCGCGCCACCTGCTGTTCCAACCGGACCTGCGCCTGGCGCCGATCCATCGCGGTCTGCACGTGCTGGGCGACGAAGCCCAGCAGTGCGCGCTCGGCCTCGCCGTAGCGGGCGGCCTGTTCATAGCTCTGAACCACGATGGCCCCGCAGACGCGGCCGTCGCGCAGCATCGGCACGCCCAGCCAGTCCAGGCTTTCGGGACCGCGCTGCGGGTCATGCTCCTGTTCCATCACCTGCGCCAGCAGTTTGCGCGAAGGGCCACTGAGCGGCTTGCCATGGCGCAGCAGCGCCACGGTCAGGCTGCGCGGCATCTCGCTGGCGTCATGGCTCTGCGTGGGATCGGCGACGAAGTCATCGACCTGATCGGCAAAGTACAGGAACCGGATCTGGTCGCGCACATCGTCGTATTCCACGATGTAGCAGTTCTCGGCATACATCAGCGTGCCGAGCACGCCATGCACGTGGCGCAGCATCTCGGGCATTTCCAGATCGGCACCGGCCAGATCGGCAATCTGGAACAGGGCCTGCTGCAGCCGCTCGGCCTCTTCCAGTGCCTTGATCTGGCCGGCTTGGCGGCCGCGCTGCAGCGCCAGTTCCATCGCCTGCCGGGCAACCCCCCACCATGCAGGCGAAGGCGCCGCCCCGGCTACCGACAACAGCAACCGCGCACCGTCGTATTCCCAGCCATGCTGACCCTCGCCGATTCCCGGCTCCGCGGCCACCTGGCCGGCAACTGCTGGCGACGGCCAGCCGCCCTGGCCACGACCGAGCTGCGGGTCGTCCCAGCCAACGCGAACCACGGCCGTTTCCGGCAAAAGCGCATGCAACGCGCGCACCAGCGCCGTGCTCAGCACGGCCTCGTGTGGTGACTCTTCCGCCGGTTCAGCATGCGTGGACAAATGACAATCTCTTGGCGCCGTCTGTGCGTCGCCTCCCCTGAGCCGCCGAGCATAGCGCGCCACCCGGGGGGCAATGGAAGCCCGTAAACCCCGAATCGTGCACCCGTACGTTTTTCCTGCTGTCCGTAGCCCCATCCGAGCCATGACCCTCGCCCTGCCCGCCCCCGCCACCGGCTATGCGCCATCGCCCGCAGGCCTTACCCTGTACGCCGTGGAAGCCAGCGCACTGCCAACCGATGAAGCCTTGATGCTGGCCTGGGCCGGTGGCGACCTGCGCGCCTTCGAAAGCCTGTATGCGCGCCACCGCAAGCGCCTGTTCGGCTTCCTGCTGCGGCAACTGCGCGACAACGCGCTGGCCGAGGAGATCTTCCAGGACGTCTGGCAGCGGGTGATCAGCGCCCGCGCCGGCTGGCAGCCCGAGGCCGCGTTCAGCACCTGGCTGTTCCGCATCGCCCACAACCGCCTGAATGACCATTGGCGTGCCGCCCGTCATCGCCCCGCCGCGCCGGCCGACGCCGATCTGCGCCTGGCCGCGATCGAGGATGGGCAGACCCCGGAGGGCGAGCTATCCGAATTCGAGCAACGTCGCCGCATCCAGCTGGCGATGGAACAACTGCCGCCGGAGCAGCGCGAAGTGCTGCAGCTGCGGCTGGATCAGGAACTGAGCCTGGAGGAGATCGGCCAGATCACCGGCGTAGGCCGGGAAACCGTGAAATCGCGGCTGCGCTATGCGATGGACAAGCTGCGTGCGGGATTGAACGCATGAACCGAGACGAACCACTGACGCCGGAAGAACGCGAGCTGTCCCGGCTGCTCGGCCGTCGCGCCGAACAGGCACCGCCGGCTGCACTGGACACCGCCATTCTGGCCGCGGCCCGTGCCGCCGTGGATGCTCCGCCTGCCGATGCAGTGGCCTCTCCGGAGGCACCGCGCACGCAGCGCACACGCCCGCGTTGGCCGGCCGTGTTCGGCATCGCCGCCTCGATGGTGTTCGCCATCGGCATCGCCTGGCAGCTGCGTCCGGAACCGCCGCCGATTCCGGCCGGTGAGGCGGCCGTGGCTGCGGCACCGGCTGCGGCAGAAGACAGCGCGGCTGCCGATCAGGCCGCTGGCAACCGCGCAGCCGACAGCGCGGTGGTGGCAGCGGATCCTGCTACTGCGCCCGCAGCACCCGAGGCGGCCCCCGTTGCCGCCGCCCCGGCACCGGCCATCGCGCGGGCGTCCAAGCCCGTTCCGGCCGAACCCGATGAAGCGTCGGCCCAGGCAGCACGATCGATGGCTGCGGATGCGGCCGCCGATGTCTCCTTTGCGGCCCTCCCGCCCGCACCGGCAGCGGCGCCGCCTGCGCCACCTGCGCCACCGGCACCGGCCGCCTACCCGGCACCCACACCGGCACCGGCCCTCGCGCCGGCAGCGTCCGGGGCACTGAAAGCACGCGCGGCCAGCGCACCGGCCGCCAATGCAGCCGAGGTCGAGCGGGCGCAGGCGCTGGATCGGGTGGAGATCACCTCGATGAAGCGTGAGGCTCCCAGCCGTTCCGCACCGGGCATCATGCGCCGCGGCAGCGATGCGCGCCTGAGCGCGGATGCCGTGCAGGCCGAAGTGGACGCCGACGCACGACTGCCGCGCCGGCAGTGGCTGCAGAAAATCCGCACACGACGCGACGACGGCCAGCGCGATCTGGCCCGTGCCAGCCTTGAGCGCTACATGCAGCAGTACCCGGAAGCGCGCCTGCCGCGCGACCTGCGGCCGCTGCTGGACGATTGAAGCGGACGGGAACACCCGGCAACCCCGTAGAATGACGGGAATGCTCGATACCCTCGCCCAGCCGGTCAACCACGCGCTGGAAGTCAAACACAGCCGTTTCATCACCCAGGCCGCGCCCATCGACGGCGCCGCAGCGGCCATGGCGTTCCTGCAGCAGGTCGCGGTGACCGATGCCACCCACAACTGCTGGGCCTACCGGCACGGCCAGGACTATCGTTCCAGCGACGATGGCGAGCCGGCCGGCACGGCTGGACGTCCGATCCTTGCGGCGATCGACGGGCAGGGCTTCGACCGGGTGATGGTGGTGGTGACGCGCTGGTTCGGCGGCATCAAACTCGGCGCCGGTGGCCTGGTACGCGCCTACGGTGGCGCCGCCGCCGAGTGCCTGCGCACCGCCCCGCGCCTGCCGCTGGTGGCGCTGGCCCGGTTGCAGCTGCTGGCTGGCTTTGAGGACCTCGGCACCCTGCACGCCACCCTGCCCGCCTTCAGCGCGGAAAAGCGCGATGAACAGTTCGATGCCAACGGTGTGTGCCTGCGGATCGAACTGCCTGCCGATCAGGTCGACGCATTGAAAATCCGCCTGCGCGACGCCACCCGTGACCGTATCCGCATAGAAGACGACCAGGATGACTGACAAGGACGACGCCCCCGCTTCGACCCCGCCGCTGCGGCGCCTCGGCAGCCTGCGCACGCTGTGGCCATTCGTGCGCCGCCACAGCGGGCTGTTCACCGCCTGGCTGCTGGCCCTGGCGGTGTCTTCGGCCGCCACGCTGAGCCTGCCTCCGGCGGTGAAGCAGATGATCGATCATGGTTTCAGCAGCGGCGGCCAGATCAACCGTGCGTTCGCCCTGCTGATGCTGGTGGCGGTAGTGATGGCGTTGGGCACGGCCGCGCGCTTCTACTTCGTGTCGCTGCTTGGCGAGAAAGTCGTGGCCGACCTGCGCAGCCAGCTGTATGCCCACCTGATCCAGCTGGGCGCCGGCTTCCACGACCGCAGCCGCAGCGGAGAGCTGGTTTCGCGCCTGACCGCAGACACCGAACTGCTGCGCAGCGTGGTCGGCTCGACCATGTCCGTTGCGCTGCGCAGCACGGTCACGGTCATCGGCAGCCTGGCGATGCTGTTTGTGACCAGTCCCCGGCTGGCGGCGTGGTCGCTGCTTGGCATCCCACTGGCGGTGCTGCCCATCATCATCGGCGCACGCAAGCTGCGCACCGTCGCACGCAACAGCCAGGACCGCATCGCCGACGCCAACAGCCTGGCCAGTGAGACACTGGGAGCGGTGCGCACGGTACAGGCACATGCGCGCGAACCCTATGAACGCGGACGCTTTGACAAGGCACTCGGTGATGCCATCGGTGCCGCTCGGCGCCGCATCGGCGCGCAGTCGCTGGTCACCGCCAGCGCCATCCTGCTCGTGTTCGGCGCCATCGTCGGCGTGTTGTGGCTGGGCGCGCACGATGTCATCGACGGCCGCCTCAGCGCCGGCACGCTGGGTCAGTTCGTGCTGTATGCATTGATCGGCGGCGGTTCGGTGGGCGCGCTGGCCGAAGTATGGAATGAGCTGCAGCGCGCCGCCGGCGGCATGGGCCGCATCGGCGAGCTGCTGCAGGAAGACATCGAGATCCGCGCGCCGGCCCAGCCGCACGCGTTGCCGCAACCGCTGCGTGGCGAGATACGATTCGACGACGTGGTGTTCCACTACCCGCAGCGACCAGACCAGGCCGCACTGGACCACTTCAACCTGCATGTGCGCCCCGGCGAGACCGTAGCGCTGGTGGGTCCGTCAGGGGCGGGCAAGAGCACGGTGCTTTCGATGCTGCTGCGCTTCCATGACCCAGCCAGCGGCCGCATCGACGTGGACGGCATCGACGTGCGCCAGGTCGACCCGGCCGAGCTGCGCGCGCAGCTGGCGCTGGTGCCGCAGCAGCCGACGCTGTTCGCGGCCAGTGCACGCGACAACATCCGCTATGGCCGCCTGCAGGCCAGCGACGCGGAAGTCGAGGATGCCGCGCGTGCCGCCGAGGCCGATGCTTTCCTGCGCGCGTTGCCGCAGGGCTATGACAGCGAGCTGGGTGAGCGCGGTGCCCGCCTTTCCGGTGGCCAGCAGCAGCGTGTGGCGATTGCCCGCGCGCTGCTGAAGGATGCGCCGATCCTGCTGCTGGATGAAGCCACCAGCGCGCTGGATGCACAGAGCGAACACAGCGTGCAGCAGGCATTGGAACGGTTGATGGCGGGTCGCACCACGCTGGTCATCGCCCACCGCCTGGCCACCGTGCTCAAGGCCGACCGCATCGTGGTGATGGACCAGGGCCGCATCGTCGCCGAGGGCACGCATGCACAGCTGCTGGCCGAAGACGGACTGTACGCTGAACTGGCACGCCTGCAGTTCATCGATTGATGACGTCCGGCTAACATCGGCGCGGCCAAGCTGGCCGCGCAGCAGCAGCATCCGCTGAAGGAGGTGCACGATGTCGTTCCGTCAGTTCCCCGCCGTCGACAGCAACGGCGAAAGCCACATCATCATCGAGTTCAAGCCCGAAGCGAGTGGCAGCGGGCACCACTCCGAAGCTACGCCACGCTATGAGCTGGATGACGGGCGCCAGCTGGTGCGCAATGGCCGTGAATTCACCACCAGTGGCGGCGAGTTGAGGTTGACGATCTGAGGCTCGCCGGGCATGGCCCGGCGCTACCGGATTTCATTCCGCCCCGCTCTGGTGGGTGTCGACCTTGGTCGACATGCTTTTTGCCAAAGGCGGTCGAGCATGGCTCGATGCTACAAAAAAGCATGGTCAATTTTTGACCAACCATCTTGACAGCCTTGGCTGCCAAAGGCTGCGCGCGGTTATCCACATGTTTGCTCAGAATCCATCCACACCACCTGTGGATGAATGTGTTCAACCCAGCACCCGTCCGATGCCGCTGGCGTCCACCTCGGCCGCTGCCCGACGGATCGCCGTCGGATCACTGCCGGCCACGAATCCGATACGGAAATGCACCTCGCCCCCGGGCGTGCGTGAGGAATGGATCGAGGCCAGGCTGATGCGGTGCTGCTCGAACACGTTCAACAGTTCACGCAGCGAGCCCGGCCGGTCCTCCGGCAAATGCACCGACAGCGCGTTGCGCTCGGTCAGGTCCGCCAACAGGTAACCCACGCGTTCGAACGTGTAGTTGCCGTCAGCCAGTTCCTGCTCGCCGAAGGCATTGCGATTGGCCAACAACAGCTGCTCACGGAATGCACTGCGTGCAGTGTCGTCGCCCTGCCCGACCTGGGCCTGCAGGGCCTGCAGCTGGCCGACCAAGCGCTCCAGCATCGGCGCCACGTACGGGTTGCCGAACTGGATGTCCTCGTAGATCGCGGGGTTCAGCGACAGGATGCGCGAGATGATCGCCGTATCCAGTTCGAACGATGCCGACCGGTACGGCATCATCGCGGCCAGGTCGCCCAGCTGCGGCTGGTACTGGCGCAGCACGCCGGCCTGGGCCAGGTGGGTGGCATGCACCATCGCCTGCACCAGCGCCATCATCTGGTCGTGATGCTGCGGCGTGGCGCGCACGCACTCAGCCTGCAACGCCGTGCACAGCGTATCAACCCACGGTTGCCAGTGCCGCAGCCGCGCTTCGCAGACCACCATCACCCGGCCCTTCAGGGTCGGCGCCTTGGGC
Organism: Stenotrophomonas sp. CASM101; assembly: GCF_049384845.1. Taxonomy (NCBI): domain Bacteria; kingdom Pseudomonadati; phylum Pseudomonadota; class Gammaproteobacteria; order Lysobacterales; family Lysobacteraceae; genus Stenotrophomonas; species Stenotrophomonas sp. CASM101. Next base: position 10,843 of record NZ_JBMRFR010000016.1, on the reverse strand, counting down.
GGCGCGGTCATCGGGTGCAGGCCGACCACTTCGGCTTGAGAGGCCAGCATCGCCTGCACCGGCGCTTCTTTTACCGAGGTCACGTCCAGCCACAGCCGGTCCTGCTCGCGGCCGGCCGACTGCTGCACGTACGCGGCAATCAACGCCGGCGTATGCCGGATCGGTGCCGAGAACACCAGCACGTCAGCCTGCGCCAGCAGCTGTTCCGGCGTATGCGAGTCCGGATCGGCCGGATCGTGGCCGATCACCTGCAGCTGCATGTGCTGCTGGAAGAAGCGGGTCAGCCAGCGCCCGTAGGCGCCGGCACTGCCGATGATGCCGACCGTGCGCGGCGTGCGTGGGTCCAGGCCGCTCATGCCACGCGTTCGGCGCGGAAGCGCGTTCCTTCGGCCAGCGCCGCCGGCGCTGCAGCAATCACGTCGAACTCTTCGAAGCCGTTGTCGAGGGTCGCCTCCAGCGCCGCATGGGTGCCGGCAATCGCGCGCGAGATCGCTTGCTGCATCGATTCGCCGCGCAGCAGGAACGACACCACCAGCGACATCAGCACATCACCGGTGCCTGCCACGTCCACTGGCAGCAACGGCGAGGTCCAGCGCCAGGTTTCCTCGCGGCCAACGGCCAGGGTTACCAGCTCACCCGGGGTGCCGCCCACGCTGTGCGCGATCACCCAATGCGGGCCGCGATCCAGCAGCGTGCGCGCGGCGGCGATGGCATCGGCCTCGGCCAGCGCTGGCATGCCGGTCAGGCGATTGAGTTCAAAGGCGTTCGGGGTCACCAGCCAGGCATGGGGCAGCAGGCGCTCGGCGAAGATCGCTTCCAGGCCCGGTTCCACGTACGGGCCGGTGTGGGTGTCACCGATCACCGGGTCCAGGCAATAACGCAGTTGCGGGCAGCCCGGCAGGATCGCGTCCAGCCAGTCGGCGAAGGCGGCACCGTTGGCGGTGCTGCCGAAGTAGCCGGACACCAGCATCTTCGCGCGTTGCGGCAGGCCGCGCTCGTGGCTGCCGAGCAGCAGGTCGGCGAACCAGTCGGCCGGCAGCACGCGGCCACGCGTGGTGTCGTAGAACGGCGCGTTGCTGAGCAGCACCGTCGGAATGCTTGCCACACGCACGCCCAGCGCGCGCATCGGCGGGATTGCCGCGCTGTTGCCGGCATGACCGTAGACGAGTTGCGACTGGACCGAGATGACATCGATCGGCGACGGACCGTCGGGCCGCTGGCGGCGGCCGTGGACCAGGTGGTTATCAAGGGATTCGCTCATGGCCGCATTCTACGCCCAAGGGGGTTTTCGGCAGGGCTTGCAGCCCTGCACCTGCAGAATCAACGTCAACATCAAAAGCCAGAGCGGGCTATCCGTGGTATGGCGGGGCGGTGTCGGAGTGCGGGGACGCCGCAAGTACGTCCTTGTAGGCTTGGCAGCGGCATCCATGCCGCTGACACCCCGCACTCCGACACCGCCCCGCCTTCGACAGGTTCACGCGGCTGTTGTTCCGCGCGGCAGTTGGTAGGTGTCGACCTTGGTCGACACATCTGTCTGATATCGAATGAGTCATCCACGCATGGCGTGGATCTACCGTGTCGACCAAGGTCGACACCCACCAGGGCAGTACGTCGTTCCGACAGATCGCGGAAAACTGTCGAAGGCGGGGTGGGTCCGGTTGCGGGGGCGTGAGCGCCATGGATGGCGCGACCGAGCCTACAAGGACGTATTCACGGCGCCCCCCGCAACCGGACCCACCCCGCCAATCCACGGATAGCGCGCTTTGGCTTTTGCCGTTGCCTCTGCGGGTGCAGGGCGCAGCCCTGCAAAAAAAAGCACCCCTCATTGAGCGGCAGGCCGCGACGGCGGCAGCCACGCCGCCACGATGCCCAGCAGCGGCAGGAACGCAGTCAGCTGATAGACGTACTCGATGCTGGTCTTGTCCGCCAGCAGGCCCAGCACGGCGGCACCCAGCCCGCCCATACCGAACGCGAAACCGAAGAACAGGCCGGACACCATGCCGATCCGGTGCGGCATCATTTCCTGCGCATAGACCACGATGGCCGAGAACGCAGAGGACAGCACGAAACCGATCAGCACCGCCAGCACCGTGGTCCAGAACAGATCGGCATGCGGCAGCATCAGTGCGAACGGCGCAACGCCCAGGATCGAGGTCCAGATGATCGGCTTGCGGCCGATGCGGTCACCCAGCGGGCCGCCGAGGAAGCCGCCGGCCGCGGACGCCACCAGGAATGCGAACAGGTGCAGCTGCGCCTGTGCCACCGGAATGCCGAAATGGTGGATCAGGTAAAAGGTGAAGTAGCTGCCGATGCTGGCCATGTAGAAGTACTTGCTGAAGATCAGCACCAGCAGGATCGCCAGCACCTTGGCCACGGTGCGCGGCGGATGGCGCGGCGCCGTCGAGGCGGTGCTGGCCGGACGCGGGGTGCCCAGGTGCAGCGCGTACCAGCGGCCGACATAGGTCAGCAGCGCGATGCCGATCAGGGCGGCGCCGGCAAACCACGATGCGGCATGCTGGCCATACGGCACGATCACCGCCGCTGCAATCAGCGGGCCCAGCGCGGTACCGAAGTTGCCACCGACCTGGAACACCGACTGCGCGAAACCATGGCGACCGCCCGAGGCCAGCCGCGCGATGCGCGAGGCTTCCGGATGGAAGATGGCCGAACCAATGCCGACCATCGCCGCCGCCATCAGCACCACCGCGTAGTTCGGTGCGAAGCCCAGCAGCAGCATGCCGCACAGGGTCGAGGCCATGCCGATCGGCAGCGAGTACGGCGCCGGGCGGCGGTCGGTGGCCATGCCGATCAACGGCTGGAAGATCGAGGCGGTGAGCTGGTAGGTCAGCGTGATCAGGCCGATCTGGGTGAAGCTGAGGTTGAAGCCGCCCTTGATCACCGGATAGATGGCCAGGATCAGCGACTGCATCATGTCGTTGACGACATGCGAGGTGGAGATGGCGGCCAGCACGCCGGGAGCCACCGGGCGTGAGGTCGTTGCGGGAGAAGCCAGGGTCGACATGGACACAGTCAGGTTGGGGGCGAGCCACGCATGCTACGGTGACCTCCCCCTCCCTTCTGCCGCGTTCGGGTCATGGCATATCGCAAAAAGGACATCCCCTGCCAGGTCCGCGAGACTGCGCCGTGGAACGAGGTTCCGGTGCACCGCCCAGTGACCTGCCGCGCCCGCCATTACAAGCCCGGGACCCACATCGCGCCCCACCGGCACCGGCGTCACCAGCTGGTGTTCGCCATGTCCGGACTGATGGTGGTGCGTGCAGACGGCGGCCGCTGGGTAGTGCCTTCAACCCGCGCGATCTGGGTCCCGGCCGGCACGGCCCATGCGGTGGACTGCATCGCCGAAGTACACATGCGCAGCCTGTACGTGGAGCCGGACTTCGCGCCGCAGCTGCCGGACGAAGCGTTCGCGGTACAGGTGGCGCCGCTGCTGCGCGAGCTGCTGCTGGCCGCCAGCCTGATCGAGACCGCGCATGTGGACGACAGCCGCGACGGCCGCGTGGTGCGCCTGCTGCTGGACGAGCTGCACCGCATGGACGTGCTGCCGCTGCACCTGCCCTCGCCCACCGACCCGCGCCTGCAGCGGATCTGCCAGCACATCCAGAAGCATCCCGGCGACGACGCCACGCTGCAGGATTGGGCGCAGGCCCTGCAGGTGGACGTGAAAACCATCCAGCGCCATTTCGCCAGCGAACTGGGCATGACCTTCGGGCAGTGGCGACAACAGGCGCGGCTGCTGGCCGCACTGGAACGGCTGGCCGTCGGCGACAAGGTCATCGATGTCGCGCTGGCGATGGGTTACGACAGCCCAAGCGCGTTCACCAGCATGTTCAAGCGGCAGCTGGGGCAGACACCTGCGGCGTTTTTCCGCTGACCGCATACGAAAACGCCGGGCATGGCCCGGCGCTACCGTTCAATGCTTGCGTTGAGAACTCAGGACGTCATGCGGTCCCAGAAGCCCTTCACGCCATCGATGAAGGTGGCCGACTTCGGCGAATGCTTGCGCGCTTCCTCACCAACGAAGGTGGCTTCGAACTGCTCCAGCAGCTTGCGCTGCTCGTTGGTGAGGTTGACCGGGGTCTCCACCACCACACGGCAGTACAGGTCACCCTCGCTGCGGCTGCGCACCGAACGTACGCCCTTGCCACGCAGGCGGAACAGCTTGCCGGTCTGGGTCTCGGCCGGGATGCGGATCTCCGCCTCGCCGCCGAGCGTGGCCACGCGCACGGTGTCACCCAGTGCCGCCTGCGAGATGCGGATCGGCACTTCGCAGTGCAGGTCGTCGCCATCGCGCTGGAAGATCGCATGCTCGCGCACGCGCACTTCCACGTACAGGTCACCCGGCGGCGTACCGGCCGGACCGGCTTCGCCCTCGCCCTGCAGGCGGATGCGGTCGCCGGTATCGACGCCGGCCGGCACCTTCACCGACAGCACCTTGTCTTCCTCGACGCGGCCGTTGCCGTGGCAGGTCTTGCAGGGCTTGGCGATGATCTGGCCACGGCCGCCGCAGTTGTGGCAGGCCTGCTGCATGGCGAAGATGCCGCGCTGGATGCGCACCTGGCCACGGCCGTGGCACACGTTGCAGGTCTCGACCTTGCCGTCCTCGGAGCCACTGCCATCGCAGTCGCTGCACTCGGCCAGGGTCGGAATCTCGATGCGGCGCTCGACGCCGCGCACGGCTTCTTCCAGGTCCAGCTCCATCACGTAGCCGATGTCGGCGCCGCGACGGGCCTGGCGCGGACCACCGCCGCCACCAAAGATGTTGCCGAAGATATCGCCGAAGATATCGTTCATGTCCGGGCCGCCCGGACCACCGCCGCCCATGCCGTGCTCGAACGCGGCGTGGCCGTGGCTGTCGTACATGCGGCGCTTGTTGCCGTCGGACAGTACTTCGTAGGCTTCCTTGCACTCCTTGAAGGAGGCTTCGGCCGCCGCATCACCCGGGTTGCGGTCCGGGTGGAACTTCATCGCGCAGCGACGGTAGGCCTTCTTCAGCTCGTCGTCGGTGGCGGTGCGGGCAACGCCCAGCACTTCGTAGTAATCGCGCTTGCTCATATCGTGAATCGGGTTCCGGAACGTCGGGATTCGTCAAAGCGGAAGAGCGGAACCAGGTCCGCTCTTGCGTCGGGCGCCCCGACACGCCGGTGGGCGGTCAGGACCCTGATGCGACAACGGGACGCTGGTGGCCAGCGTCCCGCGTCGGTCCGGATCAGGACTTCTTGTCGTCCTTGACTTCGGTGAACTCAGCGTCGACCACGTCGTCCTGCGCCTTGCCGGCATTGCCGGCGTCGGCACCCGGGGCACCGCCCTGGTCGGCCGAAGCAGCGGCGAACAGCGACTGGCCAGCTTCTTCCAGTGCCTTCGACTTGGCTTCGATCTGTGCCTTGTCGTCGCCCTTCATCGCGGTTTCCAGGTCAGCCAGCGCTGCCTCGACCTTGCCGATGACATCGCCGCCGACCTTGCTGCCGTGCTCGGTGATCGCGCTGCGGGTGCCGTGGATCAGGGCGTCGGCCTGGTTGCGGGCCTGCACCAGTTCCTGGAACTTCTTGTCTTCTTCGCGGTTGGCTTCCGCGTCGGCGACCATGCGTGCGATCTCTTCCTCGGACAGACCCGAACCGGCCTTGATCTCGACCTTCTGTTCCTTGTTGGTCTTCTTGTCCTTGGCCGACACGTGCAGGATGCCGTTGGCGTCGATGTCGAAGGACACTTCCACCTGCGGCAGGCCACGCGGCGCCGGCTCGATGCCGGACAGGTCGAACTTGGCCAGCGACTTGTTGAAGCGGGCCTGTTCGCGCTCACCCTGCAGCACGTGCACGGTCACGGCCGACTGGTTGTCCTCGGCGGTGGAGAACACCTGCGAGGCCTTGGTCGGGATGGTGGTGTTCTTCTCGATGATCTTGGTGAACACGCCACCCATGGTCTCGATGCCCAGCGACAGCGGGGTCACGTCCAGCAGCAGCACGTCCTTGACGTCGCCGCCCAGCACGCCGCCCTGGATCGCCGCACCCAGTGCCACGGCTTCGTCCGGGTTGACGTCCTTGCGCGGTTCCTTGCCGAAGAACTCGGTCACGGCCTGCTGCACCTTCGGCATGCGGGTCTGGCCGCCGACCAGGATCACTTCGCTGATGTCGCTCGAACGCAGGCCGGCATCGTTCAGGGCGACGCGGCACGGCTCGATCGACTTCCTGATCAGGTCATCCACCAGCGCTTCCAGCTTGGCGCGGGTCAGCTTGATGTTCAGGTGCTTCGGACCCGACGCGTCGGCAGTGACGTACGGCAGGTTCACTTCGGTCTGCTGGGCGCTGGACAGCTCGATCTTGGCGCGCTCGGCAGCGTCCTTCAGGCGCTGCAGGGCCAGCGGATCCTTGCGCAGGTCGATGCCTTGGTCCTTGTTGAACTCTTCAACCAGGTACTCGATGACGCGGTTGTCGAAGTCTTCGCCGCCCAGGAAGGTGTCGCCGTTGGTGGCCAGCACTTCGAACTGCTTTTCACCGTCGACGTTGGCGATCTCGATCACCGAGACGTCGAAGGTGCCGCCGCCCAGGTCGTACACCACGATCTTGCGATCCTTGTTGTCGCCCTTGTCCAGGCCATAGGCCAGCGCGGCCGCGGTCGGCTCGTTGATGATGCGCTTGACGTCCAGGCCGGCGATGCGGCCGGCGTCCTTGGTCGCCTGGCGCTGGCTGTCGTTGAAGTAGGCCGGCACGGTGATGACCGCTTCGGTGACCTTCTCACCGAGGAAGTCCTCGGCGGTCTTCTTCATCTTTTCCAGCACCTTGGCCGAGATTTCCTGCGGCGCCATCTTCTTGCCGTCGCTGGTGGCCACCCAGGCGTCGCCATTGTCATGGGCCAGGATGCTGTACGGGACGTGGGCGATGTCCTTCTGCACCTCGCCATCGGTGAACTTGCGGCCGATCAGGCGCTTCACCGCGTAGAAGGTGTTCTTCGGGTTGGTCACGGCCTGGCGCTTGGCCGAGGCACCGACCAGGACTTCGCCGTCCTTGGTGTAGGCGACGATCGACGGGGTGGTGCGATCGCCTTCCGAATTCTCGATGACGCGGGCCTTGCCGCCGTCCATGATCGCCACGCACGAGTTGGTGGTGCCGAGGTCGATACCAATGATCTTGCCCATGGGGGAGACTCCTGAGGATACTTGTTGGGGTCAGTCCGGCCGTTCGGCCGGTGGATGAATACGATGTGGGGGAGGCTCGTGGAACATTCAAGCCATCCTCCGAACGCTGTGTTTCCGGTCATCCGGCGCGTTCAGCGTCGGGTCGGGTGGCGGTGGCTGTCCGCCGCCCGGCCCCGCGGGATCACTCGGCGGCCACCACCACCAGCGCCGGCCGCAGCAGGCGCTCGTTGAGCAGGTAGCCCTTCTGGAACACGGTCACCACGCTGCCCGGGGCGGCGCCCGGGGTCGGGGCCTGGCTGATCGCCTGGTGGTGTTCCGGGTTGAACGGCTGGCCGATCGGGTCCAGCAGGACCAGGCCGTTGTCGGCAGCGACCTTGAGCAGCTGCTTGTAGGTCAGCTCCAGGCCTTCGCGCAGCGGGTGCGGGTCGTCGCCGGCGGCCTTCAGGCCGGCGTCCAGGCTGTCGAACACGGGGAGCAGATCGCCCAGCAGCTTCTCGTTGGCGAACTTGCGGGCCTGTTCGATGTCACGGGCAACGCGCTTGCGCTGGTTCTCCAGGTCGGCGCGCTCACGCAGGGCATCGGCCTTGACCTGTTCGATTTCGGCGCGCAGGCGCTCGACTTCGTCGTTGACGCCGGCGGTGGCGGCCGCATCGGCGGCACTCTGCTGGGATTCGATATCTGGCTGTTCGTGGTTCATGTCTGGGTCCCTGGCGGTCAAACTCCGCCTCCAACCACCCTAGTGTGGGCGGGATGCTGCGTTTCAAGCGTCGGATGTTCCCGGCGTGCGCGAGGCCGGTGAAAAGGCCGCGCCGAGCACATCGGCCGTGGCCTGGACCAGCGGGATCACGCGGTCGTAGGCCATCCGCTTGGGACCGATCACGCCCAGCACGCCCAGCACCTGGCCGTTGGCGGTGTACGGGGCGGTGACCAGCGAGACGCCCTGCAGCGGCATCATCCCGGTCTCCTCGCCGATGAAGATGCGCACGCCCGGCGCCTGGATGGTCCGCTCCAGCAGCTGCAGGATCTCGCGCTTGCTGGAGAACAGCTCGAACAGTTCGCGCAGGCGCTCCAGGTCAGACAGGTCCTGCACCCCCATCAGCCGGGTCTGGCCGGCCACCAGCATGTCGTCGGCCGGCGGCTGCAGGGCCTGTTCGGCCAGTTCGATGCTGTGCGCCAGCAGCTGTTCCAGTTCGGACCGGGCATCGCGCAGTTCCAGCAGCAGGCGGGTGCGGATCTCGGCCAGCGGCAGGCCGGCGAAATGCGCATTGAGGTAGTTGGCGACCTGCTCCAGCTGCCCCGGCGCAAACTCCTGGCGGGTCTCAATGACCCGGTTCTGTACCTCGTTGTCGGCGAACACCAGGATCGCCAGCACCCGCCGTCCGTCCAGCGCCACGAAATCGATCTGGCGGAAGGCGAACTGCTCCCGCCGCGGGGCGCTGACCACGCCGACGAAGTGGCTCATCGCCGACAACAGTTCCGAAGCGCTGCCGAGCAGGGCCTGGGTGCTGCCACCGCCGGCCAGCTCCTGGCGCAGCCGGGCCAGCTCGCCCTCGCCCGGCGGCTGCATCTGCAGCAGGCTGTCGACGAATACCCGGTAGCCGTGCGCGGTCGGTACCCGCCCGGCCGAGGTATGCGGCGAGGCCAGCAGGCCCAGGTCCTCCAGGTCGCCGAGGATGTTGCGGATGGTGGCCGGGCTGACCTCCAGCCCGGCCACGCGTGCCAGCGTCTGCGAGCCCACCGGCTCACCGTCCTGGATATAACGCGCGATCAGCGTGCGCAGCAGATGGCGCGCACGCGGGGCAAGCTGGTCGGGAGAACCGTGCATGGAATCAACCTGTGAGACACGGACACTAGATAATGGCGGCGCATCACCTTGGCAAGCCATTGGACCTCCCGCGCCCGCGTGCTAGCGTTGCGCGGCTGCTGATACCCCCTTACCCATGCTCAGACATCTTTCGATCAAGGATTTCGCCGTCGTCCGCGCTACCGAACTGGAGTTCGGGCCAGGCATGACCGTGGTTTCAGGCGAGACCGGCGCCGGCAAGTCGCTGATGGTCGACGCGCTGGGCTTCCTGTCCGGCCTGCGCGCCGACAGCGGCGTGGTCCGCCATGGCGCCGCCCGCGCCGAGCTTTCCGCCGAATTCGCGCTGGAGCAGCTGCAGGCCGCCCGCCAGTGGTTGGCCGACAACGAGCTGGACGACGAGGACCAATGCCAGCTGCGCCGCGTGATCCGCGCCGACGGCGGTTCCCGGGCCTGGATCAACGGCCGCCCGGTGACCCTGGCCCAGCTGGGCGACCTGGCCTCGTTGCTGGTGGAGATCCACGGCCAGCACGAACAGCAGGCCCTGCTGACGCGCCCGTCGCAGCTGGCGCTGCTGGATGCCTATGCCGGCAACGAGAACGAACGCCGCCAGGTACGGCGCGCCGCCGCGGCCTGGCAGGCACTGGTCGATGAATCGCTGGCGCTGTCGCAACAGGGCGACGTCAGTGACCGGATCGGCTTCCTCGAGCACCAGCTGCGCGAACTGGACCGGGAAGACCTTGAGCCGGAATCGATCGCGGCACTCGGCGCCAGCCACCGTCGCCAGGCCCACGCCAGCGCCCTGCTGAGTGCCTGCCAGGCGGCCAGCAACCAGCTCAACGGTGACGACGGCAGCTCCGCGCTGGACCTGTTGCAGCAGGTGCGCCACGAGCTGTCGCGCCTGATCGAACACGACCCACGGCTGGGCGAGGTGGACGGCCTGATCGAGAATGCCTCGATCCAGCTGCACGAAGCCCTGTCGCTGCTTGACCGCGTGCACGACGATCTGGATGCCGACCCGGAACAGTTCGAGGAGAACGAGCGCCGCCTCGGCCGCCTGCACGACCTGGCCCGCAAGCACCGCGTGCCGATGGACGAGCTGGGCGCGCAACGCGAGCGCATGCATGCCGAAGTGGAGCAACTGCGCGGCGCCGACGAGCGCCTGCAGCGCCTGGCCGGCGAGATCGACAAGGCCGCTGCGGCTTGGCGGATGCAGGCTGAAGTGCTCAGCGCGAGCCGCCGCAAGGCTGCGGCAGAACTGTCGGCCACCACCACCAGCATCATCGCCGAGCTGGGCATGGGCGGCGGCCAGTTCCTGATCGAGCTGGAACCCCAGGACGCCGGCAAGCCCGACCCACAGGGCGCCGAACGCGTGGAGTTCCTGGTCGCCGCCAACGCCGGCCAGCCGCCGCGCGCCCTGCGCAAGGTGGCCTCGGGCGGTGAACTGTCACGCATCTCGCTGGCCATTGAAGTGGCCGCGCTGGATCTGGACGCGGTGCCGACGATGGTGTTCGACGAAGTGGATTCAGGCATCGGCGGCGCGGTGGCCGACATCGTCGGCCAGAAGCTGCGCGCACTGGGCGAGAAGCGCCAGGTGCTGTGCGTGACCCATCTGCCGCAGGTCGCCTCCAAGGGCCATGCCCATTACCGGGTCAGCAAGGCGCCGGTGGAAGGCATGACCCAGAGCGCCGTGGAAAAGCTGGACAGCAAGGCGCGCGAAGAAGAGCTGGCGCGCATGCTGGGTGGCGTGGAAGTGAGCAAGGAAGCGCGCGCCGCCGCGCGCAAGCTGCTGCAGGTGTAACGCCGCCCGAGCCGGGCATAGGCCCGGCTTCCGCGCGGTAGTGCCGGCCCCGGGCCGGCCCCATCAACACCCACGGCAAAATCTGGCGTGC
>NZ_JBMRFR010000015.1:0-87375 GCF_049384845.1 Stenotrophomonas sp. CASM101 | reverse complement strand
GGGGCGGGGGGTTACCGCGAACAGGGGTTTTCTGGGGGTTGGCCGGGGGGGTGGGCTGCGCAGGGGACGCTGCAAGTACGTCCATGTAAGCTCGGTCGCCGCATCCATGCGGCTCACGCCCCTGCGCAGCCCACCCGCCCGGCCAACCCCCAGAAATCCGCTGTTCGCGGAAAGCCCCAGCCACGAGGGGCTCCGCCGATGGCCGCCGACCGCGCGCAGCGCGCTCTCCGCCCGATTCCCCGAACCATGCGCTTGCTCACGGATTGACCACGCAATTGATGACAACGTTGTCCCCACCTGGTGCCGGACTCTCTCCCCGGCCTCCCAGGTGCCCTCCGTCCGGCCCCTCCGTCGCCTTCCCCGGCGATGCCCGGACCTGCGTCACGCGCGGCGCCATCGGGGCCCGCGCGCCCTTTGATCGGAGACTTACCCATGTACGACCCGATTGTGCGCAGTGCCGAACGTTCGACCCGAAGCTGTCGTCCCCGCCGCCTGGCCTGGCTGCTTGCCCTGGCCGCCGGTGCCGCCGTCCTGCCCGGCCTGGCGCAGGCCGCCAGCTGTGCCGGGGTGGCCGAATGGGACCAGGCCAAGATCTACCGGGCCGGCGATACCCTGCAGAAAGGAGGCGTCCTCTATCGGGCGAACCAGGACATCTGGAACGCGCCGCCGGACCATCCGGCCGGCGCGCCCTACTACACCAACCTCGGCGCCTGCGATGGCGGCGGCGCCAACCAGCCGCCGGTGGTCAGCCTGACCTCGCCGGCCAACGGTGCCACCTTCAGTGCCGGCAGCACGGTGAACGTGACCGCCACCGCCAGTGATCCAGACGGCAGCGTCGCCAAGGTCGAGTTCTTCCGCGATGGCAGCACACTCGGCGTGGCCACCAGTGCGCCGTATGCGGCCAGCTGGGCCAACGCCAGCGCCGGCAGCCACACCCTGCGCGCGGTGGCCACCGACAACAACAACGCCACCACCAGCACGGCGACCATCACCATCACCGTCAACGCCGCCAGCGGCGACACCACCGCGCCGAGCGTGCCGGGCGGGCTGGCGGTCGGCACCCGTACCGCCAACAGCATCGCGCTCAGCTGGAGCCCGTCCACTGACAACAGCGGTGGCAGCGGCGTGGCCGGCTATGACGTGTACCGCAACGGCAGCCTGGTCGGTTCACCGTCCAGTGCCAGCTACGTCGATGGCGGGTTGACTGCATCCACCACCTACCGCTACCGCGTACGCGCCCGCGACAATGCCGGCAATGCCTCAGCGCAGGGCACCGAGATCAGCGCCACCACGCTGGCCGGCGACGGCGGAACCACCGGCAAGCGGGTCATCGGTTACTTCACCCAGTGGGGCATCTATGGCCGCAACTACCGGGTCAAGAACATCGACAGCAGCGGTTCGGCCGCGCGCCTGACCCACATCAACTACGCGTTCGGCAACGTGCGCAACAACCGTTGCGAAGTGGGCGTCACCCAACCCTCGGATCCGAACAGCGGTGCCGGTGGCGATGCTTTCGCCGACTACACCAAGGCCTTCAGTGCGGCCGAGAGTGTCAGCGGCAGCGCCGACACCTGGGACCAGCCGCTGCGCGGCAACTGGAACCAGCTCAAGCAGCTCAAGGCCAAGTACCCGAACCTGAAGGTACTGATCTCGCTGGGTGGCTGGACCTGGTCGCGCGGCTTCTCCAGCGCAGCGCGCCCGGAGAACCGCCAGGCCTTCGTCGCCTCGTGCATCGACGCGTACATCAAGGGCAATCTGCCAGTGACCGACGGTGCCGGTGGTGCCGGTGCCGCGCTGGGTGTGTTCGACGGCATCGACATCGACTGGGAATACCCGGTGGCCTGCGGCATCGACTGCGGCAAGCCGGAAGACAACGCCAACTTCACCGCGCTGATGGCCGAGTTCCGCCGCCAGCTCGATGCGGTGCGTCCGGGCCTGTTGCTGACGGTGGCGGTGGGCGCCGGCATCGACAAGATCCGCGTCACCGATCCGGCCGCGTACCACCCGTACCTGGACTACATCAACGTGATGACCTACGACTTCCACGGCGCGTGGGATGCGAAGACCAATCACCAGTCGGCACTGTTCGATTCGCCCAATGATCCGTCCACCGGCGACCAGAAGCTGTACAACAGCAACGACGCCATCGAGGCCTTCATCAGCCGCGGCGTGCCCGCGGCCAAGCTCAACCTGGGCATCGGCTACTACGGGCGTGGCTGGACCGGTGTGGCCAATGCCAACAACGGCCTGTACCAGACCGCGACCGGCGCTGCCCCGGGCACGTATGAAGCCGGCATCGAAGACTGGAAGGTGCTGAAGAACCTGGCGTGGCCGGGCTACACCGACAACACCGCAGGTGCCACCTGGATCTACAACGGCAGCACGCTGTGGAGCTTCGACACCCCGGCCAACATCACCCGCAAGATGGGCTACGTGAAGACCCAGGGCCTGGGCGGCGCGTTCGTCTGGGAGTTCAGTGGTGACGATGCGCAGGGCACGCTGACCAAGGCGGTCAGTGATGGCCTGAAGTAAGAAAAAAGCCGGGGGTGCTGCGCGCCCCCGGCTTCCTACCTGTAGAGCCAAGCCCATGCTCGGCTGCGGAAACATCAGCCGAGCATGGGCTCGGCTCTACAGAAACAAGGTCGGTCGCGTCAGCGCTTGGCCGACAGCTTTTCCAGCGCCGCACGCAGCTGTGCCGGCGGCAGGTAGCCCCCCAGCTGGGTGCCGTCCGGCGCGAAGATCGCCGGCGTGCCGTTCACGCCCAGCTGCTGGCCCAGTGCGTACTGCATCGCCACCGGGTTGGTGCAGTTCTTTGCCGGCACGCTGCCACCGCGCTTGGCGTTGGTCAGTGCCTGGCGGCGATCAGCCGCACACCAGACCGAGATCATGTCGGTGTAGTCCTTGCTGCCGAGGCCCATGCGCGGGAATGCCAGGTACTCGACGGAGATGCCGTTGCGGTTGAGCTCGGCGATGTCCTGGTGCAGCTTGCGGCAGTAGCCGCATTCGATGTCGGTGAACACGCTGATGGTGTACTTGGCGTTCGGTGCGGCAAACACGATGCGGTCGCCATGGTTGGCCTTGGCCAGCAGATCGCGGCGGTAGCCGAGCAGGCCTTCGCTGTTGGCCGGGCCCTTGGCACGGGTGTCGTAAGGCTGCGACTGGAACAGGTAACGGCCATCATCGGACACGTACAGGAGCTGGCCGGAGACCACCACTTCACGGAAGCCCGGGAACGGTGCGGCACCGATGTAATCCACCTGGAAACCGGGATTGAGCGCGGTCAACGCGGCACGTACCGCCTGGTCGGCCGACGCGTTGGCGGCGGGGGCGGCCTTGGCCGCAGCGGCAGCAGCAGGCGCCCTGGCGGCCGGCGAGGCCGGCTGGGCGCAGGCGGTCAGGCTGAGCGCACCGAACACGGCGGCGATGGCAAATCGGAGCATGGAACGATCCGCGACAGAAGAAGACCCTGGATTCTGACACAGCCGGCGGTACCGGACAGCGGCACCGCCCATGGTTTGTGGCCGGGATTCAGGGGCCTGCTCAGCCGCGCGGATGGTGGCGGGCGTGCAGCTTCTGCAGGTGCTCGCGCGCTACCAGGGTGTAGATCTGGGTGGTGGACAGCGAGCTGTGGCCGAGCAGCATCTGCAACGCGCGCAGGTCGGCACCACGGTTGAGCAGATGGGTGGCGAAGCTGTGGCGCAGGCCGTGCGGGCTGATCCGCGCCGGGTCGATGCCGGCCACCTGCGCATGGCGCTTGACCAGGTGCCAGAACGCCTGCCGGGTCAGCGCATGCAGCGACGGCTCGATGAACAACGGCGTCTGCCCATCGGCCAGCGCCTGCACCTTGCCCTTCCCGACCAGCTGCGGCCGCGAGTGCTGCAGGTAGCGCTCCAGCCAGTGCTGGGATTCCTCGCCCAACGGCACCAGCCGTTCCTTGCTGCCCTTGCCGGTGACCCGCAGCACGCCCTGGCGCAGGTTGACCGCAGTCGCGGGCAGCAGCACCAGCTCGCTCACGCGCAGGCCGGCGGCGTACATCAGTTCCAGCATGGCGCGATCGCGCAGGCCCAATGCGCTGTCGGTATCGGGCGCTGCCAGCAGCGCGTCGATCTGGCTTTCGGCCAGCGCCTTGGGCAGCAGCCGTGGCAACTTCGGCGGGTCGAGCAGCGCGCTGGGATCCTCGCTGCGTTCGCCGCGGCGCACGCCATCGGCGAAGAACGCCCGCAACGCCGACAGCAGGCGCGCATTGCTGCGCGGCGACCAGCCATGCCGGGTGCGCCAGGCCAGATACTCGAACAGTCCGGGGCGCTCGATGCCGGCCAGGCCACCGTCGCGCCCATCCATCCAGCGCGCCAGCCCTTCCAGATCGCGCCGGTAGCTGTCGAGGGTGGCGCGGGCCAGGCCGTTCTCGGCCCAGATCGCATCAAGGAAGCGCTGGATGCGCGCGCTGTCGTCGGCGCGCAGTTCGGGCAGTTGCTGGACCAGCTGGCGGCGTTCGGCGGGGGTGGAAACATGGGCCATGCGTGCAGGATACGGGGGCCACTGCGGGCACGGCCAGCTTTGCGTATGCTCGACGCATGTCCCAGCCTGCCACCGACACGGCCTCTGCCGCTGCTACCGAAATGCCCCATCCGCGCGCATTGTTGCTGTGGCGCATGCTGGCAATGGTCTACGACGCACTGCCGGTGCTGGCACTGTGGATGCTCGCCGGCACGCTGTTCACCCTCGCCTACACCCTCAGCGGCCACGCGCAACGCGAGAACATCGCGCCATTCAGTGCCTGGCAGTGGCTGCTGTGGGCGGTGTGCTGGGCGATCACGGGGTGGTACGCCACGGCCAGCTGGCGCCGCGGCGGACAGACGCTGGGCATGCGTCCATGGCGGCTGAAAGTGCAATCGAGCGATGGCACGCCACTGCGGCGCAACCAGCTGTGGCTGCGCTTTGCGGTAGGGACGCTGTCACTGCTGCTGGGCGGGCTGGGATTCTGGTGGGCGTGGGTCGACCGTCAACGCCTGACCTGGCACGACCGCGCCAGCGGCACCCGTCTGGTGCGCATGCCGAAACGGTGATGCACGACCTGTAGAGCCGAGCCCATGCTCGGCTGGCAGGCGGTGCGCAAAAAGCAGCCGAGCATGGGCTCGGCTCTACAGAATCCAGCACGCTGGGCCGGGATGCTGGTGGTCCTGGCACGGATGCCGAAGCGGTGGATTGCCCCGGTAGCGCCGGGCATGGCCCCGCGCTACCAGAATCAGCCCGACTTGCGCCGGAACAGCAGTCCTGACACCGCCAGCATCACGATCGGCGGCAACGCATAGGCAATGCGGTAGTCGAACTTCAACGCGCCGGCCATGCGCCCGAAGAACAGCTGCAGCAGCCAGAAGCCCAGCGCGAACAGGATGCCCAGGAACAGGCGCTTGCCCATGCCGCCGCTGCGCAGCGAACCAAACGCGAACGGCACCGCCGCCAGGCACAGTGCCAGCACGTTCACCGGGTAGAACCAGCGGCTCCAGTAGACATCCTCGAAATCGCGCGCATCCAGCCCGTTGCGCTGGCGGTAGGCAATGCTGGTGCTCAGCTCGGCAACGCTCAGGTTGCGCGGCTTGGCGATGCCGGTAGCCAGTGCCGCCGCATCGAGATTCGAGTTCCACGGCTCGCGCGCCACTTCCTGGCGGGTCGCCGAACGCTCGCCGAAGGTGTCGCGACGCACCCCGGTCAGCACCCAGCCGTCCTTGTCGTGCTCGGCGGTGGCGGCATGGGTCAACGAGGCGATCCCTCCGCTCCCGGCAATGCGGTAGAGACGCACGTCGCGCAGGATCAGGCGGGTGCCCTTGTCACCGACCAGCTGCTCCTCGCCGCTCTGCGCGTTGAGGAAGGTATCGCCTTCGCGTGCCCACAGGCCGGAGTAGCGGCTGGTCGCGATATCCCGGCCCCACTTGGCGCTGGACTTCAGCGCATCGGCGCGGTCCTGGCCCCAGGGGCCCAGCGTCTCGGCGCTGAGCACCATCACCGCGGTCAGCAGTGACAGCGCGATCGCCACCGAAACGCTCAGGCGCTTGCGCGACAGGCCCAGTGCACGCAGCGCGGTCAGTTCAGAGGTCGCTGCCAGCTGGCCCAGGCCCATCAGTGCGCCGATCACCGCGGCCGTGGGGAACATGGTGTAGGCGCGGCGCGGCACCGTGTACAGCACCCAGGCGGCGGCATGGCCCAGCGTATAGCCGTTCTTGCCGATGTCCTTGAACTCGCCGGAGAAGGCCATCACCACGTCCAGGCCGACCAGCACCGCCCAGGTCAGCAGCACCGTGGTGAACACCGACCGGCCCAGGTACAGGTCGAAACGCATCGGGCGCAGCCTCATGCGCGGGCTCCCTTCGGGTGGCCCAGGCGGCCATCACGTGCATACATCCAGATCGCCAGCGCCAGCAGCGGCACCGTCAACCACCACAGGCCCAGCGCGGCCGGAATCTTGCCGTTGGCAATCCAGCCACTGCCGATGAACATCAGGTTGGTACCCACCATGTAGGCCATCAGGGCCAGCATCATGCGGCCATAGCGCTGCTGCCGCGGCGAACTGCGGCCCAGCGGCACGGTCAGCAGGGCGAACGCCAGCGCGATCAGCGGCGGTGCGATGCGACGGTGCAGCTGCGCCTGCGCCTGCGGGCGCGCATCGCCGATCAGCTTCAGGGTCGGCATCAGTTCCGGGTCGTCCTCGGTGCGGGTCTGTGCGCCGTCGGGCAGGGCCACGTCATTGCGGGCGAAGGTCGCCAGCCGGTAGTCGAGCCCACCGGCCACGGGCCCTTCCACCTGGTGGCCATCATCCAGTTCCAGGAAGCGCTGGCGGGTGCCCTCGAAGTACATGCGGCCACTGTTGGCCGACACCACTTCCAGGCGATCATCCTTCTGCCGCTGCAGGAACACCTTGCCCAGCTGGGTGCCGTCGGGCGAGATCGAGGACAGGTAGACCACGCCGCCGTTGGGCAGCGGCGTGAAACGGCCCGGCTCCAGGCCGGCCATCAGCACGCTGCGGTTGGCCTCGATGACCATCTGCTCTGCCACCCGGCCGGCCCACGGGCCCAGCCACAGCGAGCAGGCGCCGACCAGCAGCACCACCGGCACCACCAGCATCAGCAGCGGCCGCAGCAGCCGCTTTGGGCCTACCCCGATCGCGGTGATGACCGCCATCTCCGAGTCGCGGTACAGGCGGGCGATGGCCAGCAGCAGGCCCAGCATCAGCGCCAGCGGCAGGATCAGCGGCAGGTAGGCGATGAACTGCAGGCCCAGCTGCGAGAACAGCAGCTTGGCCGGCAGGCGCCCGTCGGCGATGTTGCCGAGGATGTCCACCAGCACGCCGCCCACGCTGACCACCAGCAGGACGATCAGGGTAGCCAGGAAACTCTGGACGAAATCGCCCAGCAGGTATCGGTCGAGCTTCAGCATGGGGCGGTGGTTTAAACTCTGGGGTTCGTTCGCGGTGCCGCCCAGTCTACTGTCTGGGCGTAAACGGCCTGCGATTGTACGGACTCGCCAATGGAATCTGCTCAATGGCCCTCGAATTCACCCTGAACCACGTTGCTCCGGCCGCCGCCACCGTTGATTGCCTGGTGGTCGGCGCGTATGCCGACCATACCCTGACCCCGGCCGCGCAGGCGCTGGATGCCGCCAGCGGTGGCCGCCTGGCCGCCCTGGCCCAGCGTGGCGACCTGTCCGGCAAGACCGGCGCCACCACCCTGCTGCACGACCTGCCGGGCGTGAGCGCGCCGCGCGTGCTGGTGGTCGGCCTCGGCGACGCCGCCCGCTTCGGCGTGCCGCAGTACCTGAAGGCCGTGGGCGACGCCGTGCGTGCTTTGAAGGCCGGCGCTGCCCGCAGCGCACTGTTCACCCTGTCCGAAGTGGCGGTGAAGGACCGCGACGCGGCCTGGGCGATCCGCCAGGCGGTGATCGCCGCCGATCACGCCGCCTACCGCTACACCGCCACCCTGGGAAAGAAGAAGGCCGACGACGCCGGCCTGGCCCAGCTGGCCATCGCCGGTGACGACGCGCAGGCCCTGGCCCAGGGCCAGGCCATCGCCGCCGGTGTCGAGTTCGCCCGCGAGCTGGGCAACCTGCCGCCGAACTACTGCACCCCGGCCTATCTGGCCGACGTGGGCGTGAAGTTCGCCGGCGAGCACGAGGGTGCCGAAGCCGAGATCCTCGACGAGCACCAGATGGAAGCGCTGGGCATGGGCTCGCTGCTGGCCGTGGCCCGCGGTTCGGCCAACCGCCCGCGCCTGGTCGTGCTGAAGTGGAACAATGGCGGCGACGCCAAGCCCTACGTGCTGGTCGGCAAGGGCATCACCTTCGATACCGGTGGCGTCAACCTGAAGACCCAGGGCGGCATCGAAGAGATGAAGTACGACATGTGCGGCGGCGCCAACGTCATCGGCACCTTCGTCGCGGCGGTCAAGGCCAAGCTGCCGCTGAACCTGGTGGTGGTGGTGCCGGCGGTGGAAAACGCCATCGACGGCAACGCCTACCGTCCTTCCGACGTGATCACCTCGATGTCGGGCAAGACCATCGAAGTCGGCAACACCGACGCCGAAGGCCGCCTGATCCTGTGCGACGCGCTGACCTACGCACAGCGCTTCGAACCGGCGGCGCTGGTCGATGTCGCCACGCTGACCGGTGCCTGCATGGTCGCCCTGGGCCACCAGACCGCCGGCCTGATGAGCAAGCACGACGACCTGGCCAACGAGTTGCTGGCCGCCGGCGAGCAGGTGTTCGACCGCGCCTGGCGCCTGCCGCTGTGGGACGAATACCAGCCGATGCTGGATTCAACCTTCGCCGACGTCTACAACATCGGCGGCCGCTGGGCCGGTGCGATCACCGCCGGCTGCTTCCTGTCGCGCTTCGCCGAAGGCCAGCGCTGGGCCCACCTGGACATCGCCGGCGTGGCCAGCGATGAAGGCAAGCGCGGCATGGCCACCGGCCGCCCGGTCGGCCTGCTGAGCCAGTGGCTGCTGGACCAGGCCGCCCGCGCCTGATGCCGTACCCGACCCTGGCCGGCAGACGCCGGCCGGGGCCTCGCCCGGCACAGCCGGGCCCCTGCCTGACCCGGACCCTGCCATGCCCCGCGCCGACTTCTACCTGATCGCCAAGCCCCGCTTCCTGACCGAGCCGTTGCGCCTGGTCTGCGAACTGGCGCGCAAGGCCAACGACGCCGGGCTGTTCACCCTGGTGCTGGCCCGCGACCAGGCCCAGGCCGAAGAGCTGGACGAGCTGCTGTGGGCCTTCGACAACGATGCCTACATCCCGCACCAGATCGCCGGCGAAGACATGGACGAGGAAGAAGCCCTGGTGCTGATCGCCGTGCCCGGCACCGAGGCACCGGTGCGTCCGCTGGTGATCAACCTGCGCGACGAGCCCTGGCTGGGCCAGTGCGAGCGCGTGCTGGAAGTGGTTCCGGCCGATCCGGAAGCGCGCGAACCGCTGCGCGAGCGCTGGCGCCAGTACAAGGCTGCCGGTTACGACCTGAACAAGCACGACATGTAAGCGCGCCCCGGTCCCTTGATGGGCCGCCGCCGCGCCCTGATCCTTCAACGATTACCTCCTGGTTCCCCCGCATGACCCAACTCGCCTCCAGCTACGACCCGACGTCCTTCGAGACCGACCTCTACGAGGCCTGGGAGAAGGCCGGCCACTTCAAGCCGTCCGGCACGGGCGAGCCCTACACCATCCTGCTGCCGCCGCCGAACGTGACCGGCACGCTGCACATGGGCCATGCGTTCCAGCAGACCCTGATGGACGCGCTGGTGCGCTACCACCGCATGCGCGGCTACGACACGCTGTGGCAGGTCGGCACCGACCACGCCGGCATCGCCACTGAAATGGTGGTCAGCCGCAACCTGGCGCTGGAAGGCAAGGGCGAGACCCGTGATTCGCTCGGCCGCGAAGGCTTCATCGGCAAGGTCTGGGAGTGGAAGCAGCAGTCCGGCGACACCATCGAACGCCAGATGCGCCGCCTCGGCACCTCCGCCGACTGGTCGCGCAGCACCTTCACCATGGACCCGCAGCCGTCGGCGGCGGTCAACGAAGCCTTCGTGCGCTGGTACGAGCAGGGCCTGATCTACCGTGGCCAGCGCCTGGTGAACTGGGACCCGGTGCTGAAGACCGCCATTTCCGACCTGGAAGTGGAGAGCGCCGAGGAAGACGGCTTCCTGTGGTCGATCGCCTACACGCTGGATGAAGGCCTGAGCTACGAGCACGTCGAGCGCGATGCCGATGGCGTGGAAACCCTGCGCGAAATCCGCGACTACCTGGTCGTCGCCACCACCCGTCCGGAAACCCTGCTGGGCGATACCGCAGTGATGGTGCACCCGGAAGACGAACGCTACGCGCACCTGATCGGCAGGAACGTGGTGCTGCCGTTGACCGGCCGCCGCGTGCCGGTGATCGCCGATGATTACGTGGACCGCGCGTTCGGCACCGGCGTGGTCAAGGTCACCCCGGCGCATGATTTCAACGACTACGAAGTGGGCGTGCGCCACAGCCTGCCGATGATCAACCTGTTCACGCCGGTGGCAGCGCTGAACGAAAACGCGCCGGAACGCTTCCAGGGCCTGGACCGCTATGAAGCGCGCAAGGCCGTGCTGGCCGAACTGGAAGACCTGGGCATCCTGATCGAGACCAAGGCGCACAAGCTGCAGGTGCCGCGCGGCGACCGTACCGGCCAGGTGATCGAGCCGTACCTGACCGACCAGTGGTTCGTGAAGATGGACGACCTGGCCAAGCGTGGCCTGGAACTGGTCGAGGACGGTTCGATCTCCTTCGTGCCGCCGAACTGGATCAACACCTACCGCCACTGGATGAACAACATCCAGGACTGGTGCATCAGCCGCCAGCTGTGGTGGGGCCACCGCATCCCGGCGTGGTTCGATGCCGCCACCGGCAGCTGCTATGTCGGTCGCAGCGAAGAGGAAGTGCGCGTCAAGAACAACCTCGGCAGCGACGTGGTGCTGAACCAGGAAAGCGACGTGCTGGAGACCTGGTTCTCCTCGCAGCTGTGGCCGTTCTCCACCCTGGGCTGGCCGAATGAGCAGGCCATGGCCGAGCGCGGCTTCGACCGCTACCTGCCATCGTCGGTGCTGATCACCGGCTTCGACATCATCTTCTTCTGGGTGGCGCGCATGATCATGGCCACCGACAACCTGGTCGGAAAGATCCCGTTCAAGGACGTCTACTTCACCGGCCTGATCCGCGACGGCCAGGGCCAGAAGATGTCCAAGAGCAAGGGCAACGTGCTCGACCCGCTGGACATCATCGACGGCATCACCATCGACGACCTGGTCGCCAAGCGTACCGGCGGCCTGATGCAGCCGAAGATGGTGGAGAAGATCGAAAAGGCCACCCGCAAGGAATTCCCGGACGGCATTGCTGCCCACGGTGCCGATGCGCTGCGCTTCACCATCGCCGCGCTGGCCACCCACGGCCGCGACATCAAGTTCGACATGAACCGCGCCGAGGGCTACAAGAACTTCTGCAACAAGCTGTGGAACGCCAGCCGCTTCGCCCTGATGAACACCGAAGGCGCTGCGTTCACCGGCGTGCCGAAGCCGCGTACCGATGCCGAGCGCTGGATCCTCGCGCGCCTGGCCGCCACCACCGCCGAAGCGCAGGGCCATTTCGCCGCCTACCGCTTCGACCTGCTGGCGCAGTGCCTGTACGAGTTCGCCTGGAACGCGTTCTGCGACTGGTTCCTGGAACTGAGCAAGCCGGCACTGAACGGTGCAGACGCGGCTGATGCCGAAAGC
Source organism: Stenotrophomonas sp. CASM101 (assembly GCF_049384845.1). Taxonomy (NCBI): domain Bacteria; kingdom Pseudomonadati; phylum Pseudomonadota; class Gammaproteobacteria; order Lysobacterales; family Lysobacteraceae; genus Stenotrophomonas; species Stenotrophomonas sp. CASM101. The sequence continues at coordinate 75,595 of NZ_JBMRFR010000015.1, read as the reverse complement.
ACCCGCCACACCCTGCTGTACGTGCTGGAAGCGCTGCTGCGCCTGCTGCACCCGCTCACGCCGTTCATCACCGAACAGCTGTGGCAGCAGCTGGCCCCGCGCCTGGGCCTGACCGAAACCACGCTGTCGCTGCGCCCGTACCCGACCGCCGCCGAGTTCGAAGGCGATTTCGCCCAGGCCGAGGCCGACGTGGAATGGCTGAAGGCGGTGATCAGTGCCGTGCGCCGCGTGCGCAGTGAGCTGAACGTCGCGCCGTCCAAGCTGGTGCCGCTCCGCCTGCAGGCCGGCCTGGCGCAGGACCGCGTGCGTATTGAACGCTTCAGCGCCTCGCTGTCGTTCCTGCTGAAGCTGGACAGCGTCCAGTGGCTGGCCGAAGGCGAAAGCGCACCGCCGGCGGCCGCCGCGATCGTAGGCGAGCTGAAGCTGCTGGTGCCGCTGGAAGGCCTGGTCGATCTGGACGCCGAGCGCGCACGCCTGGACAAGGAGATCAAGCGCGTGGAAGGCGAGCAGGAAAAGAGCGAAACCAAGCTGGCCAGGTTCACCGACAAGGTTCCACCGGCGGTGGTCGAGCAGGAGCGCGTGCGATTGGCCGACTGGAACACCCAGCTGGCCGGCCTGCGCGAACAGCGCGCGAAGCTGTAACACCTCGCCCTGGTGGGTGCCAACCAAGGTTGGCACCCACCAAACCCGGAACATTTTCCCGGCATGGCATCATCACCGGATGCCGCTTTCCATCTTCCTGCTGGTCCTCGCCGCTGCGGCACTGCATGCCAGCTGGAATGCGATCGTCAAACGCGGGCCGGACAAGTTCCTCGGCACCGTGCTGGTGACCGGCAGCGCTGCGCTGCTGTCGGCGGCGGCCCTGCCCTTCCTGCCGTTCCCGGCCGCGCAAAGCTGGCCCTGGCTGGCTGCATCCGTGCTGCTGCAGGTGACCTACTACGGGCTGGTCGCACGCTGCTACCAGCGGGTCGACATGAGCCTGGCCTATCCGCTGATGCGTGGCAGCGCGCCGATCCTGGTTGCACTGGCGGGCTCCCTGCTGGGCGAGCAACTGCCCCCGGCGGCGTGGCTGGGCGTGGTGCTGGTGAGCACCGGCATCCTGTGCATGGCACTGGGGGCGCGCGGCGGCCAGCTGCGCCTGCCGCTGCTGACTGCGGCGATGATCGCCACCTACACCCTGGTCGATGCGCACGGCGCGCGCCAGTCCGGCAACGCGCTCAGCTACACGTTGTGGCTGTTCCTGCTGTCGGGCATTCCGCTGCCGCTGTGGGCGTTGTACACCCGCGGCGACGCGGTGCTGGACTATGCGCGCCAGCATTGGCCGCTGGGCCTGGCCGGTGGCGTCGGCACCACCGCCTCCTACGCAATGGCGTTGTGGGCCATGACCCAGGCACCGGTGGCGATGGTCTCGGCGCTGCGCGAATCCTCGATCCTGTTCGCGTTGCTGATCTCGGTATTCGTGCTGCGCGAGCGGATTCCGCGTGCGCGCTGGCTGGCAGCGGCGCTGATCGTCGGCGGTGTGTTGGCACTGCGGCTGGCGTGAGAGAAGCGTGCCAACCAAGGTTGGCGGCTAGCGGTAGTGCCGGCCGCTGGCCGGCACCCTTCTCCGTCACAACGGCGGCATCGCCTGCAGGTCACCATCGACCAGCTCGATCGCCATCACCACCGCGTCCTCGCGGCCCTGTGCGGCCGGGTAGTAGCGCGGGCGGCGGCCGATCTCGTTGAAGCCTTCGCTGTGGTACAGCGCCAGCGCCGGCGTATTGGACGGACGCACTTCGAGGAACACACGCTGTGCCCCCCGGTCGCCAGCCAGCTGTACCAGCGCGCGCAGCAGTTGACGACCCAGCCCACGCGACTGCGCCAGCGGATCGATGCAGATGTTCAATACATGTGCCTCATCGGCCGCGATGCTGAGCACCCCATAGCCGATCAACTGGCCATCGCGCTCCATGGCCAGGCCGGGATAGCCCGCACGCAGGCAATCGACGAAGATGCCGCGGGTCCACGGAAACGGATACCCGCGTACTTCAATCGCCATCACCGCGTTGAGGTCACTCTCGCGCAGCGCGCGCAGGCTGACCGGACCAGGCTGGCTGACCGCACTCATGGTGCGCCCCGCTTGCGCAGGGCACGCAGCTGCGGCCACAGCGCGCGCTTGGCGGCGGGATCCTGGCGCAGCTGGTCCAACGGCCAGCTGTCCATCAGCGCCTGCGTGGCCGGATCATTGGGGTTGCAGCCGGACGCGCGCAGCAAGGCGATCTGCAGGCGATCCGGCAGCCGCACCACCGGCTGCCGGGCATTGCCGCCCGGCAGCGGGCGGGCCGCCGCCGGCGCGGTATCCGGTGCGTTGACCGGGGTCTGGCGACGTGGTGGCGCCTGGCGTTCCTGCCGGGAAACCGGTGTTGGCGCAGCCAGAGGTTCGCGCGCGGGCGCGGTGGGTGCCCGCGCCTGCTCCACCGCTGGCGCGGCAGCCGCCTCGGCTTCGGCCACGCTCAGCTGCAGCGCGGCGTCCAGCTCGGCGGCCAGCTGGCCGTCGTGATAGACGGTGTAGCCCATGGCCTGCAGCCAGGCCTGCTGGGCCGGTGACCACAGCACGGGCAGGTCCTGGCTCACGCGGCCTCGGGCTTCTTGCGCAGGCGCTGCACGGCCCACATCACCGGGCCGGACAGGGCGTACAGGATGCCCACCGCGAACAGCACGCGCGGCAGATCGATGACCGCGATGGCGATGGCCACCGGCACCAGGGCCAGCACCAGGAACGGCACGCGGTCGGAACGGGTACCCTTGGCGCCGCCGCCCTTGAAGCTCCAGAAGCGGATGCGGCTGACCATCAGCAGCGCCGCGATGATCGTCACCGCCAGCGCCACGTAGCGCAGCTGGTTGCCGTCCCAGCCCAGGTTGCCGTCTGCGAACGCCCAGACGAAGGACATCATCAGGCCGGCCGCGGCCGGGCTGGCCAGGCCGACGAACCAGCGTTTGTCGACCACCGCCACCTGGGTATTGAAGCGGGCCAGGCGCAGTGCCGCGCAGGCCGCGTACAGGAACGCTACGGCCCAGCCAACGCGGCCGAGCAGCGGATCGTCGAACTTCAGCCACGACAGCGACCAGTGATACATCACCAGCGCCGGAGCCATGCCGAAGCTGACCAGGTCGGCCAGCGAGTCGTACTGCACGCCGAATTCGCTGCTGGTGCCGGTCAGGCGCGCCACGCGCCCATCCAGCCCATCCATCACCGCCGCCACGAACACGGCGATGCTGGCGTTGACGAAATCCCCATTGGCCGCGGCGATGATCGCGTAGAAGCCGGCGAACAGTCCGGCAGTGGTGAACAGGTTGGGCAGCAGGTAAATCGTGCGCGAACGCGGCGGCGGTGTGATCGGGTCCATGGAATCCAGTTTAATCGACTTGCCAGTGCTCGGCGCCAATGCTGCAATCGGCGTTCTACGCCCATTCCGCGGAGTTTGCCATGCGTGCCCTGTCCTGCCTTGGATGCCTGCTGCTGGCCAGTGCCAGCGCCGTGGCTGGCCCGGTCTATAAATGGAAGGACGCCCATGGCGTGACCCAGTACTCGGAGACCCCGCCGGCCGGCAAAAAGTACGAGACCCGGGAGCAGGCGCGCAGCCCGCAGACTGCAACCAGCACCCAGACTCCGGCTGCACCGGTGCCCGAGCAGTGCAGCACCGCCCGTGCCAACCTGGCCTTGCTGGATGGTGGCGGCCAGGTGATGCAGGACACCGATGGTGATGGCAAGGCCGATACCCCGTTGAGCCCGGAGCAGCGCACCGCGCAGAAGGGGCTGGCGGAGGCCGCGATCAAGGCGTACTGCCCACCGGCAAGTTAAGGGGGTCGGCAGGGCTGCGCCCTGCACCTGCAGAGGCTGCATGCAACGGCAACGGCAACGTCAAAAGCGGGCATTCCGTGGAATGGCGGGGCGGTGTCGGATTGCGGGGACGCCGCAAGTACGTCCATGTAGGCTTGGCAGCCGCATCCATGCGGCTGACACCCCGCAATCCGACACCGCCCCACCCCCGACAGATTCCCGGTGGCCAATAGATCCACGCCATGCGTGGATGAAATCTGTCGGATCTCGAATTGAATCCGGGGTCAGATCCGTTTTCCTGCGGAAAACGGATCTGACCCCAGGAGCCATTCCGACAGCTCGCAGGAAACTGTCGAAGGCGGGGTGGGTCCGGTTGCGGGAGTGTCCGCGGCATGGATGCCGCGGCCAAGCCCCCATGGGTGAGGGCGCTTTGCTCGCGAAGCACTGCTTCGCAAGCGCCCGAACGCACAGCCGCCAGCGGCTGGGCCGGACCGCGGAGCGGGGTTTACGGCGTCTCCCGCAACCTGACCCACCCCGCCATCCCACGGGAAGCCCGCTGTTGCTTCGGCTGTTGCTTCTGAGGTTGCCGGCCAGCGGCCGGCACTACTGCGGGTGCAGGGCGCAGCCCTGCCGATACCCCTCCCCCCGGCCGGGCTGGCAGAATAGGCGTCTCTGCCGTTATCCGAAGCCGACGATGCGCCTCTCCCAGTTCCACCTGCACACCACCAAGGAAACCCCCAGCGACGCCGAGCTCACCAGCCACCGGCTGATGCTGCGCGCGGGCATGATCCGCAAGCTGGCATCGGGCCTGTACACCTGGTCGCCGCTGGGCCTGCGCGTGCTGCGCAAGGTCGAGCGCATCGTGCGCGAGGAAATGGACCGCGCCGGTGCCGTGGAATTCCAGATCCCGACCATCCAGCCGAAGGAACTGTGGGAGCAGACCGGGCGCTGGCAGAAGTTCGGCCCGCAGCTGCTGAAGATCAAGGACCGCAAGGACCAGGTGTTCTGCTACAGCCCGACCGCCGAGGAAGCCGCCTGCGACTTCGCGCGCAGCGAGCTGTCCAGCTACAAGCAACTGCCGGTGAACTTCTACCAGGTACAGACCAAGTTCCGCGACGAGATCCGCCCGCGTTTCGGCGTGATGCGTTCGCGCGAGTTCCTGATGAAGGACGCCTATTCGTTCCACCTGCACGACGAGTGCCTGGTGCGCGAATACGAGAACATGAAGTCGGCCTACAGCCGCATCTTCACCCGCCTCGGCCTGGACTTCCGCATGGTGCAGGCCGACTCCGGCGCAATCGGCGGCGATGCGTCGCAGGAATTCCACGTGATCGCCGATTCCGGTGAAGACGCGCTGGTGTTCTCCACCGGCTCGGACTACGCGGCCAACATGGAAGCGGCGATTGCCGCCGATCCGGCGCCGCGTGCGGCCGCCAGCGAAGCCATGCGCAAGGTCGACACCCCCACCCAGAAGACCTGCGAGGAGGTCGCGGCCCTGCTCGGCATCGACCTGCAGCGCACGGTGAAGTCGGTGGCGCTGATCGCGGGTGAAGGAAAGGCACAGCAGTTCGTGCTGGTACTGGTGCGCGGTGACCATGAAGTCAACGAGATCAAGCTGGCCAAGGTTGCCGGCCTGGACGAACAGCGCTTCGCCAGCGAGGCGGAAATCGCCGAGCATCTGGGCAGCGTGCCGGGCTTCCTCGGCCCGGTCGCCCCGGCCAAGCCCATACGCGTGGTCGCCGATCGCGAAGTGGCGGCGATGTCGGACTTCGTCGTCGGCGCCAACGAAACCGGCTTCCACCTGGCCGGCGTCAACTGGGGCCGCGACCTGCCGGAACCGGAAGTGGCGGACATCCGCAACGTGCGTGCCGGTGACCGCGCACTGGACGGTGGCGAACTGAAGATCGCCCGTGGCATCGAAGTCGGCCACGTGTTCCAGCTCGGTCGCAAGTACGCCGAAGCGCTGGATGCCACCGTGCTGGATGAAAACGGCAAGGCGGCGGTGATGGCGATGGGCTGCTATGGCATCGGTATCTCGCGCGTGGTAGCTGCCGCGATCGAACAGAACCATGACGATGCCGGCATCATCTGGCCGGACGCGATGGCGCCGTGGCAGGTGGTGGTGTGCGTGATCAACCCGAAGGGCGATGCTGCCGTGGCCGACGCTGCGGCCAACCTGTTGCAGGAACTGCGCGATGCCGGCCTGGACGCTGCGCTTGACGATCGCGGCCTGCGCCCGGGCGCGATGTTCGCCGACATGGAACTGATCGGCATCCCGCACCGCGTGGTGGTCAGCGAACGCGGCCTGGCCGCCGGTACCTACGAATACCGCTCGCGCCGCGCCAGCGAAGCGGAAAGCCTGGACAAGGCCTCCCTGCTGCAGCGTCTGCAGGGCTGATCAGGAAAAAGACCGGGCCCTGCCCCGGTCTTTTTTTTCTGCCGCGGTCTTCCCCGATATTGCAGCGGACATAATCCGGTCAAAATCACCGCGACGGCGCCTGCATGCCGCCACGCCATGACCCGCCTGCATTTGTGCTGTGATTAATTCATCTCTATTCTGTCCGCCGACGCCATGGACTGGCTTGTCCCGTCCACACATTAGTTTCCGGAGTAACCGTAAATGAGCATTGACCTGACCGGCCTGTCAGCACGCGAGCTGGGCGCCCTGATCCGTACCGCCAAGAAGCAGCAGACCATCGTCGCCAAGCGCCGGCCGATCACCAAGGTCCGGGCCCAGCTGACCAAGCTGGCCAAGACCGAGGGTTACACCATCGAAGAACTGTTCGGCAGCGCCCCGGCCACGCGTGCCCGCAAGGCCGCTCCGGCCGCCAAGGCCCCGTCGAAGACCGCCGGCCGCAAGCTGGGCAAGGTTGCCCCGAAGTACCGCAACCCGGCCAACCCCAAGGAAACCTGGACCGGCCGTGGCAAGCAGCCGCGCTGGATGGCTGAGCTGACTGCCAAGGGCAACAAGAAGCCGGAAGATTTCCTGATCAAGAAGGCCTGAGGCCGGATCGGGATGCAATGAAAAACGCCGGCGAAAGCCGGCGTTTTTTGTTTGTAGAGCCGAGCCCACGCTCGGCTATCCATATCCGAAGCCGAGCATGGGCTCGGCTCTACAGAGTCTTGCGGGCGGGCATCAGCAGATTGCCGAACAGCAGGCCGGCCACCAGTGCCATCACCACGTTGAGCACGGTAAGGAACACGCTCTGGCCGGCGCCCACGTCCTGCTGCTGGACCAGGGTCAGCACGCCGCGCAGGCTGGTGCTGCCGGGCACCATCATGATGATGCCGGGCAGGCGGATGATCGCGCCCGGACGCCCGACCAGACGACCGAACAGATTGCCACCGGCCGTCAGCAGCATCGCCGACAGGAAGATGCCGGCCGGCGCGCCCCAGGCGTGGCCGCCAAACTTGGAGATCGCATAACCGGCCACCGAGGCGGCAATCACCCACGGATAGTCGCGACGATTGGCCTTGAACAGCATCGCGAACGCGAATGCCGCGGTCAGCAGCGAGCCCCACTCCACCCACGGCCCCTGCGGCCGAGCCGCGCGGATCACCGGGTCGAGACCGAGCACGTCGGCCAGGGTCACCGCGATCATCGCGCCGACGCTGAGCTTCATGATGGTGGTCAGCGCGCCGGCAAAGCGCGCGGTGCCCGATACCCAGTGCTGGCTGGCCAGTTCGTTGACCGCATTGGTCAGCGACATGCCGGGCAGCAGCACTACCAGCGAGGCGATGATCACCGTGTTGAGGTTGAGCGCACCAATAAAGGACGCAACCAGGGTGGCGACCAGGCCGGCCAACAGCGCGGCCAGTGCCTCGGCGGCTTCGCGGGTGGCCGGGCGACGGTCGGTGACCATGCCGAGCAGGCCGATCATCAGGCCGATGACACCGGCGGTCGCAATGTCCAGCCACGGCAGCTTCCACATGCCGGCCACGCCGGCCGCGCCAAGGGTGAACGAGAGGATCGTGCGCAGCTTGCCGCGCCGGCCCGGATCCTTGTCCAGCTGGCGCAGCGCGGTGTGGCCCTGGGCGATGCTCATCCGGCCGTTGGCCACTTCTTCGGCAATATGGTCGGCGACGCTGAGCTTGTGCAGGTCGTTCTCGCCGGGCGCCAGGCGGATCACCCGGGTGATGTCACTGGAGCCGATCGCCTGCGCCGGATCGCTGAAGCTGAGGATGATGCCGGTGGGGTTCGACCACGGTTCACAATCCAGGTCGAGCTGGCGAGCCAGTGCCACCACCGCCGTTTCCAGGCGCTGGGCCGTGGTGCCATAGCTGTGCAGGCGTCCGGCGATCTCGGAAACGAAGGCCACCCGCTGCGCGTAGGTGGCCTGGGGCGTGGGGATCGTGTGAGCATCTGCGGACATGCGCCGTAGTATTACCTAGGCGGGGCCTGACCGGAGAAATTCATCCGAGTTCGACGCGATGGCCAATACAGAACGGTTATGCTGCGACCGGAATGGCCCAAGTGACCCCGAACCACGCCCCCCAGCTCGAACAGGACGCCCATGATCCGGGCGTGATCCGCCTGTCCGGCACCTGGACCTTGAAGACCGCGTTGGCCGCGGCCGAGGTCCTGCGTGGCGTTCCTGACACGCTGACCGGCATCGATGCCACCGCCATCGAGAAGATGGATTCGGCCGGCGTGCTGCAGGTGCTGCGCGTGGCCCATCGCGCCGACCTCGGCGAAGACGCACTGAAGTTCCGCGCGGATCACCAGGCGCTGGTGTGCACCATCGAGGAAGTCGCCGACGACCGGCCCAAGCCCAAGCGCGACTTCGGCGTGCTGGCGGCACTGGAGCGGCTGGGTGTCAGCGTCCATGCCACAGGCCACAACATCAAGGCGCTGTGCAGTTTCCTCGGCGAGAACCTGGTCAAGGCGGCCCGCCTGGTCAAGGAACCGCGCCGCTTCCGCCTTACCGCCACCGTGCACCAGATGGAGCAGGTCGGGCTGGATGCGGTGCCGCTGGTGGCACTGCTGTCCTACCTGGTCGGTGCGGTGATCGCCTTCCTCGGCTCGACCATCCTGCGCGACTTCGGCGCCGAGATCTACGTGGTCGAACTGGTCAACATCGCCTTCCTGCGCGAGTTCGCGGTGCTGCTGACCGCGATCGTGCTGGCCGGCCGTACCGCCAGCGCCTTCACCGCACAGATCGGCGCGATGAAGGCGCGCGAGGAAATCGATGCGATGCGCACGCTGGGCCTGGACCCGGTCGACCTGCTGGTGCTGCCTCGCTTGCTGGCGTTGCTGGTCACCCTGCCCCTGCTGACCTTCATCGCGATGATCGCCGGCCTGGCCGGCGGCGTCACCGTCGGTGCGTTCGACCTCGACATCCCGCCGCAGATGTACATCGCGCGCATGCACGAGACCATGGAGGTGCGGCACATGCTGGTCGGCCTGTCGAAGGCGCCGGTATTCGCGCTGGTGATCGGCCTGATCGGCTGCTTGGAAGGCCTGAAGGTCGAAGGCACGGCACAGTCGGTAGGCGAACGCACTACTTCCAGCGTGGTGCAGACGATCTCGCTGGTGATCATCATCGACGCTTTCGCGGCGTTGTGGTTCATGCACATGGGCTGGTGACATGAGCACGCATCCGACGCCCGAAGACATTCCCATGCAGGACGACGACGGCCACGAGCTGGCCATCCGCGTGCGCGGCCTGGTCAACCGTTTCGGCAGCCAGACCGTGCACGAAGACCTGGACCTGGACGTGCGTCGCGGCGAGATCCTGGGCGTGGTCGGTGGCTCCGGCACCGGCAAGTCGGTGCTGATGCGCTCCATCCTTGGCCTGCGCACGCCCGACGAAGGCCAGATCGAAGTGCTGGGCCGCGACGCGCGTGCCGACGACGCCGAGAGCCGCCTGCACATCGAACGCAACACCGGCGTGCTGTTCCAGGACGGCGCACTGTTTTCGTCACTGACCGTGGGCGAGAACGTGCAGGTGCCGCTGAAGGAACACCACCGCGAACTGCCCGAGCGCTGGCATTACGAGCTGGCACTGCTGAAGGTGAAGCTGGCCGGCCTGCCCGCCGACGCGATCAACAAGCTGCCCTCGCAGCTGTCCGGCGGCATGCGCAAGCGCGCCGGCCTGGCCCGGGCGCTGGCGCTGGACCCGCCGCTGCTGTTCCTGGACGAACCCACCGCCGGCCTCGACCCGATCGGCGCGGCCGCGTTCGACCGACTGATCAAGACCCTGCAGGAAGCGCTGGGGCTGACCGTGTTCCTGATCACCCACGACCTGGACACCCTGTACGCCATCTGCGACCGCGTGGCCGTGCTGGCCGACCGCAGGGTCGTTGCCAACGCCCCCCTCCCGGAAATCGAGAAACTGGATCATCCGTGGATCCAGGAATACTTCCACGGACCCCGCGCGCGCGCCGCGCGTGGCGAACAGATCGAGAGTGCCTGAGCCATGGAAACCAAAGCCAACTACGTGCTGATCGGCGCGTTCACCCTGATCACCGGCCTGGCCCTGCTGGCGTTCGGCCTGTGGGCGGCCAAGTACTCTTCCGACCGCACGTGGCAGGAATACCGCGTGGTGTTCCGCGAGGCGGTGACCGGCCTGTCGGTGGGCAGCCCGGTGCAGTACAACGGCATCGCGGTCGGGTCGATCGTCGAACTGAACCTGGTGCCGGATGACCCGCGCCAGGTGGTCGCACGCATCCGCCTGAACTCGACCACGCCGGTCAAGACCGATACCCGCGCCAAGCTGGCGATCACCAGCCTCACCGGCCCGTCGATCATCCAGCTCAGCGGCGGTACGCCGCAGTCGCCGGCGCTGACCACAGTCAACAAGGACCCGGCACCGATCATACCGACCACGCCGTCGGCGCTGCAGAACATCACCGATGTTGCCAACCGCATCGTCGAGCGCATGGACCAGATCCTCAGCGACCGCAATGTAGCCTCGATCAATGCCACGCTGGCCAACCTGGAGACCATCAGCGGTGGTCTGGCCGACCGCGACCAGGGTACCCAGGCGCTGCTGCTCAGCGCGCGCGATGCCGCCCGCAGCCTGGACACCACGCTGAAGACCACCAACGGCACCATCGAGCGCCTGGACAGGAACCTGGTGCAGCAGCTGCCGGGCATCATCGACAAGCTCGATGCCACCCTGGCCAAGCTCGACTCGGCCGCCGGCAACGCCGATTCGATCCTTGGCGAGAACCGCGCCGCGATCAACAGCTTCGCCAATGATGGCCTCGGCCAGCTCGGCCCGACGCTGACCGAGCTGCGCGGCCTGATCCGCGACCTGCGCCGGGTCAGCGACCGCCTCGAGAACAACCCCGCGCGCTACCTGCTGGGCCGCGACGCACCGAAGGAGTTCGAACCCAAATGAGCCCGCCCCCCCTTCCGCGCCTGCTGCTGGCCGCTTCGATGGTCGCCCTGCTGGGCGGCTGCTCCATCCTTGGCAGCAGCGAGAAAACCGCAGTGACGCTGTACTCGCCCTCGGTGCAGGTGAAGGCCGACCCGGCGTGGCCACAGGCCAGCTGGCAGCTGGTACTGGCCAAGCCGAGCGCCGCGCGCCTGGTGGACAGCCCGCGCATCAATGTGCGGCCGACGCCTTCGCAGATGGAAATCTACAAGGGCGCCAGCTGGGCACAGCCGGCCACCGACATGATCGAGGACACCCTGCTGCGCGGCTTCGAGGATTCCGGGCGCATCCGCGGCGTGGCGCGCAGCACCGCCGGCATCCGTGCCGACTACAAGCTGTCCACCGACGTGCGCCGCTTCGAATCGGATTACCAGGGCCAGGCCACGCCGACCGTGGTGATCGAGGTCAACGCCAAGCTGATCCACGTCGCCGACCAGCGCGTGGTGGCCGACCGTACGTTCCGCCAGGCGCAGCCGGTCGGCAGCACCGACGTACCGGCGGTGACCGCGGCGTTCGAACGTGGCCTGCAGCAGCTTGCGCAGGATGTGGTGGGGTGGACACTGGTGAGCGGGCAGGCCGACCAGCCTAACGTCGCGCGCTGATCGATCAGCGCGGCGCAATCCAGCGGAACGTCAGGTTGATCCGCTCACCCTGCACCCGCGCCATCTTCGGAAGCGCGTGCTGGTAGAACCTCTGCGTCTGCCCCGCCATTACCAGCAGATCGCCATGGCCGAGCAGGTACTCGGCCTTGCGCGCCGGATCATCGCGCCGGCGCAGCAGGAATCGACGCGATGCGCCCAGACTCAGCGACGCAATCACCGGGACCGGACCCAACTCCGGCTCGTCATCGCTGTGCCATCCCATGTAGTCGCCGCCGCCGCGATAGCGGTTCAGCAGCACGCTGTTGAAGCGGCCGAAGCCATCGTCCTGCAGGCGCTCGCGCATGCCCTGCAGGGACGGCGGCCACGGGTGCGGCACGAATTCTGCCCCCGAGTAGCGATAGCGCGCCTGCGGATCACCTATCCAGCAGCTCAACCGTGGCGAATCTACCCAGCTGCCGAACATGCGGATGCGATGCACCTCCCACGGCACGCCGGCTTGCAGATCGCGCTGCAAGGCATCGGCCTCGGCGGGAGACAGCCAGGCCGGGAGGTGGCGGACGTCGGCATCGGGAAGGTCGTGGGGGAACAGCATGGGCGCCCCAAGGAATAGGGGGGGCGACCGAAGGCCGCCCCGGAACGTCAGCGGCGCGCGAACGCCACGCCCGTTTTTTCCTTCAGTTCGTCATTGCTGACACCCGGCGCCGCTTCCACCAGCACCAGACCAGCATCGGTGACGTCGAACACGGCCAGGTCGGTGATGATGCGGTCGACCACGCCGACGCCGGTCAGCGGCAGCGAGCATTCGGCCAGGATCTTGTGCTCACCGTTCTTGGCGGTGTGCTCCATCAACACCACCACGCGCTGCACGCCGGCGACCAGGTCCATCGCGCCGCCCATGCCCTTGACCATCTTGCCGGGCACCATCCAGTTGGCCAGGTCGCCCTTGTCGGTGACCTGCATGGCGCCGAGGATGGCCAGGTTGACGTGGCCACCGCGGATCATCGCGAAGCTGTCGTGGCTGCCGAAGTAGCTGGCGCCCGCACGTGCGGTGACCGTCTGCTTGCCGGCGTTGATCAGGTCGGCGTCGACCTCGGCGTCGGTCGGGAACGGGCCAATGCCGAGCAGGCCGTTCTCCGACTGCAGCCACACATCCACGCCGTCGGGAATGTGGTTGGCGACCAGGGTCGGCAGGCCGATGCCAAGGTTCACGTAGGCGCCATCGGTCAGTTCCTGGGCGGCACGGGCCGCCATTTCATCGCGGGTCCACGCCATGTCAGTTGCCCTCCGCGCGGATGGTGCGCTGTTCGATTCGCTTCTCAGGATGCGCGTTGTGCACGATGCGGTGCACATAGATGCCCGGCAAGTGAACCTGGTCCGGATCAATCGCACCGACCGGCACCACGTCCTCCACTTCCACGATGCAGACCTTGCCGGCCATCGCGCAGGCCGGGTTGAAGTTGCGCGCGGTCTTGCGGAACACCAGGTTGCCAGCCTCGTCGGCCTTCCAGGCCTTGACCAGTGCCACATCGGCGCGCAGCGCGGTTTCCATCACGTAGTGCTTGCCGTCGAACTCGCGGGTTTCCTTGCCTTCGGCCACCACTGTGCCATAGCCGGTGGCGGTGAAGAACGCCGGAATGCCTGCGCCGCCGGCACGCAGGCGTTCGGCCAGGGTGCCCTGCGGGTTGAATTCCAGCTCGAGCTCGCCGGCCAGGAACTGCCGCTCGAACTCCTTGTTCTCGCCCACATAGGACGAAATCATCTTCTTGATCTGCCGGGTTTCCAGCAGCTGGCCCAGACCGAAACCATCGACCCCGGCATTGTTGGAGATCACGGTCAGGCCCTTGGCGCCACTGTCGCGCAGCGCGGCGATCAGGGCCTCGGGAATGCCACACAGGCCGAAGCCGCCCACGGCCAGCGTCTGGCCATCGGCGACCACCCCTTGCAGGGCCTCCGCCGCACTGGCGAAACGCTTGCTGCGCTTGCCGGTGGAAGTCGATTGCTGCATTGCTGTACTACCCTGCACGTTGAGGATGACCGCATTCTAGCTGGAGGGCGGCGAAGGGCCTGGATGCGCCGCAGCATTGCACGGGCATCGCACAGGGTTCCGTAGAATGCCGGGTTCCCCTGCCAATGGCCGGCCCCGTGCCCGCCCCACCCTCGTTGATGGCCCATACCTACACCGAAGAAGACCTGCTCCGCTGGATGGAAGGCCGGACGCTGGAAATGAGCGACCATGGCCTGTCGGAAGTCCATAGCATGCGTCTGTTCGGTGACATTCTGGTCGCTGAGGTAAAGATCCCGGCCAAGTACTCCTACCGGGTGGAGATCGACCTGGCCGCCAGTGTTCGCCATCCGCGCAGCCTGCTGCGCAACCGGTGTTCCTGCCCGCTCGGCCACGACTGCATGCACGTGGCGGCTGTGCTGGCGCAGATGCTGCAGCAGATCGACCATACGCCCCCCATGCCCGACGACAGCAGCACGCTGCCAACGCTGCTGATCCGTTCGATGACCCCCGTCCTGCGCCTGCACACGGTCGAGTTCCGTCCGCCGTGGCTCGGCCCACGCGACCCTTCGCAATGGGCCGATATCGCCACCGTGGCCTTCGAATACGACGAGCACGTGCGGTTCCTGGATGATCCGAGCCTGTTCGCCCACGATCCGGAGGGCCAGCTTGCGCTGCTGCCCCGCGACCTGGCCGAGGAATCACGGCGCGAGGCCGAGCTGCGCACGGTGGGACTGCATCGCGACACGGCGCCGCGGGCGCCATTGGAGGGCGCAGGACCTCAGTTCCAGCTGCGCACCCATGACTGGACACGGTTCCTGCTGGACGACGTACCGCGCCTGGAAGCCTTGGGCTGGAAGGTAGAGACCGACGACGATTTCCGCCATCGCATCACCCGGGTGGATGAGATCGACCTGGACATCCAGGCGGACCCGGCGGATGCGGGCTGGTTCAACCTGGGCCTGGACATCCAGGTGGAAGGCCGCAACGTGTCGATGGTTCCGCTGCTGCAGCAGGTGCTGCAGTCCGATCCCCGCTGGATGCGTGGCCAGCTGGACGCCATCGGCGATGATGAGAACATCCTGTTGACGGCGGGCGACAACACGCGCCTGGCATTGCGGGCCGCACGACTGAAACCGATCATGGCCCTGTTGACGGATCTGTTCGCCCAGCGTGGCGCGCCGCTGCGCCTGTCTGTGCTTGACCGTGGCCGCCTGCAGGCGCTGCAGGACACGGCGCGCCTGCAGTTCCGCGGGCGCAAGGACACCCAGGCACTGGTGCAGCGGCTGATGCAGGCACCCGCATTGGGCGAAGTGCCGCCGCCGGCAGGGCTGGTGGCAACGCTGCGTCCCTATCAGCGCGAAGGCCTGTCGTGGCTGCAGTACCTGCGCCAGCAGGGCCTGGGGGGCGTGCTGGCCGATGACATGGGCCTGGGCAAAACCGTGCAGACGCTGGCGCATGTGCTGGTCGAGAAGGAAGCCGGTCGCCTGGACCGTCCGACGCTGCTGGTGGTGCCCACTTCGCTGCTGCACAACTGGCAGAGCGAAGCGGCACGCTTCACCCCGGGCCTGCGCGTGCTGACCCTGCACGGGCCGGCACGTGAAACGCTGTTCGAGGCGATTCCCGGGCACGACCTTGTACTGACCACCTACCCTCTGCTGTGGCGCGACGAGCAGGCGCTGCAGGCACATACCTACCATCTGCTGATTCTGGATGAAGCCCAGCAGGTGAAGAATCCGAAGTCACGCGCGGCCATCACCCTGCGCACGCTGCAGGCGCGCCACCGGCTGTGCCTGACCGGCACGCCGCTGGAAAACCACCTGGGCGAACTGTGGACGCAGTTCGACTTCCTGCTGCCCGGCCTGCTAGGCAGCGAGAAACAGTTCAACCAGCATTGGCGCCATCCGATCGAACGTGGCAGCGACCACCGCCGCGCCACCTTGCTGGCGCAACGGCTGCGTCCGTTCATACTGCGCCGGCGCAAGGACCAGGTGGCGTCAGAGCTTCCGCCCAAGACCGTCATTACCCGCGCGGTGGAAATGGAGAGCGGCCAGCGTGATCTCTATGAAACCGTGCGCGCAGCGATGGAAAAGCAGGTGCGCGAAGCCATCAGCGGCAGCGGGCTGGCGCGCAGCCACATCGTGGTACTGGATGCGTTGCTGAAGCTGCGCCAGGTCTGCTGCGATCCGCGCCTGCTGCCTGGTGATGCCCCGGCGCGCAATGCGGGCTCAGCCAAGCTGGACCTGCTGCGCGAGATGCTGCCGTCGATGGTCGAGGAAGGCCGGCGCATCCTGCTGTTCTCGCAGTTCACCGGCATGCTCTCGCTGATCGCGCAGGCACTGGATCAGCTGGGCTTGGCCTATGTGACCCTGACCGGCGACACCCAGGACCGGGCCACGCCGGTGCAGCGCTTCATGCAGGGCGAGGTGCCGGTATTCCTGATCAGCCTGAAGGCAGGTGGCGTCGGGTTGAACCTGACCGCCGCCGATACCGTCATCCACTTCGACCCGTGGTGGAATCCGGCGGCCGAAAACCAGGCCAGCGATCGCGCCCATCGCATCGGCCAGCAGCAGCCGGTGTTCGTTTACCGGCTGATCGCCGCAGGCAGCATCGAAGAACGGATTGCCGAGCTGCAGGAGCGCAAGGCCACGCTGGCCGACGCCATTCTCGAAGGCGGCGGCGCTACGGGGCCACGCTTCAGCGAAGAAGACGTGCAGGCGCTGCTGGCGCCGTTGCCGGGCCTGCCGGCCAGACGCACCCGCAGGCCGGGCCGGCCGTCCACCACCCGCAGAGGAACGTAGAATCAGACCTGTTCGGCTGGAGCAAGAAAGCCGCAGTCTGAATGGCTCCAGCTGTTTTTGCTGGCTTGGCGAGGAGCGTCCGATCGCCAAGGACAGCGGCCCTGACCTGTCCGGCCAAGCGCGACTTTTGCCTTCCAACATCGCCGAATCTGCATGCACAGCACTGGCTCAGCCGTTGGCCGGAATCAACTCCCACATCACCCTCTTCAACCCGTCCTGCCAGGATGGCAGCACGAGGCCGAAATCCTGCTGCAACCGACGGTTGTCCAGCACCGACCGGGCCGGGCGCTTGGCCGGCGTCGGATATTCGGAGCTGGGAATCGCCTCGACGGTGGGCACCTTCGGCAATACGCCCATCGCCAGCGCCTCGGCAAAAATCGCCTCGGCAAAGCCATGCCAGCTGGTCTGGCCACTGGCGGTCAGGTGCCAGGTGCCCGACAACTGCCCTGGGTGCTGCAGTGCCTGCGCGGTGACATCGGCGATCAGCGCCGCCGGCGTCGGCGTACCCACCTGGTCAGCCACCACGCGCAGCTGCTCTCGCTCGGCGCCGACGCGCAGCATGGTGCGCAGGAAATTTGCACCGTGTGAGGCATATACCCAGGCGGTGCGAAAAATCAGATGGCGACCGGCGGCAGCGCGGATGGCATCCTCCCCATCACGCTTGCTGGTGCCATAGACACCCAAAGGCGCAGTCAAATCGTCTTCCTGGTACGGCCTGTGCCCCTGCCCATCGAAAACATAATCGGTAGAGTAATGCACCAGCGGCACGCCGCGCGTGGCACACCAACGCGCGATCACGCCTGGAGCGATAGCGTTGGCCGTGAATGCTGCTTCCATGTCCTGCTCGGCTCGATCAACCGCCGTATACGCAGCGGCGTTGACGACGGCCGAAGGCTGCACGCTGTCCAGCAGGGCTGGCAGAAGCTCGGGGCGATTGAAATCTGCGATCTCACAGGCGCTGCCATCGGGCAACCTGCCGGTCCGGGTTGTCGCGACCACCGGTTCCGATGACCCCAATGCCCGCAGCAGCTCCTGGCCAAGCTGGCCATTGCCGCCAAGAACCAACGTGGTCATGCAGCAAACACCGGCAGACGCTCGTCTGCAATATCAACCAGGAAAGGCGCGCGCTCGTCCTTGGGCGACAGCGTCGGCGAGCCCAGCGGCCAATCCACGGCAATCGCGCCGTCATTCCAGCGAATGCCGGCGTCGGCCTCGGGCACGTAGACATCAGTGCACAGGTAGTGGAAAAGTGCGGATTCGGACAGCACGGCAAAACCATGCGCGAAGCCCTCTGGGATCCAGAACTGACGCTTGTTCTGCGCACTCAGCACAACCGCCTCCCACTGACCGAAGGTCGGCGAACCGCGACGGACGTCCACGGCAACATCATAAACTTCGCCTTCCAGAACGCTCACCAGCTTGCCCTGCGGGCGCGGCCACTGATAGTGCAGGCCGCGTAGAACCCCCTTGCTGGAGGATGACACATTGCTCTGCACGAACTGCGTGGGCAACCCGAGCTCACCGAAACGCGCAGCGTTCCAGCCTTCGAAGAAGAATCCACGTTCGTCGCCGAACACTTTCGGTTCAATCACAACACAGCCCGGCAAGCGGGTTTCAATCACCTTCACGGAACCACCCCACGCAGTGCCAGTTTCTGCAGATATTGGCCGTAGCCATTCTTGATCAACGGTGCAGCCAGTGCTTCCAGCTGCTCGGCGCTGATCCAGCCCTTGCCGAAGGCGATTTCCTCGGGGCAGCAGACCTGCAGTCCCTGCCGGGTCTGGATGGTCTCGATGAAGTTGGAGGCTTCCAGCAGCGACTGGTGGGTGCCGGTATCGAGCCAGGCATAGCCACGGCCGAGCGCTTCCAGGTGCAGGTTGCTCTCGCCCAGATAGCGCTTGTTGAGATCGGTGATCTCCAGCTCGCCGCGCGGCGACGGCTTCAGCTCGGACGCGTAATCGCTGGCCTTGCCGTCATAGAAGTACAGGCCAGTCACCGCATAGTTCGAACGCGGGTTTTCCGGCTTCTCCACCAGGTCGATGACCTTGCCGCTCTTGTCGAACTCGGCCACGCCATAGCGCTCCGGATCATTCACCCAGTAGCCGAACACGGTGGCACCGTCGGTGCGCTCATCGGCGCGCTTGAGCACGTCGCGCAGGCCGTGACCGTGGAAGATGTTGTCGCCCAGAACCAGGCAGCTCGGCTGTCCGTCCAGGAACTCCCGGCCGATCAGGTAGGCCTGGGCCAGGCCATCGGGGCTGGGCTGCACGGCGTACTGGATATCCATGCCCCACTGCGAGCCGTCACCCAGCAGCTGCTGGAACAAGACCTGTTCGTGCGGGGCGTTGATGATCAGCACCTCGCGGATGCCCGCCAGCATCAGCACGCTGAGCGGGTAGTAGATCATCGGCTTGTCGTACACCGGCAGCAGCTGCTTGCTGACGCCCTTGGTGATCGGATACAGCCGGGTGCCGGAGCCGCCGGCGAGGATGATGCCCTTGCGCTGCGTCATGGTGTCTCCCGGGTTCAGGCTGCGGTGCCGATGCGCTGCAGGCGGTAGCTGCCGTCCAGCACGCCGTTGACCCATTCCTGGTTGTCCAGGTACCAGTCGACGGTGAAGGTGATGCCCTGCTCGAAGGTGTAGGCCGGTTCCCAGCCCAGGTCGTTCTTCAGCTTGGACGCATCGATCGCATAGCGGCGGTCATGGCCGGGGCGGTCGGTGACGTAGGTGATCTGGCTGCTGCGCGGCTGGCCATCCGCACGCGGGCGGCGCTGGTCCAGCAGTGCGCAGATGGCCTGCACCACTTCGATGTTCTGTTTTTCCGAATTGCCACCGACGTTGTAGGTCTCGCCAACCTGGCCCTTGGCCAGCACGGTGCGGATCGCCTCGCAGTGATCGGACACGAACAGCCAGTCGCGCACCTGCTTGCCGTCGCCGTACACCGGCAGCGGCTCGCCGGCCAGCGCCTTGGCGATCACCAGCGGGATAAGCTTCTCGGGGAAGTGGTACGGGCCGTAGTTGTTGGAGCAGTTGGTGGTCAGCACCGGCAGCCCGTAGGTGTGGTGGAACGCACGGACCAGGTGGTCCGAGGCGGCCTTCGACGCCGAGTACGGGGAATTCGGAGCATACGGCGTGGTTTCGCTGAACTTGCCGGTCTCGCCCAGGGTGCCGTACACCTCGTCAGTGGATACGTGCAGGAAGCGGAAGGCCGCGCCCTGCTCGGCCGGCAGCGCCTTCCAGTAATCGCGGACCGCCTCCAGCAGGCCCAGGGTGCCCACCACGTTGGTCTGGATGAAGGCGCCAGGACCGTCGATGGAGCGATCCACGTGGCTCTCGGCAGCAAAGTTGAGCACGGCGTCCGGCCGGTGCTCGGCCAGCAGGCGGGTGACCAGCGCCTGATCGCCGATGTCGCCCTGCACGAACACGTGATTCGGGTCGCCGTCCAGGCTGGACAGGGTCTTCAGATTGCCGGCGTAGGTCAGCGCATCGAGGTTGATGACTTTGACGCCGCGCGCGACGGCCTCGAGAACGAAGTTACCGCCAATGAATCCGGCGCCGCCGGTGACAAGCCATGTGGGCACTACCTGTTCTCCTGTTCGACCGTTCGCACCGGGGCGCGGGGGAGCACCGGATACAGCGCGACAGGATACATGTCGCCCCTTCGCGGCTGACATCCGCACGTGAATGAGCCCCCTTGCCCTCATTATCTTCTGCATCGCAGCAAAACCATACGCGTTCGCATGGTAGCTTCCAGCCAGTTAGAATCGGGGTCCCACCCCCGAACCGGTTGCTGTGCGAGGACCGGACGTTCTCCCCGTTATTGAAGGACCCCGTACCAGATGAAAATCCTCGTCGCGTACAAGCGCGTGGTGGACTACAACGTCCGCATTCAGGTCAAGCCGGACGGTTCCGGCGTGGTCACCGACGGCGTCAAGCTGTCTCCCAATCCCTTCGATGAAATCGCTCTGGAAGAAGCCCTGCGCCTGCGCGACAAGGGCATCGCCAGCGAAGTGGTGGTCGCCACCATTGCTCCGGCCGATGCCCAGGCGCACCTGCGCAACGGCCTGGCCATGGGCGCCAATCGCGCCATTCACGTCGTTACCGACCAGGCCATCCAGCCGCTGACAGCCGCACGCACCCTGCTCAAGCTGATCGAGAAGGAACAGCCGGACCTGGTGATCCTGGGCAAGCAGGCCATCGACGACGACGCCAACCAGACTGGCCAGATGCTGGCCACGCTGTGGGGCCGCCCGCAGGCGACCTTCGCCAGCAAGCTGGAGATTGCTGATGGCAAGGCCACGGTGACCCGCGAAGTCGACGCCGGCCTGGAAACGCTGGAAGTGGACCTGCCGGCAGTGGTCACCACCGATCTGCGCCTGAACGAGCCGCGCTTCATCAAGCTGCCGGACATCATGAAGGCCAAGGCCAAGCCGCTGGAGACCCTGCAGCTGGCCGATCTGGGCGTTGAAGCCGCCGATACCTTCAAGACCACCCAGTATGCCGCGCCGTCCAAGCGCAGCAAGGGTGTGATGGTCAAGGACGCGGCTGAACTGGTGGCCGCACTCAAGCAGAAGGGGTTGCTGTAATGAGCAGGATTCTCGTCATCGCCGAACACCACGACGGCAAGCTCAACGCCGCCACCGCCAAGACCGTAAGCGCTGCTGCCGCCATCAGCGGTGCCAGCATCGACGTGGTGGTGCTGGCCGCCGACCCGGCCGCCGTTGCCGCTGAGGCCGCGAAGATCGCTGGCGTCGCCAAGGTTCTGACCGTGGCCAACGCTGCCAACGCGCAGGCCATCGCCCAGGTGCTGGCGCCGCAGATCGCGCAGCTGGCCAAGGGCTACACCCACGTGTTCGGCCCGTCGACCACCTTCGGCAAGGACCTGATGCCGTGCGTGGCCGCCCTGCTCGGCGTCAACCAGGTCTCCGACCTGATGACCGTCGAAGGCAGCCACACCTTCAAGCGCCCGATCTACGCCGGCAACGCGATCATCACCGTGGAAGTCCCGGCCGACCAGATCGTGGTCGCCACCGTGCGTGCCGCCTCGTGGCCGGAAGCCGCCCAGGGTGGCAGTGCCGCCGTTGAAGCGGCCAGTGTCGATGCTGCCCTGCCGACCCACACCCGTTTCGTCGGCCTCGCCGCAGGTGCCAGCGACCGCCCGGACCTGCAGAGCGCCAAGCGCGTGGTCTCCGGTGGCCGCGGCGTCGGTTCGGAAGAGAACTTCAAGGTCATCTTCCAGCTGGCCGACAAGCTCGGCGCCGCCGTCGGTGCCTCGCGCGCCGCGGTCGATGCCGGCTACGTGCCCAGCGACCTGCAGGTGGGCCAGACCGGCAAGATCATCGCCCCGGAGCTGTATGTGGCGGTGGGCATCAGCGGTGCGATCCAGCATCTGACCGGCATCAAGGACGCCGGCACGATCGTCGCGATCAACAAGGACGGTGATGCGCCGATTTTCGAGATCGCTGACATCGGCCTGGTCGGGGATCTGTTCACGATCCTGCCGGAGCTGGAAACAGCACTGAACTGAAGACACCTGAAAGATGCCACGGAATCAAAAGGTTACGTGGCATCTCCAACCGTCTCGGGGCCCGCAGGGACGCTGGCCTGGATCACTCGTCCTTGCATTACCTATCGCTATAATCCCGGGTCAACCCGTGTAAGGACTGCATTGATGACGCTTCCGTGTTTCAAGGCCTATGACATCCGTGGCC
The DNA here is from genome assembly GCF_049384845.1 of Stenotrophomonas sp. CASM101. Taxonomy (NCBI): domain Bacteria; kingdom Pseudomonadati; phylum Pseudomonadota; class Gammaproteobacteria; order Lysobacterales; family Lysobacteraceae; genus Stenotrophomonas; species Stenotrophomonas sp. CASM101. The sequence goes on along the minus strand of NZ_JBMRFR010000015.1, from coordinate 53,276 downwards.
GCGTTCCGGATGAACTGGATGAACGCCTTGCCTGCCGTATCGGCGCCGGCACCGCCGCGTTGCTGGGCCCGGGACCGGTGGTGGTTGGACACGACATCCGCTTGAGCAGCCCCGCGCTGCTGCAGGCCGCCATCAAGGGCCTGACCGCCAGCGGCCGTGACGTCATCGACATCGGCATGTGTGGCACCGAGGAGGTCTATTTCCAGACGTTCCGCCGCCATGCCGCCGGCGGCATCATGGTCACCGCCAGCCACAACCCGATGGACTACAACGGGATGAAGCTGGTGCGCGACGGCGCCAAGCCGATCAGCGGTGACACCGGCCTGTTCGATATCCGCGATTTCGCCGCCTCCGATGCCCCGCTCGGCAACGGCACTGGAACCGTGACCCAGGATGCCGACAAGTCGGCCTATATCCAGCACCTGCTCGGCTATGTCGATCGCGCCAGCCTGACGCCGCTGAAGATCGTCACCAATTCCGGCAACGGCGGCGCGGGACTGGTCATCGACCAGCTGGCTCCGCACCTGCCGTTCGAGTTCATCCGCATCCAGCATGAGGCCGACGGCAGTTTCCCGAACGGCATCCCCAATCCGCTGCTGCCGGAGAACCGCGCGGCCACGCGCGATGCCGTGCGCGCCCATGGCGCCGACTTCGGCATCGCCTGGGATGGCGACTTCGACCGTTGCTTCTTCTTCGATGCCGAAGGCAACTTCATCGAGGGCTACTACCTGGTCGGCCTGCTGGCCACCGCCCTGCTGACCCGCCAGCCGGGCGGCAAGATCATCCACGACCCGCGCCTGACCTGGAACACCGTGGAAATGGTCGAGCAGGCCGGCGGCGTGCCGATCATGAGCAAGACCGGCCATGCGTTCATCAAGGAACGCATGCGCGCCGAAGACGCCATCTACGGTGGTGAAATGAGCGCGCATCACTACTTCCGAGAATTCGCCTACTGCGATTCGGGGATGATCCCGTGGTTGCTGATCGCACAGCTGGTATCCAGCACGGGTAAATCGCTGGGCGAGCTGGTCGCCGACCGTATGAAGGCTTACCCGTGCAGCGGCGAGATCAACTTCCGCGTGGACGATGCCAAGGCCACGGTCGCGCGCGTGCTGGCTCATTTCGAGGCTCAGCAGCCGGTCCTGGATCGCACCGACGGCGTCAGCGCCGACTTTGCCGAATGGCGCTTCAACCTGCGCAGCTCCAATACCGAACCGCTGCTGCGGCTGAACATCGAGACCCGTGGCGATGAAGCATTGCTGCGGGACCGAATCCGCGAGCTGACCGCCCTGATTGGCGGCACGCCAGCCAATCACTGAGAAGGACATACTTCGCATGACCCCAATTGTCCCCGTCATTCTGTCCGGCGGCTCGGGCACGCGGCTGTGGCCGCTGTCGCGCGAGGCCTATCCGAAGCAGTTCCTGCCGCTGGTCGGCGATGACACCATGCTGCAGGCCACCTGGAAGCGGGTTGCTTCCATCGCCGGCGCGGCACCGATCGTGGTCGCCAACCAGGAGCACCGCTTCATGGCTGCCGAGCAGCTGCGCGAGTGCAAGGTGCTGCCGCAGGCACTGATCCTCGAGCCGGTAGGCCGCAATACCGCTCCGGCCATCGCGATCGCCGCGCTGCAGGCCTTGGCAAATGGCGATGACGCGCTGCTGCTGGTGCTGCCGTCCGACCACGTGGTCCGCAACGAAGCGGCCTTCCACGCGGCGGTCAAGCAGGCCGCCCTCGCTGCCGAGTCCGGCAAGCTGGTCACCTTCGGCATCGTGCCGACCGCACCGGAAACCGGCTACGGCTACATCAAGGCCGCTGCAGGCGAAGGCGTGCGCGCCGTCGACCGTTTCGTCGAAAAGCCCGATCTGGCCACCGCCGAACAGTACGTCGCTTCCGGCGAGTACTTCTGGAACAGCGGCATGTTCCTGTTCAAGGCCTCGCGTTACCTGAAGGAGCTGGAAGCCCTGCAGCCTGCGATCCTGGCCGCCTGCCGCCAGGCGCTCGACAAGGCCGCCCGCGACAACGACTTCATCCGCCTGGATGCAGAGGCCTTCGCCGCCAGCCCGAACGACTCCATCGACTACGCCGTGATGGAAAAGACCGCCGACGCCGCCGTCGTACCGCTCGATGCCGAGTGGAACGATGTTGGATCGTGGTCGGCGCTGTGGGAGGTGTCCGACAAGGACGCCGACGGCAATGCCTGCCATGGCGATGTGATCGCCCTGGACTGCAAGGACAGCTACGCTTATGGCAATCGCCTGATTGCGATGGTTGGCCTGCAGGACATCGTGATCGTTGAAACCGATGACGCCGTGTTCGTGGGCCACAAGGACCGCGTACAGGACGTCAAGGAGATCGTCGGCCAGATCAAGCGCAATGGTCGCAGCGAAGCCGCCGCTCACCGCAAGGTCTACCGCCCTTGGGGCGCCTACGACTCCATCGACAACGGCGCGCGGTTCCAGGTCAAGCGCATCACCGTTAAGCCAGGCGCAACGCTGAGCCTGCAGATGCACCACCACCGTGCCGAGCACTGGATCGTGGTCAGCGGCACTGCCGAAGTCACCCGTGGCGATGAGGTGATCCTGCTGTCGGAGAACCAGAGCACGTATATTCCGCTGGGCGTGACCCATCGTCTGAAGAACCCGGGCAAGCTACCGCTGGAGCTGATTGAAGTTCAGTCAGGCAGCTACCTAGGTGAGGACGACATCGTGCGTTTCGAAGACAGCTACGGGCGCGCCTGAGCCCTTCCCGCGTCACGCATGAAAAAAGGCCGGGAACATGACTCCCGGCCTTTTTCTTTCCCGCTTGGCAACGATCAGTTGTCGCCGAACAGATCGCGCGTGTACACCTTGTCAGAAACGTCGAGCAGTGAATCCGCCATACGGTTGCTGATGATCACATCCGCTTCCTGCTTGAACGCCTGCAGGTCATTGACTACCCGCGAATTGAAGAACTCCGCCGCATCCAGAACGGGCTCGTGGACGATCACGTCCACGCCCTTGGCCTTGATGCGCTTCATGATCCCCTGGATGCTGGAGGAACGGAAATTGTCCGAGCCCGCCTTCATGATCAAGCGGTAGACGCCTACGACCTTGGGCTTGCGGCGCAGGATATCGGCTGCGATGAAATCCTTGCGCGTGGTGTTGGAATCGACAATCGCCCGGATCAGGTTCTGTGGAACGCTCTGGTAGTTGGCCAGAAGCTGCTTGGTATCCTTGGGCAGGCAGTAGCCGCCGTAACCGAACGATGGGTTGTTGTAGCCTCTGCCAATGCGTGGATCCAGCGAAATGCCTTCGATGATCTGACGGCTGTCAAGGCCATGAGTCTGCGCGTAGGTATCCAGTTCGTTGAAGTAGGACACCCGCATCGCCAGGTATGTGTTGGCAAACAGCTTGATGGCTTCTGCTTCGGTTGAATCGGTGAACAGCACCGGGACATCCTTCTTTTCCGCCCCGGCTTCGAGCAGCGCCGCGAACGTCTTGGCCGCCTCGGAATGGTCGCCGACGATGATCCGGGACGGATGCAGATTGTCGTACAGGGCGCGGCCTTCACGCAGGAATTCCGGCGAGAAGATGATGTTCTGGACACCGAACTGTTCACGCATCCGACGGGTAAAACCCACGGGGATGGTCGACTTGATGATCATCGTCGCCGACGGATTGATCGACAGCACCTTCTTGATGACGCTTTCAATCGAGCCGGTGTTGAAGTAGTTGGTTTCCGGATCGTAGTCCGTCGGTGTGGCGATGACGACAAAATCAGCACCTTCATACGCTTCGTACGGATCAAGCGTTGCACGGAAGTTCAGCGCGCCGCCCGCCAGCGCGCTCTGAATATCTGCATCGACGATCGGCGATTCACCGCGGTTGAGTTTTTCTACCTTGTCCCCCAGCACATCCAGCGCCACGACTTCATGCTGCCGTGCGAGGAGTACGCCATTGGAAAGTCCGACATAGCCGGTGCCTGCGATTGCGATTTTCATGGTGCTCTCGGTCAAATATCAGGGAAGGGCGGAATTCTTTGCTGCGACAGACAACGGCCGGGGCGCAGGATCCCGCCCGAGCGAGCCAATTAGTTCACGAGCCAGCAGGTAGCCGACAACGAGCAGATTCCAAGCCGCGTAGGGCCAGCGTACGTTGCTCATCATGTGCCAGAAACTGCCGGTGACGAAAGGCCGCCATAGCGCGCTGAACTCAGGCACATACCAGCACAGGTACTCCTTGGAATAATTGTCAGCCCAGCATGCATCCATCTCCTCCTGACCGTACAGGTAGCCATCGACAGCAACCCAGGCAGACAACACCAGGATAGCTGTGACCAGCAATCGCCGTGGCCACGCGACGGCACGATCCTGCATTGCCAGGGCGATAAACAGGCAAGCAGGCGCGCAGAGATAGAGAAAGAATCTCGGACCCCAGAAGGCACCGCCGTACCACGCCCACCACTTGGAGTAAAAGAGGATGGGCAGCGCCAATGCAGCCAACGCAATCCACGTCGCGCGCGCATCGAGCTGCAGCATCTCCCGGACGCGACGGCTCAAGACAAGAACCAGCGCGGGAATATAGAAAACCAGTCCCTTGCCGAAGGACATCAAGAGGGATAGGACGCCAAAGAACATCGGATAGCTGAACCCGGGGCGCCCTGAGTAAGGCAGGACAGTCGCGAAGCCGTGCTCGCCATCCGAGAGGTAACCAGAGTCAAAGCCGCGGTACTTGATCAGCGTCTCGCCCAGAAAGATCGCTCCTGCGATCAAGAGCGCAAGCATTGGCAATGGATTGCGACGCACGAGCAGCCATACGAAAGCAACGGCGGCGAAGGGGACAAGCAATGCCGGCGTAGTGACACAAGCCAGCGCCAGCAGCAACACCGCGATCAAGGAACGATGACTGATCCAAAGGATCCCCAGCAACAGGCACAGGCTGGTCAACACCTCGCCGTAATAGTGCTGCAGATGGTGGGGAAACATCGACGCCGCCATCATCAGGAGCAACCATGCACGGCCCGTTTCCGGCGAATAGCGCCGGGCCAGCTCGGGATAGGCAGCGGCTCCCATCACCAGAAAAACCAGGCCGTTGAAGTAGGCGACCAAGTGTGCCGGATCGATACCCACGGCATTGGCCAACCACGCCAATGGCATGGAAAGCGCGGGCTGGATCATCGAGAACTTCGAATAGCCCCCGCCCTCCCCCAACCAGTACTCGATGGTCTGGTAGCGGACAGCAGCATCACCCAAGATGGCAGGGTGAAGGGTCAATGCGATGACCACGACACCGGCTGCGATCAGGCCCCATTCGATGGCAGGACGGCTGGACTTCATGCGAATGCGTTGCTCAGGGGTTCGGTGGTCTTGCGGCATCAGGCTCGGCGACGGCCGGCTGCATGCCATGATCGTGCAGCCAGGCACGCCCCTCCAGCACGCCGCTTACCGCCAGACGTGCCCTTGGTTCCTGCCTATCCGGAATCTTGAACGTCGTGATGAAATCAGAGCCAGGTGCAACATTCACCCCACCTGTCGGATCCACGCGTTCGGTCCAACGCGCCGAATCGGGGCCTTCGGCATCGGTAAACCACTGCCATGAAAGCCTGAAGGGTGCGTGAGACCTGGAGGTCAAGAAGTGATCGCCACCATTGTGGATACGCACCTGTACGGAATAGCCATCTGACTGACGCCGCAGCGTAACGACCTGGATCGACACACGCGCCATTTCCGTCAACCGCATCTGGCTTAGGGGTGTGTCCGAAGGCTCAGGATGGCGCACGATCTCCAGTGAGTCCGCCATTTCCAACGGCAATGCAAGATGCAGCCTTTCTGCAAAGAATGCCTTGGCTGCCCCTATTCGTTGCTCTGCCTGTTGCTCGGGCGACGCTTCAACGTTGGCGGTGTAGCCCGGCGGACTGTTACCAGAATAGCCATTAAGTGTCGGCCTGCCCAGCGATTGGGCCAGAATCACTCCGTCCAGTTCATCCTCGTAAAACGGCACTTCGGGTCGCAATGGATTGAAAATCACCGCATCAACGGATAGCTGCGAGGGCAGCTGGGTGCGCAGACCTGTATCGTGTAGACGTGCGGTCTGGATATCGAAATGGACCGTGTGCATCGACCCGGACTCAGCCACCATCGCCAACGCGAAGGCACCAGCAACAAGCAGTCCTGCTTTTCCCTTTGTTCGCAAAGCATCCACGCCGACAGCAACAAGCAGCGCGACTGGCAGGGCCAGTACCAAGCCGATGCGTGCCATGGCGCGGATCGAGCCAACACCTGGCAATTTGGCCAGCAGCATATAGAGGGATACGCCCCCCACACTCAGGGTCAGCGCCACCACGATGACGATCGCGCCCAGCGCAACCCATCGTGATGGCAGCCGTGACATGAACAGGCCGACGCCCATCAACCCCAGAATACCCAGACCAAAGAAAATCTGTTGCTCATGGCGCATCGGCATGCGCGTGGCCAACTGCTGACTGAGACCGCCCCACACTCCCGACGAATCGGCCAACAGGTAACTCTGTGGCCGGGGCAGCAGCGAAGCGATCTCCGCCGCAGCGCGCTGGAAACCGTATAGCTTTGAATAATGCAGGTACGGGTACATCAGCACGGCGATCATCACCGCTGCGGCCACGATCGTCAGCGAGGCCAGGATCAGCTCGCGCCGGACAACACCCTGTGGGTAGTGCTGCCATTGCTCGAACCATTGACGAGGCCCCCACCCTTCCAGCAGCCATTGCGCCAGCGCCCATGCCGCCAGAAAAAGCAGCATGAAGTAGCCCAGGTAGATGGAGATATAGAACTGTGCCGCAACCGCGAGCGCGAGCGCCGCCAGCCATCGCCAGCGTCCATCTCCGCGGAAGCACTGCCACAGTAGCAGGCCGATGGGAATCAGGAAGCGATACGTCAGCTGCGCGTGGCCATACCGCGCAACCACCGGCATCGCGAAGGTGAATGCGAACGCCGCCAGCGCGCTGGCCAGCGGCGAGAAGCGCAGCCGGCGGAAGACGTAGTGGCTCGCCACGAAATTCAGCAGGTAGCCGCAGAGGAACCACAGGTCGAATGCCTGGTAACGGTCCCAGCCCAGCGCGCGGAAGATCGCGTAGATCCACGCCGTTCCCCAGTGGTTGTCCGAGAAGGTCAACGCACCGGGCATCGGGTAGAAAAAGCCCGGGCTCACCAAGCTGGCTTCGTGCCCGCCCAACCAACGGTAGAAATGCTCCAGCACCACATTGTTGAAGCGGGCATCGCCCAGGTCGCCGGGCACGCACTGCAACTGGCAGGTCAGCGCCAGCGGCACCAGCCAGAAACCGACAATCAGCAGCAGCAGCGGCCACACCAGCCGAGCAACGCTTGCCGTGTTGCCGGGCGCTTGGCCGGAATCAGGCATGGACAGCATGCTCGGCCTCCGGGGCGTCAACGGCAACGGTAGTCGTTGCTCATGTGGCTGTCGCGGAATGGATCCGTCAGCGCGTCGGTGTACTGACCCATCAGCAGTCGGTGGGTCGGCAGCAGGTTCCGGCGGTAGAAGCGGCTGAACGAGGCAAGGCGCTCACCGCGCGGGGTCAGCTTCACGCAGCCATGCTCGATATCGATCGTACCGGACTGCAGTTGCTCGGTCAGGCGGACTTCCACGAGGTGATGCTCGCGTACGTATTCCTCGGTGAAGACCTGCCTGAACGCATCCTCGCGGATGCCACCGCCACGCTGCTGCAGTTTCTCCAGAATGTAGAACGACAACGAGCGGTCGATCACCGTCGGCACCGAAATGGCGAACAGGTATCCGCCCAGCAACCAAATAGCGGCCAGCTGGATCAGTTCCAGGCGACTGAAATCACGGAAGCACTTGAGCAGGTACAGCGTGCCGAAAACAACCACCAACGCGATGAGTGCATCCAGGATGCTGGCGTACAGAACCACATTGACGCGGAAATAGCGCATGTGCAGGTAGTAGGTCAACAGCAGAACGGCAATGAAGGCAACGGTGGCCAGGATGGCGCGCAGGTACTTGTTCATTTGAACACCACGAATTTGTTCGCAAGGAAACTGAAGGCCATCTGCATGCCGGTGGCAAGCAGGAAGCCGATGCGGTAGTCATAGCCGAGCCGATCGGCCCAGACATACATCACCAGGGCATGCAGGACGGCGATGGCGGCGTAGACCAGCAGAAATAGCGAGCCCTGCTTCACCACGCTGCCCTGCTGGCCGCGGAACACGAAGTAGCGGCTGCCCAGAAAGGACACCGAAATGCCGAACACGGCGGCGATGGCATTGGCGATCCCAGCCAGGGGAATGTGCAGCACTTCGATGTTGAAACGCAGCACGCTGTAATGCACTACCGTAGCGACAACGCCGTTGATCAGGTACCTGATCAACTGGCCACCCAACGCGCGCTCAGGCGCGGCGGGCATGCTGTACCTCATCGACGAATTCACGATAACTGCCTGCGACCAGCACCCCGCCGCTGCGGATCATGCCCGAAAGCATCAGGATGATCAGCGTAAGTGCCGCTGTCTGCAGGAACACCAGCAGTAGGATGCCGAAGGCCAACGAGAACCAGCCAGGCGTAGCGAAGCCCATCGTCTTCAACAGCAATGCCACCACGCCACCGACCACTGACAGGCCCGCTACGAGCGTGCAGGCAATGCCCACGCGCACCAATACATCCTCGGCAAATACCATCAGCGCGCGGAAGCCATGCAGGGCCAGGCCAACGAAGTTCATCTTGCTGCGCCCGGCATAACGCGCGCCACGATCCAGTGCACAGGTCTGCACGCGCAATTTGGAGCCGAGCACAGCAGCCGCCACGTGCGTCCACAGTTCCTGCATCGAAGACAGGCGGCGCACCGCCGGCATCTTGGCAGCCATGAAATTACCGAAGCTGATCTTGCGCCCGCTCAGCAGCGAGAACAGGAGCTTGTAGACGATGTAGAACGACTTGAACTTCAGCGATTCGACCCGGCTCTTGCGGGTAGCCACAACCACGTCGACATCGGGCGATGACAGCCCACCGACCAGTTCAGTGATGCTCTCAGGTGTGTCTTCGCCATCGGAATCCATCGAGATGACGATCACATTATCATCGAAATGCTCTGCAACGTAGCTTAGGCCGATGGCAATGGCGCGTTGATGCCCGACGTTGCGACGCAGCTTGATCACCACGCCTTCCAGTGCGGCTGCCTCAATGGCCGACACCTGCAACGGCTGGCGAACTGAACCATCATCCACCGCCACGACATAGGTATCCGGACCCTGGGTACGCGCCAGTTCCAGGAACAGCTTCGAGGAAGCTTCCAGGTCCTCATACACTGGCATCACCACAACCTTGCGCATCGTTGCGTCCTCAGGCCTGCAGGCGATGGCGGAAGTAGGCAATGGTTTCCTTCAGGCCGTCCTCCAGCGCGACCTTCGGCTCCCAGTCGAACGTGGCCTTGGCCAGGCTGATGTCCGGCTGGCGCTGCTTGGGGTCATCAGACGGCAGCGGGCGATGCTCGATCTTCGAGGTGCCACCAACCAGACGCAGGACGGTTTCAGCCAGCTCAAGCATAGTGAACTCACCAGGGTTGCCGATGTTCACCGGCCCGGTGAAATCGGCCGGCGAATTCATCAGACGCAGCATGCCTTCGATGAGGTCATCGACATAGCAGAAGCTGCGGGTCTGGGTGCCATCGCCGTAGATCGTGATGGGCTCGCCCTTCAGCGCCTGCACGATGAAGTTGCTGACCACGCGACCGTCGTTGGGATGCATGCGCGGGCCGTAGGTATTGAAGATACGCATCACCTTTATTTCGAGCTGGTGCTGGCGCCAGTAGTCGAAGAACAGAGTTTCGGCACAGCGCTTGCCTTCGTCGTAGCAGCTGCGGATGCCGATCGGGTTGACCCGGCCCCAATAACCTTCGACCTGCGGGTGGATTTCCGGATCTCCGTAGACTTCGCTCGTGCTGGCCTGCAGGATACGAGCCCCGACACGCTTGGCCAGGCCCAACATATTGATCGCACCGTGCACACTGGTCTTGGTGGTCTGCACCGGATCGTGCTGGTAGTGCACAGGCGACGCCGGGCAGGCCAGATTGAAAATGCGGTCAACTTCCACGTAGAGCGGGAACGTCACATCATGGCGCATCAGCTCAAAACGCGGATGGTTGAGTAAACCGTCAACGTTCGCCTTGCTGCCAGTGTAGAAGTTGTCCACGCACAGGACGTCATGACCTGCATCGATCAGACGATCACACAGGTGGGATCCAAGGAAACCGGCGCCACCAGTTACCAGAACGCGTTTTTGTTCTTCAGCCATGATCGATGCAATCCTCGGGATCGGTGGTTGCACTCCGGAGCAGGCCGCCATGACCCGCTTCCGGGATAGCCCCAGTCATTCAGTAATTGTATGCCAAGTCCGCGCCAAGTCGGCGGGAAGTCCTACAGGGCAGCGCCCAGCATCCAGGCCAGCGTCTCCTGCATTGGCGGAACCTGCCAGTCGCCTATCAGTCCCCGCAGGCGCTCGTTGCTGCCCAGCAGCACCTTGACTTCGTTGGGTCGGACAAAAGCCGGATTCACCCGGATCTCCAGCTGATGGCCGGTCAGTTCCGCGCACAGCATGACAATCTCGCTCAGGCTGAGGCCACGGCCCGAGCAGACATTGACCACCTGCCCCCCAGCGGGCACCTGCAAGAGCTGCCTGTAGGCGGAAACCACGGCCCTTACATCGCCAAAATCTCGGGAGACCTCCAGGTTGCCCAGTTCCATCACCGGCAGCCGCCGGGCGAAATGAGCGACAATTTTCGGTACCAGGAACTGCTCTGCTTGGCCGACACCGGTGTAGTTGAACGGCCGGACAATAGTGATCGGCAAGCGCTCACGCCACAGGCCCGCCACATGCTCCATGGCCAGCTTGCTCACCGCGTAGTCGTTGGCCGGCTCAGGCATCGTATCCTCGTCCAGGATACCGCTGGAGCGATTGCCGTAGATATTGGCACTGCTGGCCAGCAGGACGTGTTCGGGACGATGCCCGGCTTGGTCCAGGGCGGCGAGCAGGTGGCGTGTCCCCATCAGGTTCACGCTGTAGAAGTCCTCGACCTTACCGTGGCCAACGAAAGCCAGCGCGGCCAGATGCACGACGATATCCGCGCGCGCCTCGGCTACGGCAGCCGTCACCGCCACAGCATCTGTCAGATCGGCAACGACATGGTCATCAGCAGCGCTGGCTGCACCCTGCCCGCTCAACGCAACAATATGACAGCCCTGCGCACGCAGTTCCTCCACCATGTAGCGTCCGGTGAAGCCGGACGCTCCGGTGACAAGAACCCGCTTTCCGTTCAGGTCAGAACGAGAAACCACGCTCATTCCTCTTCAGGTCGGCTTCGACCATCATCTGGCACAGCTGTTCCAACGTGGTCTGGGGCTTCCAGCCCAGGATGCGCTCGGCCTTTTCCGGATTGCCGATCAGCAGATCGACTTCCGCCGGGCGATGGAACTTCGGATTGATGCGCATCACGGTCTTGCCGCTCGCGGCATCGATGGCAACTTCGTCGATATCCCTGCCCTTGAACTCGACGTCGATGCCGGCCCCCTTGAACGCCATGCTGACGAAATCGCGGACGGTTTCGGTACGGTTGGTCGCCAGAACGAAAGTGTCGGGCTGATCGGCCTGCAGCATGCGCCACATGCCTTCCACATATTCCTTGGCAAAGCCCCAGTCGCGCTTGGCATCCAGGTTCCCCAGCTCCAGGCAGTCCAGCTGGCCCAGCTTGATCTTGGCCACCGAGTCGGTGATCTTGCGGGTCACGAACTCGCGGCCGCGCAGCGGGCTCTCATGGTTGAACAGGATGCCGCTGGAACCAAAGATGTCATAGCTCTCGCGGTAGTTCACCGTGATCCAGTGCGCGTAGAGCTTGGCCACGCCGTAGGGACTGCGCGGGTAGAACGGGGTGTCTTCCACCTGCGGCACGGCCTGCACCTTTCCGAACATTTCCGAAGTCGACGCCTGGTAAAAGCGGATCTTCGGGTTGACCAGGCGAATCGCCTCCAGCAGGTTCAGCGCGCCCACACCGGTAATCTGCGCAGTGGTGGTCGGCTGTTCAAAGCTCACGCCGACGAAGCTCTGCGCAGCCAGGTTGTAGATCTCGTCCGGCTGGATTTTCTGCACCATGGCCAGCGAGGTGCCCAGATCGGTCAGGTCATACTCGACCAAGTGCAGGTTCGGGTGATTGGTGACACCCAGTTCGTCCAGGCGCCAGAAATTGACGGAGCTGGTGCGGCGATAGGTGCCATACACCTCGTATCCTTTCTCAAGCAGCAGTTCGGTCAGGTAAGCACCGTCCTGGCCAGTGATGCCGGTGATAATCGCCTTCTTATTGCTCATTCCGATCTCTCTTCAAAAGTCTGGTTTGGCGGGTTCCGCCAGATCGCGGGGGCAATTGTCGCCTGCGCCCCCCGCTCGCCCATGCAACGGTGGATCATAGCTCAGGAGCTGGTGAGGGACCGGTCCACGGTGGCGAGATCCTGCAGCAACACCCGCTGCAGCTGTGCGGCGCTCTGGGTCCAGGTCAGCCAGGGCATGCGGTCTGAACGGGTTTCGGCCCCCTTGGCCCGAAGTGGCAGCCATTCACGGACGGCTTGCGCGATTGGGGCGTCGCCGTACCCCGAGAAGAAGTGTGCATGCCCACCCGCCACTTCCCTAAATACGGGAATATCGCGGGCGATGATCGACAGACCACGCTGCGCGGCCTCGATCAGCGGCAAACCAAACCCCTCACCTTCCGAGGCAGCCATCAGGCAGCTGGAATTGGCGTAGATCGCGTCCAGGTACTCGTCACTGGCACTCTCGAACCAGAACAACCGGCGACCGAGTCGCGCATGGCCCGCCAAGCGGCTGCACAACGCGTCAACCAACCAGCCCTTGCGTCCGACGATGACCAGATTCACGTCATGCCCTTCCGCCCATAGCGTCTCGAAGGCCGACAGCACCATCGCATGACCTTTACGGGGTTCGATCGTCCCTACCATCAGGAAACTGGGTACGGCGGCGATCCGCGCGGTCACGTGCCCGGCATCATCCGGAAGCCCCTTCGATGGCACGCTGCCATCCAGGTCGGCACCCAGGTGGAACCAGTCAATCGAGGCCAAGCTCTGAACCTGCTGCTCGTCCATCCAGGCACGGACATCATCGGCCACAGCCCTGGAAATGCAGATGAGCTGGTCTGCGCAACCGAGGATTTCCCGCAGCCACGCTTCATGGTGCTGACCCCCACCGCCTGGCCACCACTGCGGATGCCGGACCGGCAGGATGTCATAGACAACGAAGCTGATCTTCACACCACTGCGGCGCAGGTAGCGGAACCACTCACTTCCCACCCTCACCGCAGAACCTGTCAAATCCAGCCCCAGGAACACATCGCCCGCGTGGCACACCACCGGCAGATCGGCCTGCTGCGGCAGACCCAGCAACGTCGCTGCATACATGTTGGCGCAGACGTACTGGCCGGTACTACGATCCAGCCGCACCAACTGCAGCCGATAGCCTGTGGGCGGCAATTTTGCCCATTCGGCCACCACCGCACGCGTGACACGCTGGATGCCCGTGCGCAGATCCTTGTCCGCAAGTTCGGTCACATCAACCAGCAGCTGCGGCTCAGCCATGCAGCTGCGATCAAGCGCATCCGCAGCCAACAGTAGATCGGTCCTCTGGGCATCGGGGAGCGCGCCCAGGCGGGTTGTCGCGATGTTGATCGCTGCCTCGGGCGAGATGCGCTCCAGCCCCAGTCCAACCACGTGCTCGCACGCATCGACGAAGACCGAGGCCACCTTGTCCCACGAGAACGCCTGCGCCCGCTCCAGTGAATAGTCACGCAGGCGCTGGTTCTCTTCCGGATTGGAGAGGAAGTGAGCCATGCGCGCACGGAGCGAATCGACATCCATGGGATCAAACAACGCGGTGGGTTCCGTTGCGATCTCACGGATGCTTGAAGCGTCCGATGCAATGACCGCCGCACCGCAGGCCATTGCCTCCAGCACTGGCAGCCCGAAGCCCTCGTGCCAGGATGGGAACGCGAAGAGGCTGCATTCGTTGTACAGCGCCACCAGCTGCTCATCGGACACATAGCCAGTGAAGACCAGATCCCGTTCCGCCAGGCCCAGTGACGCCGCAAGGCGCTTCAGCTCATCCACGTGCGGCGCGGGCATGTGCCCGGCGAACACAAGCTGCATGCCGGCGCGCAGTTTCGCATCCAGGCCTGCGTAGGCTTCCACCAGTCGCGGCAGATTCTTGCGACGATCCGCGCCGCCGGTATACAGAACGAAGCCAGCGGCCACCCCGAATGCAACGCGGGTCAGAATGCGCCGGGAGTCCAGCGTATCCATCGGACGGAACACCGGGTCGCAGGCAGCAGACATATTGAAGATGCGCTCTGCGGGGAAGCCGGCGACCTCATGTGCTTCCCGCGCCGAGCTTTCGGAAATCGCTACCAGCGCATCGGCCCGCGACAGCTGCTCCAGCTTCCCGTGATAGAACTCGCGATAGCGCGGATCCGGATCCAGGTACAGCTTCGGATTCATCAACGGAATCATGTCGTACAGCGTGACCATCGTCGGCACGCGGCAGTGCTGGTTGATGGTTCCCACCGCATTGTCGGCAAAGCCCTCAAAAAGGCTGGAGACATGCACGATATCCGGCTGCAGCGTCGCAATCGCCGCCTCACGCACGATTTCAGCCTGCTCCCGGCGAAGCGTATTCTCGCTTTCACGCTGGGCAACGGGCAACGGAACGTGCAGCACGTGGATGCTCTCCCTCGGCAGCAGACCGGCGAAGGCCTCGCGGATGTGATCGATGCCTTCGGGGAAGGCGCCATTGACCAGAAGGTGGACGTCGTGGCCCCGCGCATTGCGTGCCACCGACAAGGCCAATGACAACGAGTACCGGCCGATGCCACGCAGGCGACTTTCGCCTTGGGCGCCCTGCAGGTCCAGAAGAATCCGCATCATCTGCTCTCCGTGCGATTGCCAGCGGCGATATCCGTGTAGAACGCCCGTCCGCGCACGGACAGCTGCTCCAGGGCCTGCACTTCGGTGAGGCCCTCGAACGAACCAACCCCGCCAACCAGACCTGCATGCTGCAGGGTCCCCGGCACCTGGGCAATGATCCGGTTGTTGACCGCCACCGATATCAGCTTGGCATGCAGTCGCGGCACCCGCTTCAGCAGCGAGTTCAGCGGACGCGCGACTGCCGGGCGCTGGGCAACACGACGCATGGCCGCGAGCACCACCCGGCGCGCAAACATCGTGGGCTGCGTGAACAGATACTTCAGCCCGCGCAATGGTCGCGTGATCCGCCAGGACGTGCTGGTCAGAAGCGCGTGCACGACCTCGTTCAGGCGTGCGACTTCAGCGTCGCGACGTCCGATCTCAACGGCGAACACCTGATTCTGTGCCACTGCCCGCTGGAACTCTTCGCGGTGCTCTCCTGCAGCTTCGACAATCAAGCTCTTCTCGCGATGGAAAGTGGCTTCCGACGCACGTTTCGCCTTCAGCTCTCCTTCCAGCACTTCGATCTTCCGGGCCGCTTCGGCCAACTGCACATGCTGCCGGGCCTCGACTTCTGCAGCGGCCGCCCGCTGTTGCGCTGCTGCTTCGGCAGCGGCCGCCCGCTGCTGCTCTGCTGCTTCGGCAGCGGCCGCCCGCTGCTGCTCTGCTGCTTCGGCGGCAGATGCTCTCTGCTGTGCCATGGCTTCGGCAGCAACTGCATTGGCGGCCGCACAGAACGCCGATTGTGGTGCCAGGACGAAATCGTCGAACACATTCGGGCCACACGTCAGCGCAGTGGCCAGCTCAGGATGCGCGTCGCTCACATAGAAGCGGTTCAGTCCATCGAAGTACGCAAAGGAATAGCCCTTGGCCAGCACCATCGGATCCCACAGGTGGTGGTTCAGTTCCGGACTCTGTGGCCGCGTAGCCTCGACCACCAGGACCCAGGGCCGATGCGGTCCGTTCCAGCCCTCGATGACCTCCCGCTCGGCGCCTTCGACATCAATCTTGAGCCAGTGGATCTCGCCGGGACCGGACATCTCGAACACACTGTCCAGCGTCACCGCGGGCACGCGCACTTCGCTGACCTTGAAGCCGGCATCGCGATGTTCCTGGGCGATGCCCTCATCCAGCGTGCTCAGACCGGTGTCGGCGACGTCAAAGAAACGGAGCTCACCCGGGCTGTTGGTAACAGCCACCTGCAGCACCTGTTCATCGGGACGCCGCGTTCGCAGCAGATCCGAATAATGCTGGGTCGGTTCGACATGGATGCCGCGCCAACCACGCTCGTAGAAAACAAGGCTCACAGAGTCAACGTCCGGGCTCTGTGCGCCGACATCGATGTAGCGGCCGCCTTCGATGTGGCCCAGTACGCGCCACAGGATGACATCTTCAAAATTCTGGGCGTAGGAAATGAGCTTGGACATGATTACCCGGAGAGTTCAGAGGACGGCGCTGCGTTCGACAGAAAACTCGGCGTCCAGCCAGTTGCTGCCAATGAACATGGGGTGATCCGCATTCATCACCTCGAATACCAGTAGATTGTCGACCCATTCGAAGTTGTCGATCATGTGGGTGTCACTGCTGACCAGTGCCGGCGAAACCGAGTACGAACCCGGCCCCATGCGGCAGGTGAAATCCAGCGTGTAGCGCAGCCGTTCGCCTGCCGACACGTTGCTCTGAACCTGCTCGGTGTGCCAGGTATTACTGCCCCAGACCACATGCCCCTGCTTGTCGCGGATCATGAAGCCCAGCACCAGACTGGGCAGTGGCGCCCGCACTTCTGCTTCGAGCACCAGCCTGAGCTGCTGTCCGACCATCGCCAGAGCAACCTCATTGCCAGTGCCTGCGTCGACCAGTTTGAGGCTGCTGACCACGGCCTGGCCGCTGCCACTGCGAGTCGTGACCCAACCCGACTCGTCACGACGCTGCTCAACGCTGAGCTTCTCGTTCTCCTTGCGGGCGATCAGCGCATTGTAGAAATCGATCACCTCGTCCGGTGCACCGTCCTTCAGCACCTGTCCCTTGTCGAGCAGGATCACCCGGTCACACAGAGCCTTCACGTCGCCGGGGCTGTGGGAAACCAGCATGATCGAGGTGCCTTCCTCGCGGAAGCGCCGCATGCGGTCGAAGCTCTTGTGCTGGAAGTAGCTGTCACCCACCGAGAGGGCTTCGTCGACGATCAGAAGGTCTGGGGTGAACGCCGTTGCGACCGCGAATGCGACGCGCACCTGCATGCCACTTGAGTACGTCCGCACCGGCTCGTCGAAGTACTCACCGATCTCCGCGAACGCTTCGATGCCCGGCATGGCTTCGGCGATCTGCTCCTGGCTGTACCCCATCAGACCCGCGGAATGGAAAGCATTCTGCCGGCCCGTAAGGTCCTGGTTGAAGCCCATTCCCAGCTCAAGGATGGCCGCGACCCGGCCGGTACACTTGACTCGCCCCTCGGTCGGCTGTGCGGTACCGGTGATCAGCTTGAGCAACGTGCTCTTGCCGGCACCATTCTGCCCGATCACACCCACCGCTTCGCCGGGCGCGATCGAGAACGACACGTCCCGGAGGACCCAGTGCTCTTCGCGCGGGCGGGTTGGCAGGCCGAACCAGCTCGCTGCGCGCAGCCATTCGCTGCCCCACACCCGGTAGGCCTTGCCTACGCCTTCAACACGCAACTCACCACTCATAGTGCATCCACCATCTCGGGACTGGCACGACGGAAAACGATCAACGATGCCAGCGCCAGCACGCATGCGGCGCCAACCAGCCAGGCCAGGTCAGCCCACACCGGCGGTTGGTCGTAGAGCAGGACGTTCTGGTAGCTGCTCACCAGCGGGTACAACGGATTCAACTTGAACAGGCCCTGCACGTGCTCAGGCAGGATGCGGATGTTGTAGACGATCGGCGTCAGCCAGAACAGCGCCTGCAGCACGACGGGCACCACCTGCCCGATGTCACGCATGAACACGTTCAGCACACCCAGCAGCAGTCCGATCGACATCGCAAAGAAGAGCGTGATCAGGATCAGGATCGGCAGCCAGAGCGCTTGCGCTCCCGGGTAGTGGCCGAGCACGGCGAACACCACGAAGATCGCAACGAGCAGCAGAAGGTTGTTGACCAGCATCGTGCCGCCGGCGATGAAGGGCAGGCAGATGCGCGGGAACGCCATCTTCTTCATCAGGTTGCCGCTGTCCACGAACAGCGACACGCATTTGCCGACCGTCTCGGAGAACATGCTCCAGCACAGCGTCCCCGCCATCAGGTACAACGCATAGGCGTACTTGTTGTCGATGCCGGGCAGCTTCGCCGAGAGTACCTCCGACAGGATCGTGGCAAAGATGACGACCTGCATCAGCGGGTGGATGATCATCCACAATGCGCCGAGTTTGCTGCGGATGAAGCGGACCCGCAGTTCATTTTTGATCGACGAAAGGATGAAATACCGGTAGGCCCAGATGGACCGGATCATGTCACTCATTACCTGCCTCGTGCTTCATTGTCTGCATGGTGTCCTGCGCGGTACGTGCGTTGGCCTGAAGCTGGCGAACGCGTTCAATGAGGCCGCTGGCAGCGGCCTGGGTGGATAGGATTGCTTCGACGCGGGTGCGTCCTGCCTGCCCCAGCTCGGCGGCGAAGCCCGGGTCATCGGCCAGCCGGCGCATCCACGCTGCAGCCATCGGCACCTGCGCGTCGGCCCAGCGCTGCCCCTTGCCCGCCGGGTATTCCCCTTCACGCACGGGAACAAGTGTGAAATCGACCAGTCCGGCCGAATCGGCATCCATGAATTCCATGTTGCCCGACCAACCGGTGGCGATCACCGGCTTGCCCATGGCCATGCATTCGGCCAGGCCCAGGCCGAAACCCTCGGCGCGGTGCAGCGACACATAAGCGTCGCAGCAACGCTGTAGTGCATTGAGATGCTCGCGTGCGATGACCTCGTCACGGATGATGATGCGCTCGTCGCCATCGACGAGGGCCAGCAAATGCTTGAGCAGATGCGGGAAGCGATGGCCATTGCTGCTCTTGACCAGCAGGCGGACATCGCGGCGCTGCGTTGGGAAGGCCTCGCGGAAGGCACGGATCACCGCTTCGGGGTTCTTGCGCTCCATCCGTGAGCTGAAATCGAAGGACGTCAGGAAGACAAAGGCGTCCTCCGGCAGGCCGAAGTCCACACGCTGCAGCCCACTGTCGTTGAGGACACCCAGCGGCATCGGAATTCGCATCACCGGCTTACGAGTAGCATGAACCACGGCCTTCTCGACGAAGCCTGTGGCCACCATCACTTCATCCA
The DNA here is from genome assembly GCF_049384845.1 of Stenotrophomonas sp. CASM101. Taxonomy (NCBI): domain Bacteria; kingdom Pseudomonadati; phylum Pseudomonadota; class Gammaproteobacteria; order Lysobacterales; family Lysobacteraceae; genus Stenotrophomonas; species Stenotrophomonas sp. CASM101. The sequence continues at coordinate 33,989 of NZ_JBMRFR010000015.1, read as the reverse complement.
CCAGCTCCAAGGCCGGCAACCAGCTGTCAGGCAGGCGTTCAAGCTCCCAGAACCAGCAGGCGATGAGGTAGCGCCCCTGCCCGCGGGCCAGCGAGATGCTCGCCAGGGCCTGCGCCAGATAATCCGGGTTGACGAAGATAATGGTGACCGCGTGCGGCATCGTATCGTCGAGGTACGCATCAAGCGCATGGTCGTCGCGGGCGTTCGGCAGGCCAAGATCGATGTCGCGAAGCGCCACCGGCACACCCTGTTCGATCAATGCGCGCGCGTAGCTGCGCGCAGCTTCAGCCAATCCGAACTGACCATGGATATAGCCGAGGATGTTGACCCCGGGCACGTCCGCTCCACGTCCTGCTGCGCCAGCAACAACGTCGCCGACAGGCTGCAGCTGTCTCTCCCAGGCTGCGGTGCGCTCGAAGCGCGTCCGCGCCTGCAGTCGCCGCGAAAACAATCGCAGCGCACCTTCGCGCAGGCCGGTCGGCAACAGATGGTAGGCACGACGCAGCCACGCCTGACTGCGCAGCCACGCAAGCATGCGTACCGATGCAGCAACCGGAGAGGAGTCTGGGGGCGTCATGGAGGACAGGGGTGCGGTCAGCCGCCCAACGCCTTTTCCAGATCCACCTGCAGATCCCCCAACTCCTCAACACCCACGCTCAGCCGCACCAGCGCATCGCTGATGCCCAGCTGCTCCCGGCGTGCGACCGGGATCGAGGCATGCGTCATCACCGCCGGGTGGTTGACCAGGCTTTCCACACCGCCCAGCGACTCGGCCAGGGTGAACAGCTCGGTCTTCTCGCAGAAGCGCTTGGCCGCCTCGAACCCACCCTTGAGTACGATCGAGACGATGCCGCCGTAGCCGGCCATCTGCTTGCCGGCCAGCTCATGCTGCGGGTGCGAGGCCAGGCCGGGGTAGATCACCTTCTCCACCGCCGGGTGCTTTTCCAGCCACTGCGCCAGCGCCAGCGCGTTGGCGCAGTGCGCCTTCATGCGCAGCGGCAGGGTCTTCAGGCCACGCAGGGCCAGGAAGCTGTCGAACGGGCCCTGCACGCCCCCCACCGAGTTCTGCAGGAACGCCATCTGCTCGGCCAGTTCGGCGTTGTCGCCAACCACCACCATGCCGCCGACCATGTCCGAGTGACCGTTGAGGTACTTGGTGGCCGAATGCAGGACCAGGTCCGCGCCCAGTTCCAGCGGGCGCTGCAGCATCGGCGAGGCGAAGGTGTTGTCCACCACCACGATCAGGCCATGGCGCTTGGCGATGGCAGCGACCGCGGCGATGTCCACGATCTTCAGCATCGGGTTGGTCGGGGTCTCGATCCACACCATCTTCGTCTTCGGCGTGATCGAGGCTTCGAACGCCGCCAGATCGGTCAGGTCGACGAAACTGAAATCCAGCCCGGCGGTGCGGCGACGCACGCGCTCGAACAGGCGGAAGCTGCCGCCGTAGATATCGTCCATCGCCACCACGTGGCTGCCGGCGTCCAGCAGCTCGATCACCGTCGAGCTGGCCGCCATGCCCGAAGCGAACGCAAAGCCACGGGTACCGCCTTCCAGCGACGCCACGCAACGCTCATAGGCGAAACGGGTCGGGTTGTGCGTGCGCGAGTACTCGAAGCCCTGGTGCTCGCCCGGGCTGGACTGGGCATAGGTCGAGGTGGCGTAGATCGGCGGCATCACCGCACCGGTACTGGGGTCGGGCGACTGGCCACCGTGGATGGCCAGCGTGGCCAGGGCCAGCGCACGGTCGGGCGAAGAGGAGTTGGACATGTCGTTTCCTGAATGGCGCCGACGTGCGGCGCCGTCAAAGGATCGGGAGTCTATCAGCGCAGCCTTAACGAGCTTTGACGCGAATAAACCGGAATTCAGCGGTGAACTGCCGTGATCGGCGGCTTACTGCACGCGACGGCGCAGATAGTTCAGCAGGTCGATACGGGTGATCAGGCCCAGGAAAGCATCGCCGTCCATCACGATCGCCACCTGGCCGCGGTCGAACACCGGCAGCAGGGCCTCGATCGGCGACTTCACGTCCAGCCGGTCCAGCTTGCTGACCATCGCCGTGGCAACCGTGTCGCGGAAGCGCGCTTCGTCGCCATAGACATGCAGCAAGACGTCGCTTTCATCGACGATGCCGACCAGCTGGTCACCGTCCATCACCGGCAGCTGCGACACGTCATACAGCTTCATGCGCTGGTAGGCGGTGGTCAGCAGGTCGTTCGGGCCAATAACGACAGTGTCGCGCTGGCCGTACGGACGCAGGATCAAGTCGCGCAGGTCGCCGTGCTGCGGGCGCTGCAGGAAGCCGTTGTCCAGCATCCAGTAGTCGTTGTACATCTTCGACAGGTACTTGTTGCCGGTATCGCAGACCAGTACGAGCACCTTCTTCGGCGTGGTCTGCTCCTTGCAGTACTTCAGCGCTGCGGCCAGCAGGGTGCCGGTGGACGAACCGCCCAGGATGCCTTCCTTGCCCAGCAGCTCGCGCGCGGTGTGGAAGCTCTCGGCGTCGCTGATTGCATAGGCTTTCTTGACACGGCTGAAATCGGAGATCGACGGCAGGAAGTCCTCGCCGATGCCCTCCACCAGCCAGCTGCCCGACTTGTCGTTGAGCACGCCGTCGTTGATGTATTCGGCCAGGATCGAGCCGACCGGATCGGCCAGCACCAGCTCGGTCTTGGGCGACAGCTTGGCGAACGCGCGCGACAGGCCGGTCATGGTGCCGGAGCTGCCGCAGCCGAACACGATGGCGTCGAGGTCACCCCCCATCTGCTCCAGGATCTCCGGGCCGGTACCGAATTCGTGCGCTGCCGGATTGTCCGGGTTGCCGAACTGGTTGATGAAGTAGGCGCCCGGGGTCTGCTCGGCGATGGTCTTGGCCAGGTCCTGGTAGTACTCCGGATGGCCCTTGGCCACGTCCGAGCGGGTCAGGCGGACTTCGGCGCCCATCGCCTTCAGGTTGAAGATCTTCTCGCGGCTCATCTTGTCGGGAACGACGAGGATCAGCTTGTAGCCCTTCTGCTGTGCCACCAGCGCCAGGCCCAGGCCGGTGTTGCCGGCGGTACCTTCAACCAGGGTCGCGCCCGGCTTCAGGTCGCCACGCTGCTCCGCCGCCTCGATCATCGACAGGCCGATGCGATCCTTGATCGATCCGCCCGGGTTGGCGCTCTCCAGCTTCAGGTAGAGCTCGCAGACGCCGGTGTCCAGGCGCTGGGCCTTGACGATCGGGGTCTGGCCGATGAGTTCGAGGACGGAAGAATGAATGGGCATTCGGAGGACTTTCGATTCGCGCCGCGCAGGGCCGGACCGATGATTATCCGTCGGATGGCGATGAATGTCAGGTCGTTGCGCCGCGGGGCCGGAAGCCCGCAAAAAAGGGATGCGGACGGCCCCGGATCGACGAGGAGACCGGTGCCGCCCGCATCGGTGAGTTGTGCCTGAAGGCCAAGGCACCACCGCCTGTGGTGCCTTGGCGCGGCCGCCTCATCGGCGCGGCCGCGATGCCAGGGCAGGAGCCCCCGGCAGGGCCATCGATGGCCGGGTCACGCCGTTCCGGGCGCGACGATGTGCGTCAAAGCGTGGGGGACGTCGTTGGGAGCGGTGTTTCGTACATTCGCAGAAGACGTTGCTTGGCCAGCAGCTTCTCGCGCTTCATGCGACCCAGGGTGACATCATCGATCGGGAGTACACCCAACTCCGCGTCCATGCACTTCTTGTTCAACTTGCGGTGCTGGTCATGGAGTGCCCTGAACTCCGGATCACGCGCGCGACGTGCGTCGATCTCGCTCTGGGGCTGATCTTCAAACATGATGGACCTCCTTCGACAGATACACGAACGCCCCGGCCGAAAGGCACGGGGCGTTGTTCATGGAGGAGCGCCGGTCGATGGCCACCTGGACGCCTGCAACGACCTGCGGCACTGGCCTGCGCACGTCGATCTGCTGCGGTTCGCGCCCTGCTTGCATCGGCCCGGCCCTCCCATCGTCCGGTCCGCGGCATTGCGTCCCGGACGATTGACCCTACGCCTGCTCAAGGCGGGGTACAAGACCCCTGCGTCAAAAAGACCGAACCCCGCCGGGGCGGGGTTCAGGCTGAATGCTCATCACAACGAAAAACAAACAATATCAATGCATTACGGGGCAATGATGACCTCGGCCGAGCGCGCCCGTGTGGACGCAGCCTTCTTGCCGCTGACCTGGATGCGGTTGCTGGCGACACCACCCGCGACCAGGGCGTCGCGCAGCGCTTCGGCACGCTTCTGGCCCACGCCGTTGGCACTGTCGTAGGCCTCGATGCGCAGGCGGCCCTTCTTGCCGATGTTCAGGTACTCGGCCAGGGCCTTGGCCTGATTGCGGGCCCCACTGGACAGGCTTGACGCGCCGACGGCGAATGCGTCACCAGCGAAGGTGAAAACTTCGCCACGGCCATCGAACTTCGAGCCCGGCAGTTTCTGCCCGGACACCAGTTCGGCTTCCTCGCGGGCCAGCTTGGCGGCGTTCTGCTGTGCGGCGCTCAGACGCTGCTGCTGCTTGCCGGCCACGCTGGTCAGGGCGTTCTCGGCGTCCTGGCGGGCCAGGGTCTCGGCTTCGGCGGCCTGGCGCAACCGTTCGGCCTCCTCGGCCTGCATCTGCGCCTGCATGCGCAGCTGCTCGGCTTCCTGGCGGGCACGGGCCGCATCGCGGCGGCTGGCCTCGATCAGCAGGTCGCTGCGGGTCCGATCCAGGCGGTCCACCTCGCGCGCGGCCAGTGCGGTGCGCACGGCGGTCTCGGCGATCTCGACCCGGCGCTCGGCCAGGTAGGTGGCCAGCTCCTGATCGCGGCGCTTGGCCTTGTCCAGGGTGGCGATGGCCTGCTGGGCCTGCATGCGCTCGAATGCGCCCAGCTCAGCGGTATCCGGGTTGGCCTGGATGGCCATCAGGCGCTGGCTCAGCTGCGCCACCATCGGGTTGTCGGCGGCCACGGCCAGGGTCGGCAGCGCCAGCAGCGCGGCCAGGGTTGCGGCGGTCATCGGCTTCACCGGCGGTCCTCCCCGGTCGACAGCTGGCGTTGCAGCTGGTTGACCTCGTTGCGGCGCAGCTGCAGCTGCGCGCTGACGGTGGCTTCCTCGCTGCGGACGCGGGCCAGGTCGGCATCGGCGGCGGCGCGCAGGGCCATTGCCGGCGCATTCTTGCGCTCGCGGCGGTCGCCTGCGGCGCGCTGGGCCTGCTCCAGCCCCTGCCGGGCCAGCCCGATCAGGTCCGGGGCGTACTGGTCGGCATCGGCCTGGGTGGCCTTGTCGACCGCCTGCCGGGCCTGCGCCAGTTCCAGGGCGGCGTCCTGCGCCCAGGCGGGGGCAGACAGTGCGAATGCAAACGCCATCACATACAGGCCATGGCGCATTCGTGCGAAGCTAAGTCGTTTCATTGGGGAGGCCGTACCGGTTGTCGGTTCACGGCCATTGTCGTCAAGCCGACACCGTGCTGGCAACGGGCGTCGGCCGTTTCGTTGGGGAAAATTCGCAATGGATATCGGCTACTTCCTGAAGCTGATGACCGAAAAGAACGCTTCGGACATGTTTTTGACCACCGGGGCGCCGGTCTACATCAAGATCGAGGGGAAGCTCTATCCGCTGGGCAACACCGGCCTGCCGCCGGGCATGGTGAAGAAGATTGCCTACTCGCTGATGGACGAGGGCCAGGTGCCGCAGTTCGAGCGCGAACTCGAGCTCAACATGGCCATCGCCCTGCCCGACGCCGGGCGCTTCCGCGTCAACGTGTTCAAGCAGCGGGGTGAGGTCGGCATGGTCATCCGCGCCATCCGCAGCCGCATCCCGAGCATCGAGGAGCTGAACCTTCCGCAGGTGCTGAAGGACGTTATCATGACCCCGCGCGGGCTGGTGCTGGTGGTGGGGTCCACCGGCTCCGGCAAGTCCACCTCGCTGGCGTCGATGATCGACCACCGCAACAGCACCACCACCGGTCACATCCTCACCATCGAGGACCCGATCGAGTACCTGCACAAGCACAAGATGTCGATCGTCAACCAGCGCGAGGTCGGCCTGGACACCCATGCCTTCCACAACGCGCTGAAGAACGCGATGCGTGAAGCGCCGGACGTGATCCTGATCGGCGAGATCCTGGATGCGGAAACGATGGAGGCGGCGATCGCCTTCGCCGAGACCGGCCACCTGTGCCTGGCCACCCTGCACTCCAACAACGCCGACCAGACCATCGAGCGCATCCTCAACTTCTTCCCGGAAAGCGCGCACAAGAACGTGCTGATGAACCTGGCGCTGAACCTGCGCGCGGTGATCAGCCAGCGCCTGGTGAAGAACAAGGAGGGCCGACGCCTGCCGGCCACCGAGGTGCTGATCAACACGCCGATGATCCGCGACCTGCTGCGCCGCGGCCAGGTGCACGAAATCAAGGCGGCGATGGAAGCCTCGCTGGAGGAAGGCATGGAGAGCTTTGACCAGTGCCTGTTCCGGCTGGCCAAGGCCGGCATCATCGAGCAGGAAGAAGCGCTGCGCGCGGCCGACTCGCGCGATGGCCTGGCCCTGAAGTTCCGCCTGTCCGAGGGCAGCAGCGGCGAGCACGACCCGTACGCCGATTTCTCGGCCGGCGCGCCGAGCATCACCCACGGCTTCTGACCGCACGAAAAAAGGACGGAGGGGATCAAGTCGTTTGTACACGTGCGACTTGATGCCCTCCGTCCCTTTTCCTGAAGAATTCAGGGGCGGTCTCATCCAATGAGACCGCTCATCCGTAGGTTTCCTCGATGGAAACCATCCGCAAGCTGGCCATTCTGGCCGATGCCGCCAAATACGATGCCTCCTGCGCCTCCAGCGGCTCGGGCAAGCGCGATTCGCGCGCCAGCGGCGGCATCGGCAGCACCGAGGGCATGGGCATCTGCCACAGCTATACGCCCGACGGCCGCTGCGTTTCATTGCTGAAGATCCTGCTGACCAACTTCTGCATCTACGACTGCGCCTACTGCGTGAACCGGGTCTCCAGCAACGTGGCCCGCGCGCGTTTCAGCGTGGACGAGGTGGTCACGCTCACCCTAGACTTCTACAAGCGCAACTACATCGAGGGCCTGTTCCTGTCCAGCGGCATCATCCGCAATGCGGACTACACCATGGAACAGATGGTGGAAGTAGCCCGGCAACTGCGCGAAGAGCACCGCTACGCCGGCTACATCCACCTCAAGACCATTCCCGAGGCCTCGCCGGAACTGCTGGCCAGTGCCGGGCGCTATGCCGACCGCCTGTCCATCAACGTGGAACTGCCGACCGAAGCCGGCCTGAGCGCCTTGGCGCCGGAGAAGACGGTTCATTCCATCCGTGGCGCGATGGGCGAACTGCGTTGGCGCATCGAGGAAGCCAAGGAGGCGCGCAAGGCCCCCGCAGCGGTGGCGCCGACGGCCAGCCGCAGCGCACGCCCGCGCCCTCCCCGTTTCGCCCCGGCCGGGCAGAGCACGCAGATGATCGTCGGCGCGGACGGGGCCAACGACCAGCAGATCCTGGCCAGCGCCGACAGCCTGTACGGCAGTTACCGGATGCGCCGGGTCTACTACTCCGCGTTCAGCCCGATTCCGGACGCCAGCCGGCAGCTGCCACTGCAGCCGCCACCGCTGCAGCGCGAACATCGCCTTTACCAGGCTGACTGGCTGCTGCGCTTCTACGGCTACGGCGTGGATGAGATTACCGATACCACCCAGGACGGCATGCTCGACCTGGATATCGACCCGAAGATGGCCTGGGCGATCCGCCACCCCGAGCGCTTTCCGGTCGATCTGAACCGGGCACCGAAGGAAATGCTGCTGCGCGTGCCCGGCCTGGGCGTGCGCAACGTCAAGCGCGTGCTGATGGCGCGCCGCCACGGGCGGCTGCGCGTGGCCGACATCGCGCGCCTGAAAGCACCGATGAGCAAGCTGCTGCCGTTCGTGCTGCTGGCCGACCATCACCCGCGCAAAGCACTGGATGATCCGGCGGCGCTGCGCGCGCAGCTGGCCCCGCCGCCGCGCCAGGGTTCGCTGTTCGATGCCCCGTCTGCGGCCTGACGCGCAGCGCTGGTCGCTGCGGGTGGATCCGCCATGGTCGCTGCAGGCCTGGCGCGATGCTGCGCGCGAAGCGTTGCTGCGCGGCGTTGCCCCGCCGCAGCTGGACTGGCTGGAAGGGAGCGAAACGTCGCTGCTGGATGCGCCGGCCGTGCAGCAGGCGCCGATGCTTGCCGAGGCCGGTGCACCCAACGTTCCACGTGACTTCCTGGAGCTGGCGGCCACCTGCCTGTGCCATCGCGATCCCCAGCGCCTGGCCTTGCTGTATCGCCTGCTGTGGCGCATCACCCATGACGAACGCTCGGTGCTGTCAAACCCCGCCGATGCCGATGTGCTGCGCGCAACGGCTCTGGCACAGGCGGTCCGCCGTGACACGCACAAGATGAAGGCATTCGTGCGCTTCCGCGAGGTGCCTGGCCAGCCTGATGCGTTCATCGCCTGGTTCGAGCCACAGCACCACATCGTCGACCGGGTCGCGCCCTTCTTCGCGCGCCGCTTCACCGGCATGCGCTGGGCCATCCTCACGCCTTCGCGCAGCGTCGCCTGGGATGGGCAGGCGCTTGCCTTCGGCCCCGGTGCACGGCGCGAAGATGCCCCGGCCGAGGATGCACGCGAGTCGCTGTGGCAGACCTACTACGCCAGCATCTTCAATCCGGCCCGGCTCAACACGCGGATGATGATGCAGGAAATGCCGGCCAAGTACTGGCGCCATCTGCCTGAAGCACAGTTGCTGCCACGCCTGGTGCGCGATGCGGCCGACCGCGTGCAGGAGATGCATGACCGGCCGGCGCAGGCGCCGCAACGCAGGATTCGCCCACGTGCGAACGCTGCGGCGCCGGCAACCGATGCCAGCAGTCTGGACAATCTGCGCGGACAGGCCAGCGCCTGCCGCCAGTGCCCGTTGTGGGAGCAGGCCACGCAGACCGTGTTCGGCCAGGGGCCGGCAGGGGCCGAGGTGATGCTGGTCGGAGAACAACCCGGCGACACCGAGGATCTGCGCGGGCAGCCGTTCGCAGGACCCGCCGGCCAGGTGCTGGACCGCGCACTGGCGGAGCTGGGAATCGATCGCGCCCAGCTGTACCTCACCAACGCGGTGAAGCACTTCCACCATGAGCGGCGCGGCAAGGTGCGGCTGCACAAGCGACCGGAAAGCCGCCACATCCAGGCCTGCCGCCCCTGGCTGATGGGCGAGATCGCGCGTGTGCGGCCCCAGGTGATTGTATGCCTGGGCGCGACAGCGGCAGCCTCGGTATTCGGTCGTGACTTCGACCTCTCACGCGACCGCGGACGCTGGCACACCCTCGAAGATGGCACGCGCGGCTACGCCACGGTGCACCCGGCGTGGGTGTTGCGGCAGACCGACGATGCACGCCGCGAGGCCGGCTATCGGCTGTTCCGGGAAGACCTTCGGCAGATGTTGCGAGGGGATGGGGCATCCGCCGGGCATGGCCCGGCGCTACCACGGACCGGGGACCGGTAGCGCCGGGCCGCGCCCGGCGAGCGAAGCGGCCCGTCAGGCGGCGTCGAGCTGGTTCTCCGGGCGCGCGCGATCAAAGGCATCCAGCGCCTGGCAGGCCGCTTCAATCCGGCGCAACGTTGGATACGGCGCCAGGTCCAGACCGAAGCGGTGCGCGTTGTAGAGCTGCGGCAGCAGGCAGATATCGGCCAGGCCGGGACGGTCGCCGTGGCAGAAGGTGCCGGTGTCGCGGCTGTTGGCCAACAGCGTTTCCATCGCCGCAAAGCCCTCGGCGATCCAGTGCAGCGTCCACTGCGTGCGTGCGTCGGTGGGCACCTGCAGCGTGCGCTCCAGGTACTGCATCACCCGCAGGTTGTTGATCGGGTGGATATCACAGGCCACCAACTGGGCCAGCGCCCGCACCCGCGCACGGCCGGCGGCGTCGGCCGGCAGCAGCGGTACCTGTGGAAAGCGCTCGTCCAGGTATTCGAGGATCGCCAGCGACTGGGTCAGCACATGCCCCTCATGCAGCAGCGTCGGCACCTGCTGCTGCGGATTGAGCGCGCGATAGGCATCCCGGTGCTGCTCGCCACCGTCGCGCACCAGATGCACCGGCCGCGCCTCCCAGGCCAGGCCCTTCAGCTCCAGGCCGATGCGCACGCGGTAGGCGGCGCTGGATCGCCAGTAGGTGTACAGCACGATGCCGTCGTCGACCGGAATGTCCATGGCCGCCTCCATGCTCAGGGCTTGGCCGCCTGTTCGATGCGCTGCTCGATCGCACCGAAGATGCTGTTGCCGGCAGCATCAAGCATCTCGATGCGGACCACGTCGCCGAAGGACATGAACGGCGTGCTCGGCTTGCCGTCGCGCAGGGTTTCCACCACGCGCTGCTCGGCCAAGCACGAGGCGCCCTTGCTGGTGTCTTCGTTGGCGATGGTGCCCGAACCGACAATGGTGCCGGCACCCAGCGGACGGGTCTTGGCCGCATGCGCGACCAGCTGGGCGAAGTTGAACTGCATGTCCACGCCCGCCTCCGGCGCACCGAACCACTGGCCGTTGATGTGGGTCAGCAGCGGCAGGTGCACCTTGCTGTCCTGCCACGCAGCACCCAGCTCATCGGGGGTGACGAACACCGGCGACAGCGCCGAACGCGGCTTGGACTGCAGGAAGCCGAAGCCCTTGGCCAGCTCGCCCGGGATCAGGTTGCGCAGCGAGACATCGTTGACCAGGCCGACCAGCTGGATGTGGCTGGCGGCCTGTTCCGGGGTGGCTGCCATCGGCACGTCGTCGGTGATCACCACGATCTCCGCTTCCAGGTCGATGCCGTAGTCCTCGCTGACCACCTTGACCGCATCGCGCGGGCCGTAGAAGCCCGCACTGGTGGCCTGGTACATCAGCGGGTCGGTGTAGAAGCTCTCGGGCACCTCGGCACCGCGGGCGCGGCGCACGCGCTCGACGTGCGGCAGGTAGGCGCTGCCATCGACGAACTCATAGGCACGCGGCATCGGTGCGGCCAGCGCCTGCGGATCGAGGTCGAACACGCCATCGGCGTCGCCAGCGTTGAGCGATTCGTACAGGGCGTTCAGGCGCGGCGCGATGTGGCTCCAGTCCTCCAGGGCCTGCTGCAGGGTGGCGGCAATGCCGGTGGCGCGCACGCCGTGGCGCAGGTCACGCGAGACGACGATAAGGGTGCCGTCGCGGCCGCCTTCCTTCAAGGAACCAAGCTTCATGGTGGGTGTCCGGAGTCGTGGGCAAACAAGTTTCAAGTGTAATCAAATCTGCGGCGGCGCCAAGCTGCAGCGCGGCATCGGTCCACCCTACCGTAGTGGGGGCTTCGGCAGGGCTTGCAGCCCTGCACCTGCTCAATGCAACGGCAACGGCAACGGCAACAGCTGGCTTTCCGTGGGTTGCCGGGGAGGTGTCGGATTGCGGGGTCGCCGCAAGTACGTCCCTGTAGGCTTGGCCGCGGCATCCATGCCGCGGACACCCCGCAATCCGACACCGCCCGCCCTCGACACATTCCGGCGACTGCTGGTGGATGTCGACCTTGGTCGACACATTGGTCAGATATCGAATGGAATTCCGGGGGACAGATCCGTTTTCCAAAGGAAAGCGGATCTGACACCAAGAGACGTCCCAGCAGCTCGCGGGAAACTGTCGAAGGCGGGGTGGGCCCGGTGGCGGGAGTGTCCGCGGCATGGATGCCGCGGCCAAGCCCCGGGGGTCACTTCAGGGACGGGTTTACGGCGTCTCCCGCCACCGGACCCACCCCGCCATCCCTCAGGAAACCCGCTTTTGACGTTGACGTCGCTTTGGCCTCTGCGGGTGCAGGGCGCAGCCCTGCAGAGAGAACCCCTTACCTGAACAGGCCTTTTTGCGCGAGGTCTCAGCCATCGGTTAGACTAGACAGGTCTGCAGCGGCCGTCCGTTTCCCTCCGGGACCGCCGGCGACCAGGGTCCGCCCTCTTCGCCCGCCCCCACTCCGACGCCGTTCGTCACGCATTCCAGCCGGCGCTTCGTGCCGGCTGCACCCAACTTCTCGCAGCGCGGTTCACGGGAACGCTCCGAGTCAGCCGATCACTTTGATCTGCCCCCGTCTGTCCGTTCGGACAGGCGTTTCTTGTACCTGGAGCAATCTCAATGTCTTTTGAATCGCTGGGCCTGGCGCCCTTCCTGCTGCGTGCGCTTGCCGAGCAGGGCTACGAAAATCCGACCCCGATCCAGCAGCAGGCGATCCCGCTGGCGCTGGCCGGTCGCGACCTGCTGGCCGGCGCACAGACCGGTACCGGCAAAACTGCCGCGTTCGGCCTGCCGTTGCTGCAGCACCTGGGCACCGCCTCGCAGGAAGTGCGTGCCGGCCCGCGCAAGCCGCGTGCGCTGATCCTGGCCCCGACCCGCGAACTGGCCACCCAGGTGCATGACAGTCTGCGCGGCTACAGCAAGTACCTGCGTATCCCCAGCGCCTGCATCTACGGCGGTGTCGGCATGGGCAACCAGCTGGACATCCTGCGCCGTGGCGTGGACCTGCTGGTGGCCTGCCCGGGCCGCCTGATCGACCACCTGGAGCGTCGCAGCGTCGACCTGTCCGGCATTGAACTGCTGGTGCTGGACGAAGCCGACCGCATGCTCGACATGGGCTTCCTGCCGTCGATCAAGCGCATCCTGGCCAAGCTGCCGAAGCAGAACCGCCAGACCCTGCTGTTCTCGGCCACCTTCGAGGACAACATCCGCCAGCTGGCGCTGGAGTTCATGCGCAACCCGGAACAGATCCAGGTGACGCCGAAGAACACCGTGGCCGAAACCATCACCCACCGCGTGCACCCGGTCGATGCCGGCCGCAAGCGCGACCTGCTGCTGCACCTGCTGGCGCAGGACAGCCGCGAGCAGACCCTGGTGTTCGCCCGTACCAAGCACGGCAGCGACAAACTGGCCACGTTCCTGGAAAAGTCGGGCATCAAGACTGCGGCGATCCATGGCAACAAGAGCCAGGGCCAGCGCCTGCGTGCGCTGGGCGACTTCAAGGCCGGCCGCGTGACCGTGCTGGTGGCCACCGACATCGCCGCGCGCGGCATCGACATCAACGAGCTGCCGAAGGTGATCAACTTCGACCTGCCGATGGTGGCCGAGGACTACGTGCACCGCATCGGTCGTACCGGCCGCAACGGCGCGACCGGCCAGGCGATTTCGCTGGTGGCGCAGGATGAAGTGAAGCTGCTGCGCGCGATCGTGCGCCTGCTGGGCCGCGACATGGACATCCGCGATGTACCGGGCTTCGAACTGCAGGTTCCGATCCGCTGGGGCAACAGTGCGCCGGGCAAGGCCGAGCACGATACCGGTGAGCGCGCACCGCGCAAGAGCCACGCGCGCCGTCCGCACGGTGATGCGCCGCGCCATGCGCATGCCGGCCCGAAGAAGGCCGGCGGTGGCCGCCGCGAAGGCGGTGGAAATGGCCAGCAGCGTGCAGGTGCCGGCCAGGGCCAGCGCCGTGGCGGTGGTGGCAATGGTGGCGGCCGTGGTCGTGGCCAGGGTGGCGGCGGTGGTCGCGCTGGCTGATCCCAGCTGACATGGAGGGTGCTTCCCGCTGCGCGGGGGGCTATCGAAGGACGGCGCTGACGCGCCGTCCTTTTTTGTTGTTGGCTACCGTGAGTAGAAGCCGGCGGTGTGCTGCGCTGAGGGCGGATGGGCGTGGGGCCAGCGCAAAACACGCCGTAAACCCATCCATGGGGGCTCGGTCGGCGCATCCATGCGCCTCACGGTTTTGCGCTGGCCCCACGCCCATCCGCTTCAAGCATTGCCCGCGCCTTCTTCTCCCGCCGGGTAGCCGGGAGAAGAAAGATCAAATTCAAATTCAAATTCAAATTCAAAAGCCGAAGCCGCAATTCCTGGCTTTGCTTTTGCCCTTGCTCCCGCCTTGGGGTCTGATGCGTCCGCGCCCGCAGGAAACTGTCATGGGAGGCAGGGGGCCTCAGCCAGGACCGTTGGCGCCAAGGATGGCGCCATCGAGCCCCCATGGATGGGTTCACGGCGTGTCCTGGCTGAGGCCCCCTGCCTCCCAAGCACAACAACGACTCGGCGCCAAACGCCTCAACCCCGCGCCTTACTCGGATTCACCAGATTCCCGAAGAAGATCGCGTTGATCAGCAGCCGATCCGTGCCGTGCCAGTACTTGCGGTGCGCCGGGTCATCGGCAAACAGCACCACGTTGCCCTGCCCCTGCGCCGACACCAGCACCCACGCGCTGCCCGCCACCCGCGCACGGTTGCGCTCGGAAAGATAGCCATTCACCCGCGGCGGTGTGTCGATGCGTACCACCGTCGAGAACGGATTCGTGCTCGGCTGCAGCGTCACCGTGCTCTCCTTGTTGATCGCCAGTTGCCGGCGCGGCACGCCAAACGCCAGCGGATGACTGGTGTCCACATCGGCGCTCAGGATGTTGCCGCTGACCCGCTCGATCGCGGCGATGTCGCGCTGGTCACCGAATGCACGGCGGCTCTCGTCGGCAGTCTCTTCTTCCTTGCCGAGCTTCTCGCCGTCGGCCAACTTCTGCTTGATAGCCCACTTCGATGCACTGCCGTAGGTAACCAGCGAGCCACCCGCCTGCACCCAGCGCTTCAGCGCAGCCACCGCCGCGGTATCGACGCCGGTGTAGGTCCCCCCGGACAGCACGATCGTGGTGTAGCGGTCCAGGGACACTTTGCCCAGCTGCTGCGGGTCCAGCTTGCTGGCAGGCAAATGCAACTGCTGGTCGAGCAGGAACCAGGCCGAGCCGATCTCGGTGGCGGCCACGCCCTCACCCATCACCAGCGCAACCGCGGGTTTGCGCAGCGCCTTGACGCCGTCACTGCCCAGATCGATGCCTTCGCGGCTGCGGCCACTGGACAGCGCGTGCACCTGCACACCTGCCTCGCGCGCGGCCGATGTCACTGCCTCAAGCAGCGCCGCGCCCTGCAGCGCTTGTCCGGCAACCGGAATCACCAGGCTGCCGGCGGCGAAGCTGACGTCGCCCTGCGCGGTCGCGGTGGTGAACGGCTGGAATGCCGCACGTGCGCTCACGCCTTTGCCCTGCAGCGCGGCCAGCGCGCGCCCGGCGTTGTAGTCGCGCCAGTCGATCGCGTAGGCGAACCCGGCCTGGCCACCCAGCACCGCGCCCTGCCGCGCCGGCAACGCAGTCACCCGTGCGCCGCCTTCGATACGGCTGCGGCTACCGGCGAAGGCCACGCCGTAGGCCGGTGCGATTGCATAGCTGGTGCTGCCGTAGAACACATCCCCCTTGATCGGCGGCGTCTCGGCAAAGATCGAATGCACCAGGCGGAACTGCGCCTGCTGCACCTGCACCACATAGGCGCTGCCGGCATCGAAGCGCTGCCCATCGACGGTGACTGCATGCTCCAGCGCACGTACCTCGATGCGATGCAGCAGCAACAGTTCCAGCAGGCGGCGGGTCAGTGCCGGATCGTGCGCGTCGCCGAACACGAAGCTCTTCACCGGCTGCTGTGCGGCCTGCTTCAACGCGCTCTGGAAGAACTGCTTCTGCAGGTCGAACAGGCCACTACGCTCGGCCACTGCACCACGCACCGTGCCCAGCCCGGTGGCGACCTGGTTGCGGATGGTGAACGGGAAGGTCAGCAGGCCATTCACCGATTCCTGCACGCGGCCACGCGAACTGGCCTGCTCGACGGTGACGCCGACCGCGCCGTGGAAGTCCGGATAGGTCGAGCCGTACACCGGCGAGAAGTTGTCGAAATTCTCGCCGGTGTAGTACAGCGAACCCAAGGCATCCAGCGCCTGCGCGTGGTACTTGGCCAGGGTCTTGTTGAACTCGTACGACGGCGCCGGAATCAACGGGCTGTGCATGCTCTTCGGCGAAGGCTCGAAGTAGTACGTGCTGTCCTTGCCCATTTCGTGGAAGTCGATCTGCACGTTCGGGTACCACTGGTGGAACACCTCCACCTTCGGCCGCGAGTCCTGCTGGGTCAGGGCCAGCCAGTCGCGGTTGAGATCGGTGAAGTAGTGGTTGGTGCGGCCCTGCGGGAACGGCTCGACGTGCTCCTTGTCAGCCGGGTCGGCCGAGGCCGGATCGGAGGCCCACGCGTTGTGCCAGTTGGCGGCGCGATCGCGACCGTCCGGATTCTGCGCCGGGTCGAACAGCACCACCGCCTGCTGCAGCCATTGCTGGGTCTCGGCACTGCGGTTGGCCACCAGGTAGTAGGCGGTCAGCATCGCCGCCTCGGCGCTGGAGGTCTCGTTGCCATGCACGCTGTAACCCAGCCACACCACCACCGGGCTGTCGCCCGCCGCACTGCGCGGCTGCGCCGGATCGACCAGGGTCGCGTGCTGCTGGCGGATCTGTTCCAACCGCGCGTGGTTGCCGGCAGCGGTTACCGTGGCGATCAGCAACGGGCGGCCCTCGTAACTGCGGCCGATCTCGCGCACGCTGATCTTGTCCGAGCGTTTCGCCAGTTCCTGGAAGTACGCCACCAACTGGTCGTGCCGGGTGTAACGGCTGCCGATCGGGTAGCCAAGGAACTGCTCGGGTGTGGGAATGGACGTATCGAACGCGGCCGCGTCGACGGCCTGCGGGAAGAAGTACGCACTCTGTGCCTGCGCTGGCTGCGGGCAGGACAGTGCGGTGGTGGCGGCGATCAGCAACGGAAGAACGGCACGACGATGCAAGGACACGGTGACTCCCCAGGACACAACGGCAGACGGTCGCGCGGCCGGCTCCCTGAAGAAACCGGCCGCAGCGGATGGATCAGAAGCGGTAATCGAAGCCCAGCGTGAAGTAGCGGCCGCGCAGGTCGTACTGGCTGAAGTCGTATGGCGCGCGGATGCCCGGGAACGAAGCGTCGTACGGCGGCGTCTTGTCAGCCAGGTTCTGCACCTTGGCATACAGCGTCAGCTTGTCGATGCCGGTGTAGCCCAGGTACAGGTCGTACTGGCTATAGCTGCCGACGCGCTGCTGCACGGCCTTGGCTGCGGTGCTGGCTTCCTGGCGGTAGCTGCTGGTGTAGTACCAGGTTACTGCGGCGTTGAAATCACCGTACTTCCAGTCCAGCGTGGTGGTGGCCTTGTCCTTGGGCAGGGTCGCGCCCAGGTTGCTGCCGGCGTAGTCCACCAGCGGGCCACCGACCACGGTCGGGCGACGGTAGTCGCGCACGTGGGTATAGGCCGAGGACACGGTGAAGTCACCCAGCGCCGCGGTCGGGATGCGCTGGCGCAGTTCGACGTCGATACCCGAGGTCTTCAGCTCGCTCAGGTTCTGGTAGCGGTTGTAGACCGCCTGCAGCTTGCCGCGCTCATCGCGCTGCACCGCGCCAGCCACGTTGTCGTTGACCAGGGTCTGGGTATTGTTGGTGCCGACCAGGTTGTCCAGCTGGATGCGGTAATAGTCCACGCTCAGGTTGGTGTTGGCCCACGGTGACAGCACCACGCCGAAGTTCACGCTCTTGGTTCGCTCCGGCTTCAGTGCGTTGTTACCGACGGTGAAGAAGGTCGGGTTCTGGCGCGAGCCCGGCACGTCCGGATCACGCGGATCAACCACGCTGCCGTAGGCGATGCTGGTGCTGTTGGAGTTTTCCGACAGCGACGGTGCGCGGAAGCCCTTCGAAGCGGACGCACGCACCAGCAGGACATCCAGGGGCTGCCAGCGCAGGCCGATCTTCGGCGAGAACGCATCGCCGAAATCGTCGTAGTGGTCGGCGCGCGCGGCGGCGGACAGCTCCAGCGTCGAGGCCAGCGGCACGTTCACTTCGGCGTAGGCCGCACTGACCTGGCGCTTGCCGTGTACTTCGGCAATGGCCGGGCGCACCTGCAGGCCGGCATCGATCTGCCACGGATTGTTGGAGTCGAGCTTTTCGCGGCGCCACTCGGCACCGGCCGCGAAGCCGATCTCACCCGCCCAGGTATGGCCCAGGCTGCCGGAAATCTTCGCATCGATACCCTGCAGCTTGGATTCGGCCGGACGCAGCGTGGCGATGTTGATCGAATCACGCACCGACTGCGGCGTGGCCGCCGGGTTGAGCAGGTTGTAGCTGCCGGTGGCCAGCGCATCGGCCAGCGCCCAGCGGTTGGCGAAGCCGCCGGACACGCTCTCGCGTTCGCTGCTGCGCGCACCGAATGCAGCCACTTCCCAGTCCCAGTTGGCGGTGGTGCCGCGCAGGCCGAACACGCCGCGATAGGCCGTGGATCGGTTGGTCTTGATGGTGCCACCAAGGTCGAAGAACGTGTACTCGATCGGGATCGCACGGCCGTACGGGTTGTACGGATTGTTGGCCGGCAGCAGCGACGACACCGGCTCGGCCAGGCCGCTGTTGGCGTTCAGTGCGAAGCGGCCGCTTTCCAGGGTGAAGAACGGGCTGCTGCCGAACCACGCGGCGCTCTTGATCTGGCTGTACAGCACTTCGCCGAAGGCCTCGACGTTGTCGTTCAGGCGGAAGGTGCCGTTGGCATAGGCCTGGTAACGCTTGGTCGAGGGGATCAGCGTGGTGAACGGCGCCTGGTTGAAGCCGCAGGTGTCACCGGACAGGCCATCAATCGGCGCGCTGGCAACGCGGGTGGTGCCGGCCGGGCAGTTGCCGTTGGCGTCGAGCATCGGCACCGACACGCCGTTGATGAGGTAGCGCGCGCCCTTGGCCGACCAGCCGTTCCAGCGGCCACCCGGCTTGTCGGTGTAGATGCCGCTCCTGGTCAGTTTGCGTTCGTCCTGGTCCAGGCGCTCACGGTTGTACCCCTGCAGACTGAAGAGGATGTTGTAGCCATCGGTGTCCAGATCACCCAGGCCGCCGACGAACTTCAGGTTCTGCTCGTGCAGGCCGCCCTGGTCGGCACCGCCGAAGCTGCCGCCGATCTCGGCGCCTTCGAAGTTCTGCCGGGTGATGATGTTGACCACGCCGGCCACGGCATCGGAGCCGTACACCGCCGAGGCGCCGTCCTTGAGCACTTCGATGCGCTCGACGGCCACCAACGGCAGCGCGTTGAGATCGACGAAGGTGTCGGACAGGCCACCGGCCGGGAAGCCGTAGTTGGCCAGGCGGCGGCCGTTGAGCAGCACCAGCGTGTTCTTCTGCGACAGGCCGCGCAGGCCGATGCCGGCCGAGCCGGACGCCCAGCCATTGTTGGTGGTTTCGTTGGCAGCGTTGCCGGTGTTGGCCGAGATCGAGCGCAGCACGTCGGCGACGGTGGCCTTGCCGGTCTGTTCCAACTGCTGGCGGCCGATCACCTGCACCGGGTTGGAGGCCTCGGTATCGGTGCGCTTGATGTTGGAACCGGTGACGCGCACGGCGGCCAGGGTGCTGGCTTCGCCACTGGCGTCGGCGGAGGTTTCGGCGGCGGCGGACAAAGGCGCGGCCAGAGCGACGGCCAGGGCCGCCACGAGCAGGGTGTGCTTGGGCATGACGATGTGGGGGAGGTGGAAAGGGCGACGTAGTTCCGCAGTAGTCCATGCCTGGCCGGGGTCCGGCCAATAACATCTCTTCATACGGATATAAGAGAAACTATCATCTCTTCATCCGGATGGAAAGAATTACCTCACGAAAGTCCAACAATCGCTCAGGATGGCCGGCCACCTGCGGCGTACAATCGCGCCATGGAAATCTTCAAAGTCTTCATGCTCGAGGCGGCGCACCGCCTCCCCAACGTGCCGCCGGGTCACAAGTGCGCGCGCCTGCATGGCCACTCGTTCCGGGTGGAACTGAAGGTCGAGGGCGAGCCCGGCGCGCAGACCGGCTGGATCATGGACTTCGGCGACGTGAAGGCGGCTTTCCAGCCGATCTATGACCGCCTGGACCATCACTACCTCAACGACATCCCCGGCCTGGAGAACCCGACCAGCGAGAACCTGGCGGTGTGGATCTGGAACGAACTCAAGCCCAGCCTGCCGGCGCTGAGCGAGATCACCGTGCACGAAACCTGCACCTCCGGCTGTCGCTACCGCGGCCCGACGGCCTGATCAACCCATTGATCTGAAAGGCTTTTCAAAGGCGCCCTGAGCGCCTTTGTTATTTTTGTTGCATTGCCGCATCAACGGCGTATGCTGCAATGCATCAAGCCACTCCCTGATGCCCCCCATGGCCACCGCCTTCAGCGATCGCTTCAGTGATGCCACCCGCCAGTTCGCCGCCGCCGCAACGCGCGCAAACCGATTGGCGTTGGAGAACGCGGAAAGCATGTTCGGCGTGCAGTTGAAGGTGATGGAGCGCAACCTGACCGCGACCGGCGGCTGGCTGGGCGAACTGGCCCGCAGCGACGACGCGGCCGGGATGCTCAACAAGGGCGCACAGCTGTGGCAGGACAACCTGCAGCGGCTGGGCCAGGCCCAGCAGGACGTGGTCGGTCTCGGCCTGGTGGCCAGCAAGGCGTGGTCCGAACTGGTGCAGGGTTACAACGAATCAACGGCGGACGCGAGCAACCACTGACGCGACGCAACGCTCATTGCGTGGGTCCCTCCCCCCATGCAATCCGGACCCGGCAGATCCCTCCCTCTGCCGGGTCTTTTTTTGCCCGTTGTCTGGATTCAAGAGCGCTTCCTCGTCTGGATTTCCTGCGAGCTGATGGGCCCCGCCGGGGCGGGCAGGGGCCTGGGCAAATGTCCCCCGGCGCCGGCCGTTGGCCGTCACCTCCTCCTTTACTTTGCCCAGGCCCCTGCCCGCCCCGACGAGGCTCGGCTTACGGCAGCTAAAGCTCAGTGCTCATGGCAACTTTTCAATGAGGCACCGACGAACTCCGAACGCAGGGCGGAGGCCCTTGCGTACGAAGTAAAGGGGGAGGTGACGGCCAACGGCCGGCGCCGGAGGACATTCGTACGCAAGGGTCTCCGCCCTGCGCCACGCAGAACGAATCCGCCACACGCCACGCAGAACACACCGCAAAGGAACCTCAGCGCCCGCGACCACCGTGCCAGTGCTGGTGCCACGCCTGGAACATCAGCACGTTCCACAGGTGCGTGTGCCACTTGCGCTCGCCGCGCAGGAACGCTTCCCAGATGCCACGCACGCGTGCCGCATCGAAGCAGCCCTGGTTGCGAAGCAGCTGCGGGTCCAGCAGCGCCTCCGCCCAATCGCGCAACGGACCGGCCAGCCAGCGCGCCATGGGCGGGCCAAAGCCACGCTTGGGACGGTACACCAGCGGCTCGGGCAGGTAGCGTGCCAACAGATTCTTCAGAATGAGTTTGTGTTCGCCATCGTGGTACTTCAGGTGCTGCGGCAGGCGCCAGGCCAGGCGCACCACCTCCATGTCCAGCAATGGCGCACGGGTTTCAACGCCCGCCGCCATGCCCGCGCGATCAACCTTGGCAAGGATGCCCTCGGCCAGGTCCATGCGGAAATCCAGCAGCTGGATGCGCGCCTCGGCCGGCAGCGCCGTGTCCTGCTGCTGGAAGATCGTCAGCGGCTCACGCGCACGCAGCACTACCTGCGCCGGCTGCCGCCAGCGGGTCACGCGCTGCAGATAATGCCCCTCCACATCGTTGGCAGCCACCTCGGCCACCAGCGCACGCCAGCCACCCAGGCGGCCGCGCTCGGGATTCATCCGGTTGCCGCTGCGCCGTGCCAGGTCACGCACCCAGTCCGGCAGGCCGCCGCACAGGCGTGCATTGCGCAGCGCGCGGCCGTAGCTGGGGTGACCGAAGAACAGTTCATCGCCGCCATCACCGGTCAGTGCAACCGGCTTGCGAGCGCCCAGCAGTTCGCTGGCGAGCAGGGTCGGCAGCTGCGAGGCATCGGCGAACGGCTCGCACCAGACCTGCGGCAGGCGCTGCAGCAGGTCCAGGCCCTGGCGCGCGTCCATGCGGTGCAGGTGATGCTGCACGCCCAGGTGACGCGCGACCTGCGAGGCCCAGTCGCTCTCATCATGGCCGGGATCGTCGAAACCGACCGTCCAGGCTTCGATCGGCAGAGTCGACTGCGCCTGCATCATTGCGGTTACCAATGAGGAATCGGTGCCTCCGGACAGGAACGCGCCGCAAGCCAGCGGCGAGTGCATGCGTGCGGCAATGGCCTTCTGCAGTACCGCTTCCAGCTGGTCGGTGGCCTGCTCCAGGCTGGGTGCCGGCTGCAGTGGTTCCTGCAGCGCGCTCTGCATCGCATCGCGTGCACACCAGTAGCGTGAGCCGCCCTGTGTGGCCTGGCTGGAACCGCCAGCCGCATGGTCATTCAGATCGATGCGCAGCATCGCGCCGGCCACCAGCTTGTGGATACCGCGGTAGATGGTGTGTGGTGCCGGCACATAGTCATGGCGCAGCAGCAGGCTCAGCGCATCCTGGTCGATGCCAGGGGCAAATCCGGCGAAGGCCTGAAGCGCCTTCAACTCCGAGGCAAACAGGAACTGGCCCTGGTACCAGCCGTAGTACAGCGGCCGCTCGCCGACCCGGTCGCGGGCCAGCCACAGTTCGCGCGCCTCCCGGTCCCACACACTGAAACCGAACGCGCCCTCGATGCGCGACAGCGCCCGCTCCACGCCCCATTCGACGATCGCCTGCAGCAGCAGCCGCGCATCGCTGCAACTGCGTGGCAGGTCGCGCAGCTGCGCCTGCAGGTCACTGCGGTTGTACAGGCGGCCGTCCAGGCACAGCACGTAGCGACCGCAGTCCGAGCTCAGCGGCTGTAATGGCGTATCGGTGGGCGCCCGGCAGTGGCCCAGTGCCAGGCCGGCCCCGGCGTCGGTCCAGTAGCCAATGCGGCCCCGGCCGCGCTGCTGCAGGGCGCGCAGCATCGGTGCCAGGCGCTGCAGCAGGTGTTCGTCCTCGGCAGGTGGCAGCCAGGCCCCGACCACGCCACTCATCGGGCACCTCTGCAGCGGCAGCGGCGGGACGGGTTCAGCAGGTAGAGGGCGGGCGACATGGGAACGGCACGCGGAGCGGAGGAGACTCCATGCTCTGCGCCCTGACGGCCCCGCGTCAGTCGCGTTGCTGTCAGCGATGGTCACCAGACGTATCACGAAGGTAACGCTTTGTAACAGCCTCAGGCTAAGCTCAACGCCAAGCTGTTGCCAGGCCTGGAGTGCGGCCCCCAGCGCCAGCAACCCCGGCTGAATGGCGCCCACCCGCTGGACCCGGGCGGCCCGCAGGCTGGGATAGCATCGCCGCGCTCGTGCCGTGGCGGTACGTTTGCGTCCACGGAGGCCTTGGAAATGCTGGATATCGTACTGGTCGAAGACGATGCCCGCCTGGGAACGATGGTCAGTGACTACCTGCAGCGGCATGGCTACCAGGTCGCCCATGAACGCAGCGGCGAGCGGGCAGTGGCCCGGATCCTGGCGGAAAAGCCGGCGCTGGTCCTGCTCGATGTCGGCCTGCCCGACCAGGATGGTTTCGAAGTGTGTCGGCAGATCCGGCCCCACTATGACGGCATCATCTGCGTGCTGACCGCCCGCACCGACAACATCGACCAGGTGCTGGGCCTGGAACTGGGGGCCGACGATTACATCGGCAAACCGATCGAACCGAGGGTGCTGCTGGCCCGGCTGCGTGCCCACCTGCGCCGCCACCGCCGGGTCGAGCCACGTGACGGCAGCCTGCGCTTCGGCGAGCTGAACATCGACCCTTCCACCCGCAACGTACACCTGCAGGGCGGCCTGCTGGAGCTCACCACGGCCGAGTTCGACCTGCTGTTCCTGCTGGCCAGCAACGCCGGCCAGATCCTGGACCGCGATGCGCTGCTGCGCGGCCTGCGCGGGATCGCCTTCGACGGCCTGGACCGCTCGATCGATGCCCGCATCTCGCGCCTGCGCCGCAAGCTGGGCGACAACCCGGAGCAGCCAGAACGGATCAAGACCGTTCGCGGCCGCGGCTACCTGTTCAGCCGCTCGGCATGGGGATGACGCGCACGCCGTCGGCGATGCGCGGCCACGCCTTCCACTTCCTGCGCTACGGCATCGGCTTCCTGCTCGCCCATCTGTTGCTGATCGTGCTGGGCCTGTGGGCCTGGGATGCCCTGCTGGAAGACCGCACCGAAGCCGGCCTGCAGGCCGAGATGCGCGGCACGCACGCGCTGCTGCAGCATCGCTTCGCCGAAACCCCGCGTGAACAGTGGCCGGCGCTGGCCCGCGAACTCGACGCTGATTTCGCCTATGCCCTACGCCTGGTTCCTTTGGGCGAGGCGGTGAAGGCGCTGCAGTCCAGCCAGCGACCGCCATTCAACAACGGCCGGGTGCAGATCGACCTGGAGCACATGCGCAGCCTGCAGCGCATCGGTGACAGCGGCTACGCGCTGATGCTGGGGCCGCTGGACGAAGCGCTGCCTGACGAAAGCTGGCAGGACAGCGAAGTCTCCGGCGTGGCGATCCTGCTGCTGATCCTGATGGTGGCGGTGGCACTGCCGATGTACGTGATGGTCTACCGGCTGTGGCGCGACGTCTCGCAGCTGGCCCAGGCGGCGCGGCGGATGCGCGACGGCCAGCTGGACACGCGTGCGCCGCGCGCCGGCACCGCACTGGTGCGGCCGCTGGCCAATGCCTTCAACCACATGGCCGAGCAGCTGCAGCAACTGCTGGAAAGCCAGCGGGTGCTCGCGCAGGCGGTGGCGCACGAAGTCCGCACGCCGTTGGCACGGATGCGTTTCGGCCTGGCCGAGCTGGAAGACAGCGCACTCGACGACGTGCAGCGCGATGCGCTGGGCGGCCTGCGCACCGATGTGGATCGGCTGCAGCACCTGACCGACGCCGGCGTCGAGTACGCCGCACTGGGTCGCTGCCATCAGCTGACCCGCCAGCGCCTGCAGCTGGCGGCGCTGGTGCGCGGCGTGGTCGCCCAGTTCGCGCCGCTGCCGGTGCCGGTGCAGCAGGCGCTGTCGCCGGTGGGCCTGGTCAACGTCAACCGGCACATGCTGGAGCTGGCACTGCGCAACCTGCTCGGCAATGCACTGCGTTACGCGCGCCGGCAGATCCGTATTGCCAGCACCGTCAATGACGGCTGGCTGTGCCTGCAGGTGGAGGACGACGGCCCCGGCATCGCACCCGAACTGCGCGGCCAGGTACTGCAACCCTACGTGCGGCTGGACCCGGGCAGCCCGGGCTTCGGCCTCGGCCTGGCGCTGGTGCAGGTGGTGGCCGACAAGCACGGCGGCCACGTTGAAGTGACCGACTCCGAACTGGGAGGTGCGTGCATCCGCCTGAAACTGCCGCTGGAAAGCGGCGGTGCGGTGACGGGCGAACCGGCCTGCTAGGCCGCCGGTTCGGCGCGTGGCAGGGCAAACACGAACAACGCGCCGCTCGCGCTGTCACGCAGTTCGATCCTGCGCCCATGCAGCTGCACGATGCGCTGCACGATCAGCAGGCCCAGCCCGCCGTTGTCGCCACGCCGAGCGCCGAGCGCGGCCGGTGCCTGGAACAGGTGGGTGCGCAGCGCTGGCGCCACCCCGGGGCCATCATCGGCCACGCTCACCTCCACGCTGTCATCGGTTGCGCGCAGGCGCACCTCGATCTGCCCACCCTCGGGTGCATGCCGCAGCGCGTTGTCGAGCAGGTTGGTCAGCACCCGCTCGACCAGGCCCAGATCAGCACGCACGAGCGGCAGGCCGGGCGGGAACTCGGCGTGCAGGTGCTGGTTGCGCGCCTGCGCCGCCAGCTCGAATTTCTGCAGCACATCCTGCAGCAGTTCCGGCAGCGCGAACACTTCCCACTCCAGGCGCACTTCGCCATGTTCCAGCCGCGCCAGCTCGAACAGCGCGCGTGCCAGCCGGCCGACCTTGGCACTCTGTGCCAGCGCGATGCCGAGATAACGGCGCCGCTCGTCCGGCGACAGCGTGGCGTCCTTCAACGCCAGTGTTTCCAGGTAGCCATGCAGCGACGACAACGGCGTACGTAGGTCATGCGAGATGTTGGCGACCAGCTCGCGGCGCTGCAGATCCTGCTGGCGCAGCTGCTGCCACTGCTCGCCCAACCGTTGCGCCATCTGCGCATGCGCATGTTCGAGGATCACCAGTTCATCGCGCTCACCCGGGCGCAGCGGCTCCGCCGGCGGCAGTGGCGTGGGTGCATCGATGTCGAAGGCCTGGATGCGCCGGGTCAGCCGCCGCAGCGGGCGTGTCACCCAGTAGAAGGCCACCAGCCCGGCCAGCAGGCCGAGGCCACCAACGAGTGCCACCGACCACAGCGTGGTGTTCCACTGGCTGCCGGCGGCGAGGTCGTCGGCCAGCATCTGCCGGTGCTCGCCCACCAGCACCACGTACACATAGCCGGCCTGGCGGCCCTGCACGATCAACGGTGCAGCACTGAACACCTTGCGGCCATCGGCGCTGCGCGGATCATCACCGAGGATCGGCAACGGTGCTCCCGCCAGCAGGCGGCGCAGCGGCGCCACGTCCACCCGGGTGCGCACCAGGTGCCCACTGGGCGCATCGTGGCCAAGGATGCGGCCCTGGTCGTCCAGCAGGTAGACCTCGACGCTGGGGTTGACCGCCATCAGCTGGCCGAACAGCGCGCGCACGGCGGCATCGCGCATGCCGCTGGTATCCATCAGCTCGCTGCGCTGGGCAATGTGCTCGGCCAGGCCCAGCGACAGCCGCTGTACCACCTCCTGCTCGTGGCGGGTGTTGGCCCGCATCTGCAGTGCAAGCAGCGCCATGCAGCACGCCAGCATCAGCGCAGCGGTCACCACCGCCAGCTTCTGCCACAGGTTCGGCTTGATCATGCCGCCGCCCCGGCCGGATCGACCAGCTTGTAGCCGCGGCCCCACACCGTCAGCAACCGCCGTGGGTTGGCCGGGTCCGGCTCGATCTTGCTGCGCAGGCGATTGATATGGGTGTTGACCGTGTGTTCGTAGCCATCGTGCTGGTAGCCCCAGACCTGGTTGAGCAGTTCCATGCGCGCGAACACCTGGTCCGGATGACGGGCGAAGAACAGCAGCAGGTCGAACTCGCGCGGGGTCAGCTCCAGCGCGTTGCCATCCACCGAGGCGGTGCGCGCGACCGGATCCAGCTGCAGGCCGCCCAGTTCGATCGCGCCGGCATCGATGCGTGCGCTCTGCGCCATCGCCTCGGCGCGGCGCAGCAATGCGCGCACCCGCGCCACCAGTTCCGGCATCGAGAAGGGCTTTGCCAGATAATCGTCCGCGCCCAGTTCCAGGCCGACGATGCGCTGGGTTTCGCTGCCGCGCGCGCTGATGATGATGATCGGCACATAGCGCGCCATCGCGCGTGCACGCTGGCAGACCTGCAGGCCATCCACGCCGGGCAGCATCACGTCCAGCACCAATGCATCCCACGGACCTTCCTGCTCCAGCAGGCGCAGGCCGGCATCGCCGCTGGCGGCATGGGCCACGTCGTAGCCCTCATCGCCCAGGTGCATGCGCAGCAGGTCGGCGATATGGGCATCGTCTTCAACGATCAGCACGCGTTTGGTCGACATCGGCAGCTCGGGGCCAGTGGGGAGGCTGGCAGCATTGTGGCGCGGGGCGGCCGCCGATACCTCACGAAAAATTGAATCCTGCGTGAGGATTCGTTGACCCGGGCGGGCGCAGCATGGCCCCGTCACCCCCTTCCCGGAGTCCGCCATGTCCTTGTCCCGCCGCCATCTGCTGGGCCTGGGAGGTGTTGCCACCGCCGCCGGCCTGCTCGGCCTGGGGGCCTGCAGCCGCGCCGCCCCAGCCGCCGCCGAAGCGCGCCCGTCGCGACAGTTCGAGGTCATGCACAGCGATGCCGACTGGCGCCAGCGCCTGACCCCGGCGCAGTACGCGGTGCTGCGCCAGCAGGCCACCGAACGGCCGTGGAGCAGCCCGCTCAACAAGGAACACCGCCAGGGCACCTTCGCGTGTGCCGGCTGTGCGCTGCCGCTGTTTTCCTCCTCCACCAAGTTCGAGAGCGGCACCGGCTGGCCCAGCTTCTGGGCGCCGCTGCACAACGCCATCGGCGAAGACCGCGACGTCACCTTCGGGATGCTGCGGGTGGAGGTGCACTGCCGTCGCTGTGGCGGCCACCTCGGCCATGTGTTCAACGATGGCCCACGCCCGACGGGGCTGCGCTACTGCATGAACGGTGCGGCGATGGTGTTCGTTCCCGGCGCCACGGACGGTACCGCCGACGGCTGGCGGGTGCCGGTCGGTTCTTCCCCTGCTTCCGGAGCCTGACGATGCTGCTGTTGCTGCTTGCCTACCTCGGCGGCGCGCTGACCCTGCTCAGCCCGTGCATCCTGCCGGTGCTGCCGTTCGTGTTCGCGCGTGCCGACCGCCCCTTCCTGCGCAGCACGCTGCCGTTGCTGCTGGGCATGGCGCTCACCTTCACCGTGGTCGCCAGCCTGGCTGCGGTGGGCAGCCAATGGGTGGCGCAGGCCAACCAGGTCGGACGCTGGGTCGCCCTGCTGCTGATGGCGCTGTTCGCGCTGGCACTGTTGTGGCCGCGACTGGCCGACCATCTGCTGGCGCCATTCCAGCGCGTCGGCGCACGGCTGAGCGCGCGTGCCGATGCGGCGGATGCCGCGGGGCACGGCGGCGCGTGGACCTCGCTGCTGATCGGCGTCGCCACCGGCCTGCTGTGGGCGCCCTGCGCGGGGCCGATCCTCGGCCTGGTGCTGACCGGTGCCGCCCTGCATGGCGCCAGCGTCGGCACCAGCACGCTGCTGCTGGCGTATGCGCTGGGCGCGATCACCGCGCTGGCACTGGCGGTGTGGGTGGGCGGCCGCGTGTTCCGCGCACTGCAGGCGCGGCTTGGTCTCGGCGACGCACTGCGCAAGGTGCTGGGCGTGGCCGCGCTGCTGGCGGTGGTGGCGATTGGTCTGGGCTGGGATACCGGCCTGCTCACCCGTCTTTCGACGGTCAGCACCGCACGCATCGAGCAGGGCCTGCTGGATGCGGTACCCGGCGCGCAGCCGGCGGCACCGCCGATGATGATGATGGCCGGTGCCAACGCCGCAGCCGATGCACCGCTGCCGGTGGAAGGCACCCTGCCCGCGCTGGACGGCGCCACCGGCTGGCTCAACAGCCCACCGCTGACGGCCCAGCAGCTGCGCGGCAAGGTGGTACTGGTCGATTTCTGGACGTACTCCTGCATCAACTGCCTGCGCGCGATGCCGTTCGTGCACGAATGGGAACGCCGCTACCGTGACCACGGCCTGGTGGTGATCGGCATACACACGCCGGAGTTCGCCTTCGAGCGTAACCCACGCAACGTGATGAAGGCGGTGCAGCAGCTGAAGGTCGAGTACCCGGTGGCGCTCGACAACCAGTACACGATCTGGCGCGCGTTCAACAACCGCTACTGGCCGGCGCAGTACTTCGTCGATGCGCAGGGCAACATCCGCGGCCACCAGTTCGGCGAAGGCAACTACGCGCGCTCGGAACAGGTGATCCGTCGCCTGCTGGCCGAAGCCGGGCAGACGAACCTGCCGCCACCGGCCGATCCCGCTGCCGCCGACCTGAAGGGCGTGGCCGTGCAGGCCGACATGGGCAACCTGCGCTCGCCGGAAACGTATCTGGGCCACGCCCGCGCCGAACAGTTCGCCTCGCCCGGCGGGCAGCGCAGTGATGCCGCGTTCGACTACTCCTTGCCAACGACCCTGGCGCTGAACCAGTGGGGACTGTCGGGGCGCTGGACCGTCACCGATGAAGCCGCACAGCTGCAGCAGGCCGGTGGCCGCATTGCCTTCCAGTTCCATGCGCGCGACCTGCACCTGGTGCTGGCGCCCAGCCGCGACGGCAGGCCGGTGCGCTTCCGCGTCTGGCTGGATGGCAAGGCGCTGCCCGCCGCCGATGCCGGTAGTGATGTCGGCGCCGATGGCAGTGGCGTGGTCGACGAGCATCGCCTGTACCAGCTGGTGCGCCAGCGCGGCACGGTCGGTCCGCACCGCTTCGAGATCGAATTCCTCGATGCGGGCGTGCAGGCCTATGCCTTCACTTTTGGTTGAAACGGGAGGACATGATGAAACTCTCCTTTGAACAGGGCATCGCCGCCGGTGTCGCCGGACTGGTGGCCACCGCACTGATCGCCGGTGTGCTGCTGGTCGACCACGGCGCGGCTGCGGCGCCGGTCGAAGCCAGCGCGCAGACCCAGGCAGTACCGGCACCCACGGGCGATGCGGCGTTCCGCGATGACGCGACCCACGCCAGCGTGGTGTTCGCCGGCGGTTGCTTCTGGGGCGTGCAGGGCGTGTTCCAGCACGTCAAGGGCGTGAGCAATGCGGTGTCCGGCTACATCGGCGGCAGCGCCGCCGACGCGCGTTACGAGCGGGTCAGCAGCGGCCAGACCGGCCACGCCGAAGCAGTGAAGATCGACTACGACCCGCGCCAGGTCAGCTACGGGCAGTTGATGCAGGTGTTCTTCTCGGTGGCACACGACCCGACCCAGCTCAACCGCCAGGGGCCGGACCACGGCAGCCAGTATCGATCGGCAATCTTCACCGATGACGCCCGCCAGCAGGCAGCCAGCCGCGCCTACATCGCCCAGCTCGGCCAGGCCGGCAGCTACCGCGCACCGATCGTCACCCAGCTGGTCAGCGGCCAGCGCTTCTACCCGGCCGAAAGCTACCACCAGAACTACATGGCGAACTACCCGCAGGCGGCCTACATCCGCTACTACGACGCACCGAAGCTTGCGGCGCTGGGCAAGCAGTTCCCGGCGCTGTACCGGCGCGAGGCGGCGCTGGTGCCGATGCGGTAGCCGGCGTTCCCCCTTGGGCTGACCGACGCTCGGCGGTGCTCTCTGTAGAGCCGAGCCCACGCTCGGCTGCTGTTGGCGGAAGTGCAACCGAGCATGGGCTCGGCTCTACACACAGAAAAAGACGCACGGCCATCCAGCCGTGCGTTTGGGAAGTATCGGCCGTGCCCCGATCAGGCCAGGCCGACAACGACATGCTAGGCTCGCCATCATCATGGGTACAGCACCAGATGGCGGGATATTCGATGGATACAGATGACCAGGCCTCGATGATCCCCCCCCGCTATCAACGGCTGTCGGATGAGTTGGCCGAAGCCATTCATGGTGGCCGCCTTCCGGTCGGCAGCCGCCTGCCTTCGCTGCGGCAGATGGCCCTGCAGCGCCGGCTCAGCCTGAACACGGTGATTGCCGCCTATCGCCAGCTGGAAGATGCCGGACTGGTGATTCCGCGGCCGAAGGCGGGCTTCGAAGTCGCCCCGCGGCTGTCGGTGCCGGAGCGTTCGCTGCGCGACACCCCATCCGCGCCCACCGCGCCGCTGCAGCAGGTCCTGATGGCCCGGGTACTGGAAGCACAGCGCCGCCCGGGTGTGGTCGATCTGGCCTTCGCCGGCCCACGTGGTCGCCAGTTCTATCCCGGCGCGCAGCTGGCCCGGCATACCGCGCAGGTGCTGCGCCACGGCCAGCAGACGGTGGAGACCTATGCGAGACCCAACGGCTCCCCCCGGCTGCTGGCACAGATCGTGCGCCGCAGTCCGCGCATGGGGCTGCACACCCACGCCGAGCGACTCCTGCTGACCCATGGCGCGATGGAAGCCCTGCAGCTGGCGTTGCGCGCGGTCACCCAGCCCGGTGACGCGGTGGGAATCGAGGCGCCGTCCTACTTCAACCTGTATCCGTTGCTGGCCAACCTCGGCCTGCAGGCCATCGAGTTGCCCACCCACCCGCAGCACGGACTGGACGTGGATGCACTGGATGCGCTGCTGGAGCACAGGCCGCTGGCCGCACTGGTGGTGATGCCGACCGTGCACAACCCGCTCGGCTGCACCATGCCGACCGCCGCCAAACAACGCCTGGCCGAGCTGGTCAACGCACGGCAGCTGCCGCTGATCGAGGATGCGGTGTACGCCGAGCTGCAGTTCTGCGAACCGCCGGCACCCTTGCTGAAAGCCTTCGATCGCGATGGCTGGGTGATGGTGGTCGGTGGCTTCTCAAAGACACTGGCGCCGGATT
Organism: Stenotrophomonas sp. CASM101; assembly: GCF_049384845.1. Taxonomy (NCBI): domain Bacteria; kingdom Pseudomonadati; phylum Pseudomonadota; class Gammaproteobacteria; order Lysobacterales; family Lysobacteraceae; genus Stenotrophomonas; species Stenotrophomonas sp. CASM101. The sequence goes on along the minus strand of NZ_JBMRFR010000015.1, from coordinate 2,195 downwards.
ACCGCATCGGCTGGCTGGATGGCGGCCGCTTCGCAGAGCGCATCGCACTGCTGAAGTTCCAGTCCACCGGCGGCGAGCCGCAGCTGCTCGGCGATGCGGTGGCCGCGTATCTGGAAGCAGGCAGCTACGAGCACCATCTGCACCGCATGCGCCGCCTGTACCGCGAACAGGTCGGGCGGCTGCGCCAGCTGGTGGCCGAACACTTCCCGGCCGGCACCCGCGCCACCGAACCGCAGGGCGGCTTCCTGCTGTGGCTGGAACTGCCGGGCGTGGACACGCGCGAGCTGTTCGAGCGAGCGCTGCTGGAGGACATCGTGTTCATGCCGGGCCAGGTGTACTCGCGCGGCGCACGCTACCGCCACTGCCTGCGGCTGTCGTGCTGCCAGAGCCTGGATGCGCGCTTCATCGGTGCGGTGGAGCGGCTGGGTGCGATCGCACGGGAGCTGGCGGCTGCAGCACGGTAGTGCCGGCCGCTGGCCGGCAACTGCATGGACGTGATTCATCGCGGTTGCCGGCCAGCGGCCGGCACTACCCCAGGTCGTCGAACAGATGCGCGCTCAACGCTTCACCATCCGCCCCCGGCAGATGCGGCAGCCGTCCCCAGCACGGCATCGGCAGGCGCTGCTGCAGCGTGGCGATGTTCTCGTCCTGGCGCTGCATCGCAGGATCAATGTGGTTGCCGATCCAGCCCAGGCGGTCCACGCCGCTGGCCTGCAGTGATTGCGCAGTCAACCGCGCATGGTTGACGCAGCCAAGCCGCATGCCCACCACCAGCAGCACCGGCAGCTGCAGCGCACGCACCAGGTCGAGCTGGTCCAGCGTGGCCGAAACCGGCGCCAGCCAACCGCCAACCCCCTCCACCACCACGATATCGGCCTGCGCGCGCAGTCGCGCGAACGCGGCCACGATCGGCGCCAGTTCCACCTGCACGCCGTCCTCGGCCGCCGCCAGCTCCGGTGCCAGCGGCTGCCGCAGCGCATACGGGTTCAGGTCGGCATAGTCCGGCACCGGCCAGCTGGCCGCCTGCAGTGCCAGCGCGTCCTCGTTGCGCAGGCCCTGCCCCAGGTCTTCGCTGCCACTGGCCACCGGCTTCATGCCGACTGCACGCAGGCCGCGCCGGCGCAGCGCATGCAGCAGCGCAGTGCTGGCCGCGGTCTTGCCGATTTCGGTGTCGGTGCCGGTAACGAACAGGGCGGGCGGCAGCGTGGCAGGCAACGGCATCGATTGGCTCCAACAGGGCAACAGAGCGTGCATTATCGCCGGCCCGTCGCGCTTGCTAGACTGCGTGCATGTTCGCCAATGCCTCGCTCACCGGCAGCAAGCCGGAACAATACGCCCAGCTGCTGGAACAGGCCCGTGGCCTGGTCTACGCCGAGTCCGACCGCATCGCCAACGCGGCCAACCTCTCCGCACTGGTCTACCACGCCCTGCCCGACCTGAACTGGGTGGGCTTCTACCTGTACGACGGCAAGGAACTGGTGGTCGGCCCGTTCCAGGGCCTGCCGGCCTGCGTGCGCATCCCGCTGGACAAGGGCGTGTGCGGTGCCGCCGCCAGCCAGCGGGTCACCCAGCGCGTGGAGGATGTCGACGCCTTCCCCGGCCACATCGCCTGTGATTCGGCCTCGCGTTCGGAGCTGGTGGTGCCGCTGCTGCGCGGCGATGAACTGATCGGCGTGTTCGACATCGACAGCCCGAAGGTGGGCCGCTTCGATGCCGACGACCAGGCCGGCCTGGAAGCCATCGCCCGCGTGTTCGTCGAGGCGCTGGGATGAACGCACCCAAGCTGCGCAACATCGGCCCCAAGAGCGCGGCCTGGCTGCGCCAGGTCGGCCTGCGCAGCCGCGACGACCTGGTCGCGATCGGAGCGGTCGGTGCCTTCGTCAAGGTCAAGCGTGCCGGCTTCAAGCCCAGCCTGAACCTGCTGTACTCGCTGGAGGGTGCGTTGCTGGACTGCCACTGGCAGGAACTGAGCGAGCCGCAGCGCGATGCGCTGGTGCAGGACTATGAAGCGCGCATCGCCGCGCATCCGCTGAAGGCGGCCGGCCCGGCGTCGGGCCCGGTGCATGAGCAGCGCTTCGATGCCGACGATGACGCGGAAGACAGCGTTGCCGAGGATGCGGACGAGGATTGACGGCCTGGTAGTGCCGGCCGCTGGCCGGCAACTGCATGATCTTCGCAGCGTTCCCGCGGCTGCC